>JAJYHV010000026.1 GCA_021790515.1 Pseudomonadota bacterium
AGCTTTGGATCGGTTCAGCCGACGCTCAGGGATTGCAACACGAACTTCCTTATGCGGGAATTTATCTCTAACTGTCCGAATTGCCGGTGCTAGGTCTGTATCCGCAGTAAATATGATGGCTTTGTCGAAAGCGTCTTCATAAGCCAGCTTCAACAAGTGCAGCGCAATGTTGACGTCACTTTCTTTTTCCTCATGCGTATCCCACTCATGTTGGCAGCTAGGGCATTTACGAGGTTTTTTCTTGAACGTCCCCATAATCGGGATGACACCTGTTGATTTCAACACGGCCACATAGTCGCGGTGTCTATCTTGTACATCTTGTGGAACCCAGCCAGCATAAGCTGAAAAATAATAAGCGCCAGCTAGGCTGTCTTGCGCGGGATGAATGAGAGCCTTGCTGAGTGCAGAAATGTCTAACCACTTGAGATAATGTTTTTTGGGGCGGGTAGGTCGTTTGGTTTTTAGATCAAAATTCAATTCGTGAATGGAATGATAAAGATTGAATCCATCTACGAAAACGATAACTCGATTTTGATTCGCCAAGTTCGCCCCTATAAATGAAACCGGCCGCGCAGGCGGCCGGGACCTCGGGAATTACCCTCGGGATGATTGCCGACACCGCAGGGCGTCGGGACCAACAGCGATGCTGTTGGGATGACTCACCCCGGCAACGCTGGTCACCGGGACTCTTCGGAATGCCGAGGAGGATGATATGACTGTAATTATGCAGCAATTGCTAGCAAAAAGTAAATCTTTTTTCACCTTAGGAGGCGCTGATTAATTCCCACGCGGTCGCGACGGTGGCTTGGCGGGATGAAATGCAAGGCGCGATGCGCAGTCAAGGGTTATTCTCCTTGACAAGCGGCGCAACGCGGCAGTTCGCCCGCAGTAATCCTCCCTGCAAAAAGTCAGGAATAGAAGTAGAATTTTCTCGATAGGAGGAGGTTCTGCATGAAGCAGTCGAAATTTACGGATAGCCAGACCTGCCGCTGAGGACACCGGCCAGCGCAGCGATGCAAAGCCTCTTGCCAGACAGAGTAATCTCAATCATGCTGTTCGCTGCATTTAATGGTCGGGATTTTTGGATTGACACCGGCACCAACTTGAAGCCGGATTGACCCGAACTGGCAGGGGATTACCTTCGGCGCGACATTGCCTGATCCAGTGCTGCAACTGATTCGGATTAATGTCGTTGGCCATGGCAATGCCCGCCACAGATACACCGGACAGAAGGCTGGCTATTACGCCTGCCGGATGGATAATGACATTCGCCAAACCAGTCTATGCGCCAGAGACGCTCATCCGGGGTGAGTTGCGGGATGGAAAGGATGGGCGTCAGTCTCATGATTAAGGCCCGCCCAAAAAAATGGGAGTATCAGTTTCTATCATCGAATAGTGAAATATTATCACTGATTAATAGAAATTATCATTTATTTGTGTATGTTCACAATACGCCCGCCGATTGCGCTTGCTGGTCGGCGTGGTAGCTGCTGCGCACCATCGGGCCGCAGGCAGCATGGGTGAAGCCCATGGCGGTAGCGGTGACGGTCAAGCGGTCGAATTGTTCCGGGGTGACGAAGCGTTCGACGGGCAGGTGGTGCGCGCTGGGTTGCAGGTATTGACCAATGGTGAGCATATCGACCTGATGGGTGCGTAAATCCTTCAGTACGGGCAGGATTTCTTCGTCGGTTTCGCCTAATCCGACCATGATGCCGGATTTGGTCGGGATGTGTGGATGGCGGCGTTTGAATTCGGCCAGCAGTTTGAGCGAGTGCCGGTAATCTGCTCCTGGTCGGGCGGCTTTATATAGACGGGGTACGGTTTCAAGGTTGTGATTGAGCACGTCAGGCAGGTTTGTGCTGAGGAGGTCAAGTGCTGTGTCCAACCGACCCCGAAAATCGGGAACCAGAATTTCGATACGGGTATTCGGGGAAGTTTCCCGCACGGCGCGAATGCACTGTGCGTAATGTTGCGCGCCGCCATCACGCAGATCGTCACGGTCAACGCTGGTGATGACGACATATTTCAGCCGCATGGCGGCGATGGTGGCAGCAAGATTGGCCGGTTCATCGTTATCCGGTGGCAGCGGGGTGCCATGTCCCACGTCGCAAAACGGGCAGCGGCGAGTGCATAAATCACCCAGAATCATGAAGGTGGCTGTGCCGTGGCTGAAGCATTCGCCCAGATTGGGGCAGGAGGCTTCTTCGCAAACGGTGTGCAGGTGTTGTTCGCGCAGAATTTGTTTCAAGGCTTGCACGTTGGCAGCGCTGGCCGGCTTGGCACGTATCCAGGGAGGTAAGCGCAGGCGGGGCTTGGGAACGATGGGGATGGGGATGCGGGCCGTTTTTGCCGCTCCTTTGTGCTGGGAGTTGTCTGCCACGGAGGTCCTTGTCAGTGTGTTGAGTCGAGTTGGTGGATGAGTTGTCGGGCAAGCCGGAAAGTTGCATCAGTCATTGTAGCATTGCTGTGGTGATCACGCAGTTGGGTGATGGGTAATTGGGCGAAACCGCAGGGATTGATGCGGGAAAAAGGTGATAAATCCATGTCGACATTCAGCGCCAACCCATGATAGCTATAACCTTGGCGGATGCGTAATCCAAGCGAGGCAATTTTTGCGCCATTCAGATATACGCCAGGTGCACCGGATTTCCGTTCTGCTTGCAGGGCATATTCCGCCAGAGTGTCGACGATGGCTTGCTCCAGTCGATGGACAAGTTCGCGTACGCCAAATCTGCGCGCTTTCAGGTTGATGAGGACGTATGCCAGCAATTGACCGTAGCCGTGGTAAGTAACTTGTCCTCCACGATCAGTGCGCAGTAACGGAATGTCGCCTGCATCCAGAATGTGCTCGGTGCGACCGGCTTGGCCAAGTGTGAAAACGGGGGGGTGCTCGGTGAACCAGATTTCGTCATCTGTATTGGTGTGGCTGGTGATGTGTCTGGCGGCAGTGAAGGTGCGCATGGCGTCCCAACTGGCCGTGTAATCAGTGATACCGAGATGACGAATCTGCATATGCAATGTGTGGGTTACAGAACCATTTTTACTTTTGGGTGGTCAACCAGTTCCTGATACAGCGCGTCGAGTTGCGCGCGCGAGACGGCGCGGATGGTGCAAGTGACGCTCAGGTAATTGCTGGCGCTGCTCACCCGCCATTCGATGCTGGCGGCGTCGAAATCCGGGTCGTGGCGCAGCACAATTTCGACGATGCTGGCGCTGAAGTCAGGTTCATTGCGACCAAAAATTTTGATGGGAAAGTCGCATGGGTAGGGAATGATCGATTCTTCAGTCATGGCGTTCTCGGGCTTCCGGGTAATCCGTTCATGAAGCGTGGCTACCACTCAAGGCCATGCGTATTTTATCCCATAAACGTCCCAGCCAACTGGCGACTGGGTCATTGTCCAATGACTGCACAGGATATTGTGCCAGCGTGTTGCCGTTTAGACGAATGGTGAGTGAGCCGATGGTTTGTCCGATAGACAGCGGTGCCAGCAAAGGTTGACTGGTGTTGAGCGTGGTCTGGAGATCGTGGGCGTGGCCGTGCGGCACGTCGATGGTGATGGCGTGCGTCGAACCGGCGCGGATATGATTCTGTTTGCCTTGCCAGACTTTGAGGGTGGTCACAGGCTGGTTGGCCGCGTACAGTTGAACGGAGTCAAAAGACTGAAAGCCATAATTGAGCAGACGCTGTGTTTCTGTTGCGCGCAGAGTGTCGGAAGGCGCGCCGAGCACCACGGCAAGCAGACGGCGGTTATCGCGGTGAGCCGAAGCTATCAGGCAATATCCGGCGGCTTGGGTGTGGCCGGTTTTCATGCCGTCCACGCTGGGGTCGCTCCACAATAACCGGTTACGGTTGGCTTGGGTAATGTTGTTGTAACGGTATTCCTTGATGGCATAAAGACCGGAAAACTGTGGGTAGTCGCGCAGCAGCGCAATGGCGACACGAGACAAATCGCGTGCTGTGGTGTAATGCTGGGGGTTGGGCAGGCCGGTAGCCGTCACGAAATGACTGCGGGTCATTCCCAGTTGTTGCGCCGCCTTGTTCATCATGTCAACGAATCCGGCTTCGCTACCTCCTACCCGTTCTGCGAGCGCCATGGTGGCATCATTACCAGACTGGATGATCATGCCATGTAGCAGGGCATCGACGGTGACTGGTTTTCCCGGCTCGATAAACATGCGTGAACCTTCTGTTTTCCATGCGTTTTCGGACGGCAGGATAGTATCGGAGAGTTTGATCTCACCTTGATTGATGGCGCCGAAGATGAGCCAGGCGCTTAATAGTTTGGTGAGAGAGGCAGGCTCGATGCGGTTGTCAGCATTGTGTTCCGTCAGCACCTGACCATTGTTGACATCAATGAGCAGCCAAGCGGTGGCGTTGAGCTCGGGTGGTGGCGCAACCGGAATTTCCATTGCTGACGCAGTTTGGATGGAAATAAAAATAAATATAAAAATCAGTCTTATATAGTGTGGCATGGTGGTTTTCGTTTTGCTCCGGTCAGGGTAGGACAATGCGGAAAGGGGTGAGGTTCATACGGGTTTGAATTTCTTTTTCAGCCTGCATGGCACTATCTTCATCCTGATACGGTCCAAGCGCTACCCGGTAGCGTTGTGCATGTTGCAGGATGACCAGAGCAGTGCTGCCATGGTCGAGTTGGGTGCTGGCTTCGGCCAGTAACCGTTCAGCGTTGGCATGTTCGACAAAACTGCCCAGTTGCAGAAAAATGCCGTGAGCATGGTTGGTATTGTCGGCGATATCACGTCCCTGGCTGATTTCGTCCGGGGTGATGGCGCGAACCCTGACCATGCCGCTGCCGCCTTGTATCAACCCTAGTTTGTGAGCCGCCGTATAGGATAAATCGATAATGCGGGTGCTGTGAAAGGGGCCTCGATCATTGATGCGGACGATGACAGATTTGCCGGTCTGCAAGGAAGTGACACGCGCATAGCTGGGAATAGGCAGGGTTGGGTGCGCTGCTGTCATGGCATACATGTTGTACGGTTCACCCGACGAGGTGTTGTGGCCGTTAAAGCGGCGACCATACCATGACGCAATACCGGTTTCTTCATAAGGCATCAGCGCGGTTTGCGGGGTGTACGCCTTGCCCAGCGCAGTATAGGGGCGGTTGGCGGCTGTTTTCAACGGTTCAATTTTGGGTACGGCATCCGGAATTTGGTCGATGTTGGCGGGGGGGTTGTCGCCCGGGCCGTCATCAAGGTAATAACCTCCACCATGGTGAGGTGTGATTTGACTGGTGCGTGGCGCGATGGCGGCAGGGGACGTTGCCATGTTGTGAACTGGCTGGCTGGCACAACCGGCCAGCAGGTCGAGACATACACAGACCAAAGCGGATGAGAAAAGGGTGTGGACGGGTTGTTTCACAGTAACGTCAGGATTTGTTGAGTTTTTGATGCGTGTCAAGCCCCATGATTAGCCCAAAACCCAGCATCACAATCAGCATGGCGCTTCCGCCGTAACTGATGAGCGGCAAAGGTACGCCAACCACGGGCAAAATGCCCGAAACCATACCCATATTGACAAAAACATAGGTAAAAAACGACAGTACGATACTGCCGGATAGCAGGCGACCAAATAAATCCGGTGCGCGGGCGCTCAAGCGAAGGCCGCGCAAAATGATACCAAGGTAAAGCGATAATAACAGGAAATTACCCAGCAGGCCAAATTCTTCCCCGAACACGGCAAATACAAAATCGGTAGTATGTTCAGGTAAAAAATCCAGGTGTGATTGGGTACCATGTAGCCAGCCTTTGCCCAACAGACCACCGGAGCCGAGTGCAATGCTGGACTGGATGATGTGATAACCGGCTCCCAATGGATCGCGGGAGGGGTCTAGTAGCGTCAGAATGCGGTTTTTTTGGTAATCGTGCAGAACATGCCATAACAGAGGGAGGCTGGCGGTGGCAAGCAGGCTGAGTCCAGCCAGAATGCGCCAGGGTAATCCGGCCAGTACAATGACGTAGAAGCCGGAGGCGGCAATCAACAGAGCTGTGCCCAGATCGGGTTGATGTGCGACCAACAATGTCGGTGTCAACAAAAGCAGGGCAGCGATGCTGTAATCGCGCAGGGTGAGGGTGGCGTGTCGGGTGTGGAAAAACCAGGCCAGCATTAGCGGCATTGCCAGTTTCAGAATCTCTGATGGCTGTATGCGAAAAAAAACCAGATGCAGCCAGCGTCGCGAGCCATTGACCACGTCACCTGCCATAGCGACGCCAAGCAACAGTAAAATGCCCGTGACATACAGTGGAACGGCCAGTGTCACCCAGTACTGGGTCGGAATGTTGGCGACCAGAGCCATTAATAATAGCGCCAGCAGACCAAAACCTGCGTGCATCAGGACATGGTTGACGCTTTCGTTGCTGGCGCTGTATTGCACGAACAGACTCAACAGCAAAAGCATAAACAGCATGAACAGTAACGGGTAGTCGATATGGGTGGCGAATTTTCGCCAGAAATGTTTATTAGTCAACATGATCGATGGTCGGTGTGGCTGGCGTGCTGGCGGGCGTTATGGCGGGTATTTTTTTCAGCAGATAGTAATCCATGACAGCACGGGCAATGGGTGCCGCTGTGGTGCCGCCATGACCGCCATTTTCAATGAAAATGGCAATGGCGATTTTGGGGTGATCGGCAGGGGCGAAGGCGATAAAAACGGCATGGTCGCGGTGGCGCATGGTGAGGCTGGCAGCATGGTATTTTTCATTTTGTCGGATACCGACCACTTGCGCAGTACCGGTTTTGGCAGCGATGAGATAGGGGGCGCCCATGCAGGCGTGCGAGGCTGTGCCGCCTGGTCGGGTAACATCTATCATGGCATCGACGATGATTTGTCGGTCGGCAGGCGGAATCTGGATGACGCGGGTGATTTTCGCCGGTGTGTCGTGATATCGGCCGGTTTTACTGTCGGTAATGCCGCGCACGACTTGTGGTTGCCAGACAGTTCCGCCGTTGGCCAGTGCTGCTGTGGCGACGGCCAGTTGCAAGGGTGTGGTGAGGTTGTATCCCTGGCCGATGCCACAAATGACGGTTTCTCCAGGATACCAGGGCTGGCGCGAGATTTTGGCTTTCCACGCGCGAGATGGAAGCACGCCGCTGACTTCGCCTGGCAAGTCGATGCCGGATTTTTGACCAAAACCAAATTGCGCCAGATAGTTGTGCATGCGGTCGATGCCCAGATCGTTAGCAAGGCGGTAGTAGTAAGTATCACACGAGACGACGATGGATTTGTGCATGTCTACTATACCGTGTCCGTTGGGCGCCCAGTCGCGGTAATGGTGGCTGCTGCCCGGAAAAGCGAAATAACCCGGATCGGAAATGGTTTGTTCTGGCGTACGAACACCATAGTGCAAACCGGCCAGCGCCATGAAGGGTTTAATGGTGGAACCTTCCGGATAGGCAGCACGCAGGGCGCGGTTGATGAGTGGGTGGTCAGGAGAGTCGTTGAGTTGGTTCCAGTCTTCGCTGTCGATGCCGTCAACAAAGAGGTTGGGATCAAACCCTGGGTGGCTGACCAGCGCCAGCACGCCGCCAGTATTTGGGTCAAGCGCAACCATTGCTCCACGAAAGTCGCCAAAAGACTGCTCGGCAATGGCCTGTAATTTGGCATTCAGCCATAAGGTCAAATGGTCCCCGGAGACAGGATTTTGCTGTGCCAATGAACGGATGATATGCCCATTGGCGTCAGTTTCCACCTGATCAAATCCTGTTTGGCCATGCAAGATGGTTTCGTAGCTTTGTTCGATACCGGTTTTGCCGATGTGGTCAGTGCCCAGATAATTGTTGAGCTGGTTGTTTTTTTCAAGTGCTGCCAGATCCGCATCGTTCATGCGACCGACGTAACCGAGCAGATGCGCTGCCAGCATACCTTGCGGGTAGTGTCGAAACAGGCGTGCCTTGACTTCGACGCCGGGCAGGCGGTAGCGGTTGGCTGCGATGCGCGCAGCTTCGGCGTCGGTCAGGTGGGTGCGCAGAGGAAGTGTGTCGAAGTGGTGGCTTTCGGACAGGATTTTAAAGAAGCGCAGCTTGTCGGCGGGAGTGATGGTAATCAGTTGTGCAACGTCATTAATCGTTGCATTCAGGTCATGGATTTTGGCCGGTGCGAGTTCGACCGTATACGCAGAATAATTGTTGGCCAGTACAACACCATGATCGTCGGTGATGATGCCGCGGTTGGGCGGGATGGGGATGCTGGAGGTGCGATTGTTTTCTGCCTGTTTAAGATAGCTGGCATGATGAATGATCTGGGTATCGACAAGGCGGGCGAGCAACAGGGCGAAAGCCAGCAGAATGAAGCTGGTGGCAAGGTAAATGCGTTGTTGGAAGTTGATGCGCGCCCGATCCTGGGCAGGCAGTTCCATGGATGGTTTCATGGAAGGTTTCATGATTTTTCGTGCGGAACCTTATTGTGTAACTGATGCAGGATGATCCATAACACAAACCAGCACAGCATGCCTGTCACAGTGGAAAAGGCGTAGTACAGTGGCGTACGGGAGTCGCCCGCAAATGTGGCGATGACCAGGTTGACAATTTCATCAATCAGCAGAAATACCAGCACTGGTAATGCTTGCTGCCAAGGAGGAAAGTTGAATAACCTGCGCTGAAACAAGCCAACGGTATAGATGGTGACGGCATAGGCCAGTGCATGCTGCCCAAGGTGCGCGCCATCGGCGAAATCTTCAACAAGGCCAAGCCACCAGGCATGGCCAACACCGATTTGATCGGGTCGGTAGATTGCCCAATATAATGTCACCAGCAGCAGGAAATCCGGTCGCAACCATAGCCAGTCGATGCGCCATGGCAACAGGTTGCAGACGAGCGCCAGCAACAGACTGACGGTGATGGTCGTGCCGTGGTGGTGTGTCGGTATGGCCGTGGCAGGCGGGGCTAAAATTGGCATGGCGTCAGTGTGAGGCACCTGAGCGGGGAGCGGGTATTAACACCAGAATATGATTGTGGCGATCAATATTGGCCAACTGGCGGCAGTCGATGTGCGCAAATGTTTGGCTGTTGCTCTGGGAGTCGGCAATGGTGGCGACCGGAAGTCCGGCAGGGTAGAGGCCGTCGAGTCCTGACGTGATCAGCCTGTCGCCCTGGTGAATATCGGCGTGGCTGGGCAGGTAACGCAGTTCAATGCCATCACCGGTTCCATAGAGAATGGCGTGTTCACCTGTGCGCTGGATTTGCACTGGTGTCGTTTCATCCTTGTCGCTGATGAGCGCAATCTGGCTGGTAAAAGGATAAACCTGGGTTACTTGGCCGACCAACCCGGAGTCATCGACGGCAATGGCTCCGGCACGAACACCGGCATGACTACCGATATCGATCGTGATCTGGCGTTGATATGGGTCGCGCGGAACACTGAGAATTTCGGCCGCATGGCTGACCAGCGATTGTCGGTTGCGCAAGGCAAGCAAGGTACGCAGTTGCTGATTTTCCTGCAAAACGTGTTGTAATTGCCAGGCGTCGATCTGAAAATTGATGGCTTGTTGATGCAATTGTTTATTTTCCGCGAGCAATAATTGCTGGCGGGTAAAAAAAGTATCCATTTGCCGGATGATGAGCCACGGGGTCTGTGCTGTAACCTGAATGGGATAAAGCAAGGTATTGCCGGTCGCGCGCAGAAAAGCCATGGCATGAAATCGTGCGTCAGCGGTGATGAGCAAAATGCTGATCAGCAGGTAGAGCAGCAGTTTTGCGCCCGCGCTCAAACCATGCGGGAACAGGGTAAGGTGAGGAGACGGGCGCGGACGCATATATCAGTGCTGGACGATATGGATGAGCGATCAGGAATCCTGGGCGAAAACGGTGTGCAAGTGATCCATTTCTTCCAGTGCCCGCCCCGAACCACGCACCACGCAGGTGAGCGGATCTTCAGCGATAATGACAGGAAGGCCGGTTTCTTCCATCAGCAACCGGTCAAGGTCATGCAATAGCGCACCGCCGCCGGTGAGTACCATGCCTTTTTCAGCAATGTCGGCGCCCAGTTCAGGAGGAGTTTGTTCCAGGGCTGATTTGACCGCGCCGATGATATTGTTGAGCGGGTCGGTCAATGCTTCCAGGATTTCATTACTCGAAATGGTAAAGCTGCGAGGGATGCCTTCAGCAAGATTGCGCCCTTTGACTTCCATTTCCTTGACATTCGGGCCAGGGAAAGCAGTACCGATGCCTTTTTTGATGGCTTCCGCCGTGGCTTCGCCAATCAGCATGCCATAGTTGCGGCGAATATAGTTGATGATGGCTTCATCGAATTTGTCGCCACCGACGCGTACCGAGTTGGCGTACACGATGCCGCCTAGCGAAACCACACCGACTTCGGTAGTGCCGCCGCCAATATCGACGACCATCGAGCCGGTTGCTTCTGCAACGGGCAAGTTGGCGCCAATCGCCGCTGCCATGGGTTCTTCAATCAGATAAACCTGACGAGCGCCTGCGCCAATGGCCGATTCCCGGATGGCGCGACGTTCCACTTGTGTCGATCCGCAGGGTACGCAAATGATGATGCGCGGACTCGGATGAAACATGCGGGTATTGTGAATTTTTTTGATGAAGTACTTGAGCATTTGCTCGGTGATGGTAAAGTCGGCAATCACGCCGTCTTTCATCGGGCGAATGGCGGTGATATTGCCGGGTGTGCGCCCCAACATCATTTTGGCTTCCAGACCCACGGCCTGGATGGTGCGTTTGGCGCTGGCCGCGTCATGACGGATGGCAACCACGGAAGGTTCGTCGAGCACGATACCTTTGCCGCGCACATAAATCAACGTGTTTGCCGTGCCAAGGTCAATGGCAAGGTCGGTGGAAAAATAGCCGCGTAAAGATTCGAACATGGTGTGTTACAGTACAAGTGATTGAGTGGAATATCTGCGTCGGCATGGCTGGCAGATGCAAAGGCGATATGATACCCTATCGGACTTGTTTTTAGTGAAGAATCACGACCATGTCTCTCGATTTTCAGGATGTCCGGCGTATCGCCAAATTGGCGCGTGTGGCTGTCAGCGAACAAGACACACACATGTATCAGCATAGAATCAATGGGGTACTTGCGTTGGTGGCCCAAATGCAGGCGATTGACACCCAAGGCGTTGCGCCGATGGCGCATGCATTGGATGTAGTGCAGTCACTGCGCGAGGACGTGGTGACCGAAACCGATTTGCACAAAAAATTTCAGGCCATCGCGCCACAAGTGGCGGGGGACTTGTATTTGGTGCCGCAGGTGATCGAACATGATGACTGAAACCGGTATCACTGAAGTCGGTCTGGCCGGTTTATCGCGTATGCTGGCCAAGCGGCAGGTGTCCAGCGTTGAACTCACGCAGGAATTTTTGCGGCGTATCACGCAGTGGAATCCGCTGATCAATGCATTCATTACCGTGGATCAAGAGCGCAGTCTGGCCGATGCGCGTTTGGCTGATACATTGCTTGCCAGTGGCAAAGGTTCATTGCTGACAGGTATTCCATTGGCGCACAAGGATATTTTTTGTGCGGATGGTTGGTTGACGACGTGTGGCTCCAAGATGCTGTCGAACTTTGTGGCGCCGTATGATGCCCATGTAGTCGGTTTGTGCAAGGCGGCGGGGATGGTGCTGTTGGGCAAGACCAACATGGATGAATTTGCCATGGGCTCGTCCAACGAGACTTCTTATTATGGGGCTGTCAAGAATCCTTGGGACATCGCAGCAGTGCCGGGCGGCTCATCCGGCGGGTCTGCGGCGGCGGTGGCTGCACGCCTGACGCCTGTTGCCACCGGCACGGACACCGGTGGGTCGATTCGCCAACCGGCAGCCATGACCGGCATTACCGGATTGAAACCGACGTATGGCGTGGTGTCGCGCTATGGGATGATTGCGTTTGCGTCGAGTCTGGATCAGGCCGGACCGATGGCCAGATCGGCGCACGACTGCGCGTTGCTGATGAATGTGATGGCCGGGCATGATGCGCGCGATTCGACCAGTCTGCAACGACCCGCCGAGGATTACACCCGCACGCTCGACCAACCGCTGGCCGGATTCAGAATTGGGCTGCCACGCGAGTTTTTTGCCGAAGGTCTGGGCAGCGAAGTGGCGGCAGCCATTGAGTCGGCTTTGGCCGTGTTGCGTGGTTTGGGGGCGAAGACGGTGGACATCAGTTTGCCCAACAGCGCCCTGTCGATTCCGGCGTACTATGTGCTGGCACCAGCAGAAGCGTCGGCGAATCTGTCGCGTTTTGACGGGGTGCGTTATGGTTATCGTGCCCCCGATTATGTCGATCTGGATGATATGTACGAAAAAACCCGTGCGCAAGGGTTTGGTGATGAAGTCCGGCGGCGCATCATGATCGGAACTTATGTGCTGTCGCACGGATATTATGATGCGTATTATGTCAAGGCGCAGCAGGTCAGGCGATTGATTGCGCAGGATTTTGCACGGGCGTTCGATGAGTGTGACGTGATTCTAGGGCCAACAACTCCAGAAACGGCATTTGATTTCGGCAGCAAATCGGATGATCCGGTGGCGATGTATCTGTCTGATATTTATACCATTGCTGTTAACTTGGCCGGTTTGCCCGGTATGTCCGTGCCGAGCGGATTTGATGGCCGTGGACGACCAATCGGCCTGCAACTGATTGGCAATTATTTTTCTGAGGCCCGTTTGCTGGGCGTGGCGCATCAGTATCAACAAGTGACGGACTGGCATGCGCGCGTGCCGACGCTGGTGCGTGAGGGGGTATCGGCATGACGACATGGGAAATCGTGGTCGGACTGGAAATTCACGCGCAACTGGCCACGCGCAGCAAGATTTTTTCCGCCAGCAGCACAGCGTTTGGCGCAGCACCCAACTCTCAGGCCAGTGCGGTCGATATCGCCTTGCCCGGCGTCTTGCCGGTGCTGAATAAAGCCGCCGTCGAATATGCCATTCGCTTTGGCCTGGCGGTGGGAGCGGATATTCCTCCCCGTTCGGTTTTTGCACGCAAAAACTATTTTTATCCCGACTTGCCAAAGGGTTATCAAATCAGCCAAATGGATGACCCGATCGTGCAGGGCGGCAGAGTGACCATCGTGACGGAACAGGGCGATAAACAGGTGCGATTGACGCGCGCGCACCTGGAAGAAGACGCCGGCAAATCACTGCATGGCGATTATCCCGGCACGACAGGAATCGATCTCAACCGTGCCGGCACCCCTTTGCTGGAAATCGTATCCGAGCCGGAGCTGCGCGGCGCAGCCGAGGCCGTTGCCTATGCGCGTACCGTGCATGGTCTGGTGACCTGGCTGGGTATTTGCGATGGCAATATGCAGGAAGGCAGCTTTCGTTGCGATGCCAATGTGTCAGTCCGCCCCATGGGGAGCGAAACCTTTGGCACGCGCTGTGAAATCAAGAACTTGAACTCATTTCGTTTTTTGGAGCGCGCCATTCTGTTTGAGGCGCAGCGGCAGATTGAATTGCTGGAAGACGGCGGCAGGGTACGGCAGGAAACGCGGTTGTACGATGCCGATCGTGATGAAACACGCACCATGCGTAGCAAGGAAGATGCGTTTGATTACCGCTATTTTCCCGATCCGGATCTGTTGCCGGTGGTGGTCGATGACGCGTGGAAAGCGAAAATCGCCGCCAGCATGCCGGAATTGCCGCAGGCCATGCGGGCGCGTTGGGTAGAACAGTATGGATTGTCTGCCTATGATGCCGGTATTTTGACGTCGAACCGCGTCATGGCAGAATATTTTGAAGCGCTGGTGCAGGTGGTCGGCGGGACAGGGGCAGCCAAGTTGTGCGCCAACTGGATGATGGGCGAACTTCTGGCGGCGCTCAACCGGTATGAATTGCCTTTTTCCGCCAATCCGGTGACGGTTGACCGTCTGGCGCAATTGATACAGCGTGTGCAGGACGGGACATTATCCGGCAAGCTGGGTAAAACGGTGTTTGATGCCCTGTGGCAGAATGAAGGCGAAGTGGATGCCATTATTGAAGCGCGCGGTTTGCGGCAGGTCTCCGATAGTACTGCATTGGCAGTGGTCTTGGATGAAGTGCTGGCTGCTTTTCCGACGCAAGTGGCGGACTATCGTGCCGGAAAGGAAAAAATGCTGGGGTTTTTAATGGGGCAGGCGATGAAACTCAGTGGCGGGCGCGCCAACCCGCAGCAGTTGAACGACATGCTGCTGAAAAAATTACAGTCGTGATGCCGGTCTGGATGTGCGTGATTGGGAATCAATTGCAATCTTTGCAAGACATGCTAGAATGCTGTCATCTGAAAAGCTGAGGAATGGAGATAAAAATGGGCAACTTTATGTTTGGCAAATTGACCAACTTTCCCATGATGATCGTGGTAGCGTTAATTATGATGGCGTGGTTCAGTTTCTTGTCGGTTGTGTTTTTTTCCTGAACAGCTGTTGTCGGGTACGGGTAATATAAAAAACCGCCTGAAAGGCGGTTTTTTATGGCTCATGCTTTCTGGCCGCGTTTCTGGTCGCGGTTTTTGGTCAAGAGGGCGGCAGAAGCGTCAAGCCGAGACAGCCGGTGCCAATGCCAACCGCAACTTCTGGATGGCCTTGTTTTCAATCTGGCGTACCCGCTCCGCAGAGATGGTGTATTGTGCTGCCAGTTCGTGCAGGGTGGCCGGATTTTCTTCATTTAACCAGCGTGCCTCGATAATGTGGCGGCTGCGATCATCGAGCTGATCGAGTGCATGGCGCAGTCCTACGCTGGACAGATGCTCAAGCGCGGCGCGCTCCAGCACCTGCGTCGGTTCCGCTTCCGGATCCGACAACCAGGAAATGGGGGAAAATCCCTCTTCGCCGTCTTCCACGGTGGGGTCGAGCGCGACATCCTGTCCGCTGAAACGGGTCTCCATCTCCAGTACTTCTTCGCGGCGTACGCCAAGATCCTGCGCCATTTGCAAAGCTTCGCCCTGTGTCAGACTGGTGCTGTCCTGTTTCAGGCTGCGCAGATTGAAAAACAGTTTGCGCTGGCCTTTGGTGGTGGCGATTTTGACCATACGCCAGTTGCGCAGGATGTATTCATGAATTTCGGCTTTAATCCAGTGCATGGCGAACGATACCAGACGCACGCCCCGGTCGGGGTCGAAGCGTTTGACGGCTTTCATCAGACCAATATTGCCTTCCTGGATGAGGTCGGCTTGCGGCAGGCCATAACCGATGTATTTGCGGGCAATACTGACCACGACGCGCAGATGCGACATGACCAGGCGACCCGCAGCATCGACATCGTTGTAGTCGCGCAGGCGGTGTCCCAGCTCGGTTTCTTCTTCCTGGCTGAGCATCGGATAGCTGTTGACGGTATGAATATAGCTTTCCAGGCTCGTGGCATGGTTGCTTAGTACGGGCAGACTCATGGTGGCAGTCATCGTTGGGTACACTCCTTGGTGAGCTATTTTAGCACTGTCGGTGAGAGAGTGCCAAGCAGGAAAAGTTCCCGGGCAGATTTTTATGCCAGATGTAGAGACGACCAGACCGCTCGTGTGCAGGTTTGACGAATGACGTACCGGAAAACAATCGTTGATTGATGCGTTGCCATTGAACGGGTGTTGGCCGCAAACAGGACGGGTTGCTGTTGCGGCCATGCAGATAAGGATGGTGCCGCAGCGATCAACGGCGACGCAGACCAATGATGCCTGTCAACGCGAGTGCCGACAACATCAACAGACCTGAAGCGGGCAGCGGCGTTGCCGCGACATTGCTCACCGCTGTGGCGCCGACAATGAACGGTGTGCCGAGCGGATTCCCGTAACCGTACGAATCAAACGTGATGCTGTCGAGCATTTGCGTGTTGAAAACGGAAGGCAGGATAAAATTCTGCATGTCCAGATGTTCATTTCCGGGGCTGTTGATGCCAAAGACGGCTTGCGTCACGTCAGGAGAGCTGGTGGTATTGACATAATTACCATAAAAATGGTCGCGTACGTTGTCGCCTTCAATCAGATCGACTGTGTACGACGATACGCTGCCGTTGAAGGTGATGCTGCCTGTCGTCGTACCGGTTGTGCCATAAATGGAGTTGATTAACGTATCGACATTGTCAACGCCATATACGTTGACAGGAATCACCAGTGAGCCGGGACCTATGAATGCATTGTTGCCGCTGGCGGACAGTTGGAGATCGAATGGCGTACCGCCCAGGGTATTTGGCGTCACCGGTTGGGTAAACAGGGGTGCGAACTCACTGCCAGCCGAGGTATACGTACGGATGTCGGTATTGAGGGTGGGCAAACTGAGTGGAGTATATGTGGATGCGAATATCGGCGTGCTCGCTGTCAGGGCGCTCAACATAATGATCAGGCTGAATTTGTTTTTCATGATGACTCCTGGATAGAAAATGGTGTATGAATATGGTGCGCAAACGGCTCTCGGGCAGGCTGGCGAGACTGGATCGGTGCAAACATGGCCTGCGTACGCACCTTGCGGCAGGTAGTTCCCATGATAGGAACAATTGCCGTTCGTCACCATCCCCCATGAGAGGGGGGTGATTGTCATTTTTCTGCCATCATTTTCGTGCCGACTCTGTTGTTACACGCAGACAGCAGATTTGGTCTGACGAGGGGTACCCCCAATTGGCGGGGGTTGCCGTTCGCATGAAATTGCGGTAGTTTGAACCGCCGGTTCGTGTTGCAGGCGACGGAGTGTGGCGCATGGTGTCGTGTGGCGTGGCGAGGATGTCCTGATGCTGAAAACTTTGCTGGTAGACGATCATGTCCTGTTTCGTGCCGGGTTGCGTATGCTGCTCGGCACCATGAGGGAGGATGTCTGCGTGTTTGAGGCAGGGTCGTTGATCGAGGCGCTGGCATTGGCGCAGGCACATCCGGATTTGGGCTTGTGTCTGCTCGATCTGGAGTTGCGTCAGGAATTCGGTTTGCGGGCGCTGGATCAGTTGCGTCTGGCGGCTCCGGCAGTCGCCGTTGTGGTGATATCGGCGTCGGAAGATCCGGATACCATTCGTGCCTGTATTGATGCGGGAGCGATGAGTTATCTTTCCAAGGGCATGGAACCTGCGCTGTTGAAAGAGGCTTTGTCATGTGTTCTCGGCGGCAGCGTGTTTTTACCGCCCATGTTGGGTTGGGATGAGGGGGAATCGGCTAAACGCCCCGTATTGACCCCGCGCCAGCGCGATGTGATGCGGTTGTTGTGTCAGGGACTGCCGACCAAGTTGATTGCGCGCAAACTGTCGCTGTCAGAACACACGGTCAAAGAGCATATTTCGGCTGTGTTGGGGTTGCTGGGCGCAAAAAATCGTACGGAGGCGGTTATCAAATCCAGCCGTCTCAAATCATGATGTTTTCCAACAGGCTGCCAGAGAGTGGTGTGCGGTGATAGAAGATATGAAGATATCTGATGTGGCGCGCACTCCTTTTTTCCGGGATGAAGTGTTGCGTGAGCTTGATGTATTGCACGCTCGGGCATTGGTTCGTATGCCATTTATTCATCTGTTGCTGGTGCTTGGGTTGAAATTCGTGTTGCTGCCATCCGTTCCGGTGCGGCAATTCGTGGGCTGGAGCATACTGACAGTGTTGATGGAAATGGTTCGCGCTGTGGTAGGTATCCGGATATTGCGTCATGGGCAGGATTTTGATGCACAACGCGTTCATGTGGTATTGGTTGTGCTGGCAGGATTGTCCGGTCTTGTCATTAGCTGGAGTGCTGTGTTGTTTTTGCCAGTGCTGGATTCTCAGCGTCAAGCACTTTTGTTGGTGATACTGTTTGCCATGCCGGCTGCCGGAGTTGCCGTATCGGTCGGTGCGCGGTGGATATTGGGAACGTACGCGTTGGCGATTTTATTGCCGACCGCCGTGGCATATCTGCATCTGTATCCGGATTTGTGGGTTGCCTTATGGTTAACATTATTGTTTTTTGTTTTTTTGATTGGGGTAGCGAGTGATGCTGAAAAATTGTTGTTGCGCTCAATTCTCATTCGTCGGGAGCGTGACGAGGCAATGCAGGCGTTACAGTACAGTCATGAGGAAACCTTGCAGGCCATGAAGCGCGCGGAGCGTTTTGCGCAGGCACGCGATCGGGTGCTGGCGTCAGCCAGTCATGATTTACGTCAACCATTGCATACGTTGTCTTTGTACGGTGCGGTGTTGTCATCCAACCCTGATATGGCGACGATGCAACAATTGGGGCGCAATATCGATCAGGTCGTGCGCGCACTCGGCAATTTGTTGACAGGGCTTTTGGATTTGTCGCGGTTTTCGCCGGAACATTACCGGTCGGAGCAAAAACTGTTTGATCTCGATGTATTGGTGCATGAGGTGTGTCGGGAATTTGACCCGATCGCACGAGAAAAAGAAATTACCCTGATTCGTGAAACTTCGCCAATTCGATTGATGGGTGACGCATTCGCAACGATGCGGATTTTACGAAATCTGCTGGATAATGCGATTAAATACACAATTCGGGGTAATGTCAGGGTTATTGCCCGCTGTGAGCAGAAACAAGTCATTTTGATTGTTGCCGATACGGGTGTTGGCATCTCTCCCGAGGAGAAAGAGCATATCTTCGAGGAATTTTATCAGATCGATAATCCCACCCGGGATCGCAACAAAGGGGTGGGATTGGGGTTGGCCATCGTGCAACGTTTGTGCGCTTTGACTGGCGCGCACATCACACTGGAATCGGCGCTTGGGCAGGGCGCGCAGTTCACGGTTGTTTTTCCGGTAAATGCCCAGGAATGGGTTGGGTGGAGGCGGGAAGAGAAAACAGTCTCGACGAACACGTTGTCTGGTCGCAAAATATACGTGCTGGATGATGAGCGTGAAATTTTGCAGGGGATGCGGATTTTGCTCGAACTGTGGCAGGTCGATGTTTGTCTGGCGCGTACGGTGGATGGCATGATGGGGGTTTTTCATCAGTCTGGTCGCCCGGACGTGCTGATTGCGGATTTGCGGCTTGAGGGCGATGAGCACGGCGCAGCGTTGGCTTGCCGGTTGCAGGAGCAATATGGGGTATTTCCGGTGTTGATCATGACAGGGGATATTTCTTCTCCTGCGTTGCAGGTCGCGCACGGAGCCGGGTTTGTGGTGTTGCAAAAACCGGTTTCGGCAGATAGTCTGCATGCCGTTTTGTGTGAAATGTTGGGGTGATTCGGGTACAGCAGTCGTTGTTGGTGCTGACAGGCAAGCGTTCCCATGTGAGACAACGGTCAACTTTTGTTATGCGCTTTCCCGGAGAATGGGTAGTATTGAGATGGTTTGCCAAAACAGGCGGGTTTTGGGATGGGAATAACAAAAGCCCCTGTTTATCAGGGGCTTTGCCGTGCGTTGGCGGAGTGGACGGGACTCGAACCCGCGACCCCCGGCGTGACAGGCCGGTATTCTAACCAACTGAACTACCACTCCCGGTAATCTGGCGTCCCCAACGAGATTCGAACTCGTGTTATCGCCGTGAAAGGGCGGTGTCCTAGGCCTCTAGACGATGGGGACAATGTTCACGCTGGCAATCTGCTTTTGGCGGACATGCCAAACCGACCCTGAATTCTAGCGATCAGCCGAAACCATGCGTGACGTCACATAAGCTGCGCATTGTAGCAGTTGTTTACGGTTTTGAAAACAGGATAATGACAACTCCTGTCAAAAGGCCAAGAAAGCTGGCGGGTACCATGGCAAGCCAGATACTGGCTTCGTGGTAGACGACCAGTTCTCGAAAACCCAGTATCAGACCGATAATGCAGGAAACAATGCTAATCCAGTTGATGAAAACGCCGAGTTTGTGCATGATGGTGGTTCCTGAAGATTGTTGGGGCGCATGATGTTGGTGATAATGTGCCCGCATGTTACCATCGGCGCGGACAGGTGGCTAACAACTTTTGCTGCTACTGAGATAACGACGAATCTATTCCTGTATGGTCGTTTGTTCCAGAGGAATAAATTCGTGATTCCCTGAAGGAGATGATGATGGGCGATATGGAGCAACTGGAATTAAACCGGCACCGCAAGCAGATGTTGGCGGATTTGCGTCAACTGGTAGAAAAATATCGGGCAATTTTTGATTGGGATATTCCTGATGTGGATCAAGCTGCTGCGGACCATCTGATTCTTGATGCCGTGCAGGCGGCATTGGTTGAAATCGAACATGAGTTGACGCAGATCAAACCGTGATGAGCGTGAAATTCCGCTTAGGGAAGCACTGTTAATTCCTCCTTGACCAACGGTACGGCAGCCAAGCCTCGCCCCATCGAGCATGTTTTGTTCGTCACCAACGAGGTGGGTGCGGCCAAATTGGGGTTTTGCTGCACTGAAATCGGATTGGATTATGAATCATGTTGAAAATTCCTTATTAGCATTGGAAGAATCTGTTCGAAAAACGGCCGGGGTCAGGTACAACGCGGCACGTAGGTTGGAAAGGCGCGATTGGTTCGCCACCTTCAGCATCGCTATGTTTTCAGCGATCAGTGTCGGAATTGCTGTGATGCAAAAGGTTTATGCGCTTTTGCCCGGTTCGTTGATCGATGATTACCTGACTGCGTTATCGATTTTTATTGGAATATTTGTAATCGTGATTAGCCTGATTGAATGGGGCGTTAACGCGCGTCTCAACGCCCAACTAATTTGGCAAAATGCAGAAAAATTAAACGCTTTCAAATACAGGCTTACGCTCTGGTTGGCGCAAGCTAAGGATGGTATTGCACTGACTCGGGCAGAAGTTGCGCCAATCTATGACGAATACGAAACAATCAAACGTTCGTGTCCGGTCAACCATGAAACCGTTGACTAATTCAAACTTCCGCCAATTCCGGGTTTGCTGCTCGTGATAAATTGAGCAAATATAACTCGATGAAAGTAAGTATGGTGTATTTGGAAAGTTTGTTAACCGGCATTCGTTATTTTCTGATCTTCTGGTTAATCATCCTCATCCTGCTCACAGTTGCCATTCTTCAATATTAAAATCATTATAAGTGTAAACCTGCTTGCTTCACAAAACCGTTATCCAAAATTAATCGTTGACTGCGGCGGAAAATAATTCTATTATTAATAATAGATTGTATATTTTTGGTGCATCATGGCGATGCAATCATAATTTTTGGCAAGCACAACCTCTGGTAAGCACAGCGTGTGATTCGAGCATTCGGCACCTGGATAGACGAAGGAGAGGAAATGAAATTTTTTTATATTCAGTGCTCTTTGGCAGTAATGATCGCGGTGAACATATCGGTTGCTCAGGCCGGTGGGTTTCTTGATCCATCCAATTCTACAAACAGCACGTACTCAGGAAACTATCGTTCAACCGGAAGTTATTTTAATAACAACAGAAACACGAATAACAACAGTCGGACACCCATTTCGCCCAGGTGGTTTGGTTCATCCAATGCCACAAACAGTGCCTACCCAGGAAACAATCGTTCAACCGGAAGTTATTTTAATAACAACAGAAACGCGAATAACAACAGTCGGATATCCGTTTCGCCCAGAATGTCGCTGCCTTTTTTAAAGACCCACGTGACATATATCCAAACCAAGGAAGCGACATTGGTTAACAATGGCCCAAAACATACGTTTGTTTATGTCAGTCAAGTGAGTGGGAAAGGGAGGACACCGGAGGAGGTGTTAAACCAATATCAGGAAAAACATCAAAGCATGATGGATGATGGTTACGGCCCACCCGAAATTGTCGGGCATCACTACTTTAAGAGGAATGCGGAAAAACAAGTTGTACAATTACGGGATAAATTGGAAGCCAACCCCGGTTATCGTTATCTCATCGAATATCACACGCCCGCACAACGGGAAATCTACGAGCATGAACTGCGCGATCTTCAATGGCGTGAATTAAATGAATCACAGTTGCGCGGATCTTCTGGATATTCAAGATAGTTCGTTGTGTAAAGATCGGGTTGTCGCGGCACTATAGTTCTGGCTGTGAAATAAATAACCACACGAAGTTCGGGTCGGTCGGTTTTTTGGCGAACACGCGGGGCAGATGTCCTGCCCTTTGGGTTGCAACCAGAAACCGCGTCTGCGGCGTTGTAAAACTTGCCAATGGAATGACCATTCGCTGCGTTTTACGCCTTGCATCCATCGTTTTCTGGTTGCAACGGGCATGGCAAATCAAGTCCGACAGGCTCCTAGAGTGACGGTCAGGTCGGATCTTCCGGAAGTAGCGGTGCCGTTTCGCGCAGGTGCTCAAGGTCGACCGCTTCGATCTGGCTGAAGCGGCGACTGATTTTCTGGCTGGTGGTGTGGACTTCGGCGGCGTCTTCATGCGCCTGACGAATGTGGTCAGCCAGTTTTTTCATGCGGGTGTCAAAGCGGTTGAATTCCTTGCCGAGTCGGGAGAGTTCTTCTTTGATGATATGTACCTGGCGACGGGTTTCTACGTCTTTGATGACGGCGCGTGCCGTGTTGAGAACGGCCATCAGCGTGGTGGGCGATACAATCCAGACGCGATGTTGTTGCGCGTATTCGTTCAGCTCCGGGTGATTGCCGTGAATCTCGGCAAATACGGCTTCGGCCGGCACGAACATCACGGCGCCATCGGATGTTTCGTTGTCGATGATGTATTTGCTGGCGATATCGTCGATATGTTTGCGGATATCTGCCTTGAAATTGCGATTTGCCGCTGCCCGTTCAGAGTCGGACAAGTCGGGTGAAATCATGCGGTGGTAGTTTTCCAGCGGAAACTTGGCGTCAATGGCGACGTTGCCGGTGGGTTGGGGTAATTTCAGCAGGCAGTCGACCCGTGTGCCGTTGGACAGGCTGACCTGAAATTCGCAGGCGTCTGCAGGCAGGACATTGCGCACCAGACTTTCGAGTTGCACTTCGCCAAACGCACCGCGCGACCGTTTGTCACCCAATAGCGTTTGCAGCGTGACGACGTTGCTGGTCAGGCTGTCGATTTTCTTTTGTGCTTCGTCGATGGTAGCCAAACGTACCATGACGTTAACGAAGGTCTCGTTGGTTTTTTTGAAACCTTCGTCCAGTCGTTCGGTGACTTTGCCGGAAATTTCGCCCAGACTGGCTTTGACAGTGGTATTAAGACCATTGACGGCGGTGTTCAGTTGTTCGCTAACCTGTTGTAGCGTCGTCTGCAACATGGTTTGTTGGGCGCGGCCTTGTTCGGCCAGTGTTTGCAGGGTCTGACCAAGAAATTCTGTTTGCGCCAGTTTGCTGTTGGTGGTCAGGGTATTTAGCTGGGTAAGCAGCAGCTCACGCGTTTGCGCCAGTTCCTCGCGTTGGGTCTGGGCGATAAGGTGCAATGCCGTTTGCGTGTCTTCGCGGGTTTTGGCCAGTTCGTGACTGCTGTTGAGTTGCAATTGGTGAATGGTTTCGCGCAATTGCGTCAATTCGCTGTTCAGGTGGTTGCGCAGACGTTCGCTGTGTTCGAATAGCGTTTGCTGGTTGCGTTCGCCAAGCTGGGTTCCCAGGTTGAGGATGCTGCGTTGCCATTCGTGTTCGGCTGTTTGCAAGGCTTGCAGCAGCAGCGCTTGTCGTGACGCAATCCCCCGTAGGGATAACACCAGTGCAACCAGAACTGCACCAGTGCAAGCCAGCAGAGCCAGCAACAGCATGTCGGTCGACATACCTTACTTGGCGGCGGTGCGCCGCAAACGGGAGAGCAGGCGACGCGCCAGTTCGCCAAACAGTTCGGTTTGCGTGGGATGTGGATGAATGGCGCGGCCGACCTGCTCCAGCGTCAATCCGCACGATACCATCATCACTGCTTCGCCAATCAGCGTGTCGGTGTGCTCGGTCAGGAAGTGTACCCCAATGATTTTATGACTTGACTTGTCAGCAATCAGCTTGATGAGGCCATTTGTTTCGCCGGTTATCATCGCTTTGGCGTCGATATTCATCGGGATTTTGACTTCTGCGGCGTCGATACCTTTGGCTTGTGCCTGCGCCAGAGACAGGCCGACGAAACCCGCCTGTGGGCGGCTGAAAGTGACACCGCAGTCAACATCCTGATTGTATTGCAGGTCTTCACCGAGCAGGTTGCTTGCCGCGACGCGTCCTTGTGTGGCAGCGGTATGCGCCAGCATGTAACCCCCGATGACGTCACCAACGGCAAAAATATGTGGCTGGCTGGTGCGCCCGCGGGTATCCACTTTGATGGCGGCGCCATCGAGCGTGACACCGGCAGACGGCAGGTTGAGTGCCTGTGTGTCAGGACGTTTTCCGGTGGCCATCAGCACGTAATCGCAATCAAAGGTCGATGTGTTACCGGTTGCGTCGGTGTAGGTGACATGCATGTCACCCGCGTTGCCGTGAATATCGCCGATTTTCACCTGGGTTTGCACGGTGAATTCCTGTTGCAGAATATCGGTCAATTGTTTGGCGATGTCCGTTTCCACTTCGGCAAGAATACGTTCTTTGGCTTCCAGAATGCAAATTTTCGTGCCGAAATCGTGAAAAATCTGCGCCATTTCTACGCCAATGACGCCACCACCAATAATGGCGAGTGTTTTGGGCGGAGTCGGCAGATTCCAGATGGTGTCGGAAGTGATGACGCCGCCGGTGGACAAACCTTCCCGTGCGCCAGGGATGGGCGGGATGAAGGGTGGGGCGCCGGTCGCGATGACCGCTGCGCCGAAACGCAAGGTGTACGCATCGCCTTGAGCCGGTTTGACATGCAGGGTGTGGGCATCGATGAAAGAGGCAAATCCTTCGCGCATGTCGATTTTGACGCCTTTGTCGGTTTTTAGCGCCAGTTCGCCGCGTTTTTGCAGAATACCCTTGCGGTGTTGTTCCAGTGTGGCCCAGTCCAATGTTGGTTTGTCGGTGTTGTTGACCCCTTTGTCGGCGTCGTGCGCACGGTCACGCAAAATATCGGCGCTGTGCCGCCATGCCTTGGACGGGATGCAGCCCCGCCATAAGCACTCGCCGCCGGGCAAAGGTGCATTGTTGATGAGGGCAACTTTGACACCATGTTCGACCAGGTCTCTGGCGCAATCCTCGCCACCAGGGCCGCCGCCGATGACGACGACCGGAAAATCCCAGTCGCCATCGGGAATCGGTTTGGCGGTAGCTGTTTCCATCCAGCTTTCCGGTTGTTCGATGATGGTTTTCAGATGAGCCAGATAGGCCGCGACGTGTGCGCCATTGACCACACGGTGGTCTGCGGTGATGCAGACCGGCATGCCGTCAGCGCCGGTGGCTGCGATGGCCATGATGGCGGCAATGCCTGGTGTGGGGATGGCGGTAAAGTGCGTGACACCAAACATGCCCATGTTGGAAATGGTGAAGGTCGGGTTGGCATATTCTGCCGGCGTCAGCTTGCGTGTGCGGGCGCGCGGCATCAAATCAACCCATTCTGCCTGTAACTGTTCGAGTGATTTTTGTTCAATGTGGTTGAGGATGGGAACGACCAGGCCGCCACCATCGGCAGACACGGCTATGCCGAAGTTGTGCTCGCTGCGTTCGACGATTTTGTCAACGGGTTGGTAGCAACAATTGAGCATCGGGTGTTCCAGCATGGCAACCGAGCATGCCTTGGCAATCGCGACGGTGACGGAAACTTTGCGCGCCTTGGCGGCGGCAATGAGCTTTTCCGGATGAATGTTGAAGGTGACATCAAATGTGGGTAAGGTCAGCGCTGCAGTCATGCTGTGGGCGACAGCCTTTTCCATTGAGGTCATGGGGCGGCCAACGCCGGGTACTTCGACTTGTGGCAGCGAGTGCGCGACTTCTTTCATGCTGGGGCGAGCCTGTTGCACATCGTGCGCCACAATGACATGATTGGGGCCGCTGCCGTGCAATTTGTTCAGGTCTACCCCCATTTGTCCGGCCAGTTTGCGTGCCAGCGGGCTGGCGTATTGACCCTGCGGGCGTGGTGCAGGTGCGGCAGTCGTTTGTAGGGTGACGGCTGCTGCTGTATGCGTTGCTGCGGGTGTCGCGACAGGTGCCGGGATGGTTTTTGTGGCAGCGGTTGTGCCGGAAGCGTGGTGGGTCTCTATGATTTTGTGTGCGGACGAAATGGTGACTTGCGTATCATTGATCGCTTCGGCGGCGGCAACCAGAAAAGCCATTGGATGGCCGACCTGTACGGTGCTGCTGATGCCTGCAAGAGGGCCGGACAGAAAACCTTCCTGAAATACCTCGACATCCATGATGGCTTTGTCGGTTTCCACGGTGGCGACGATGTCACCACGTTTGACAGCGTCGCCGAGTTGCTTTTCCCAGCTCACGACGATGCCTTCGGTCATGGTGTCCGACAATTGCGGCATGACGATGGGTGTGCCGGAATGGTGCGGTACCATTTCCGTCGATGCCTGTTCCGTGACTGTTTCATCACGGGCGATGTTGATGTCTCCCAGCGTTTCACTGATGTAACCCATGGCGGCAGATACGGCAACCGTGCTGCCAATGGGCGCCAACGGGCCGGTCAGATAGCCTGGTTTGAATACTTCGACATCCATGATGGCTTTGTCGGTTTCTACTGTGGCGACGATATCGCCGCGTTCAACGCGGTCACCGGGCTGTTTTTCCCAACTGACGACGATACCTTCGGTCATGGTATCCGACAATTGCGGCATGGTGATGGCGTAATGCTGTGTGGCGGGCATGGAAGTCTCCATCAGGCTTTGCCAAATAATTTCAGTACCGCACGTACGACGTCGGTGTGATCAGGGATGGCAGCTTTTTCCAGTGTGTGGTTGTATGGTTGCGGGACCAGCGCTGAATGGACGCGCACGGGTGCGGCATCGAGTTCAAAGAAGCATTCTTCGTTGATGATGGCGATGACTTCGGCGCCAACACCTACCGGTGCTTCATCTTCTTCGGCAATGACAGCGCGGTGAGTTTTGCTGACGGATTTGCGGATGCCTTCCCGGTCAAGTGGTGAGAGTGCATACAAATCGACGACTTCAGCGGAGATGTTGTGCTGGCTGTGCAGGATTTCTGCGGCTTGCAGGCACCAGTGCACAGAAATGTTGTAGCCGAACAGGGTAACGTCGCTGCCGGCACGGGCGATTTCGGATCCTTCCAGTGGATGCAGATATTCGCTGTCTGGTACGTCGCCTTTCATGTTGTACATGAGTTCATGTTCGTTGATGAACACGGGGTCATCCGAGCGAATGGCCGCTTTGAGCAGACCATAGGCCTGTTTGGGATTGGATGGCGTGACGACGCGCAGGCCGGCAATACCCATGAAGACTTTTTCCATGCGCGCTGAATGTTGTGCGCCGAGTTGATGCGCGGCACCCCCTGCTGCACGAAACACACAGGGTGCGGTGAGTTGTCCGCCGGACATGTAACGCACTTTGGCGGCGCTGTTGAACATTTGATCCATGGCAAGCCAGGCAAAATTGACCGACATGATTTCGATGACGGGGCGAATGCCTAAAAAAGAGGCGCCAATACCCAGACCCGTGTAACCCCCTTCCGAAATCGGGGTGTCGATGACGCGCTTGTCGCCATATTTTTCGTACAATCCCTTGGTGGCTTTATAGGTTCCACCAGCCACGCCAATGTCTTCGCCCATGCAGATGACCAATGGATCGCGCGCCATTTCTTCATCGTGTGCGCGTTGAAGTGCTTCCCAATACATGATTTCAGCCATAACTTTATCATTCCTTCGTGTGTTCAGGCACCGGTCGTGGTGCCGAGGTCATATTTTGTCAGCCGGATTCGGCCCATCGGCTTTTGCTGATTGGCTTTTCCCGGTCAGATTTTGTCGGTCAATTTTTCTGTTGAGCAAATTTTGTCATTATCAGGCCAGAACGAAGTGTTCCAGTTCGCTGACGTCCGGTTCCGGCGATGCTTCGGCGAAGGCGATGATATCTTGTTCGATGAAAGTGTCGGTGTCCCGTTCCATCTGTTGAAAATCTTCCAGGGTGAGTTCGCCTGCAGCGATCAGGCGGTCGCGCAGAATGTTGATGGGGTCGCGCAATTTCCAGTGTTCTTCTTCTTCGCGCGAGCGGTAAGCGCGTGAATCGGACATGGAATGTCCCCGGTAACGATAAGTCATCAACTCCAGAAAGTAAGGTCCCTTGCCGCTGCGAACATAATCGATAGCTGTTTTGGCGTGTTCGTAGACGATGTCGATATCCTGACCATCACATTGTGCCGATTCAATGCCGTAGGCGCATACGCGTTTGTATTGGTCGTGAACGGCCGTTGAGCGGTCGAGTGCAGTACCAATACCGTACAGATTGTTTTCACACACGAATAAAACGGGTAAATTCCATAATTTGGACATGTTCAGGGTTTCGTGAAACACGCCTTGATTGTTGGCGGCGTCGCCCAGAAAACAGATGGCGATTTCATCGCCGCCTTTCATCTGTATGGCCTTTGCCATGCCTGCGGCAAGCGGGAAAGGACCGCCGACCAAGGCATATCCGCCCATGAAACGGTGCGCAACATCAAAAATATGCATGGAACCACCGCGCCCCTTTGAGCATCCGGTGGCTTTGCCATATAACTCTGCCATGACGGCTTTGGGATCAGCACCACATTTGATGGCGTGAATATGGTCGCGGTAGCCGGTGATGACGTAATCATGGCTGGGGCGCGCTGCTTCCATGACGCCATTGCAACAGGCTTCTTGCCCTGGATAAAGGTGCAGAAAACCGCCGATTTTACGTTCAATGTAAGCTTGATAGCAGCGTTCTTCAAAGCGGCGATGCAGCACCATTTCGCGCAAGACACGTTTTTTGTCGTCCAGAGTCATGAATTTTCCTTGAATTTTCCTTGAATTTTTTTGCAAGATACAAACCTTGGCATTATCTGACAAACTTGGCTTCAGGTCAAAACTTGCCGCTGAAACTGCCTGCGAGTCGATTCCCTGGATGGATTCGAAAGCCGATGGGGTTTGATGGTATGATGGCGGGCGTGATGTGTCAGTGCGGGATAAATAATGGCGTTGATTGAATTCAGCAATGTATGTGTGGATTTTCCGGTTTACAACGCGAGCGGGCGTTCGCTGAAAAAGAATCTGATGCAGGTGGCTACCGGTGGACGTATCGGTTCGGACAATGGCGGTAGAGTGGTGGTGCGTTCCATTGATAGTCTCAGCTTTACACTGACTGATGGCGAGCGTGTGGGGTTGATTGGACATAATGGTGCGGGAAAAAGCACGTTGCTGCGACTGTTGAGCGGAGTCTATTACCCGACGGGCGGCACGGTACACCGGGAAGGCAATGTCGGGTCGCTAATTGATATTTCGCTGGGTATCGATCCGGAGGCAACCGGGCGGGAGAACATTTTTTTGCGTGGCGGTTTGTTGGGTATGACCAAACGCGATATCCGGTTGGCTTTTGACAGTATCGTGACATTTTCCGAGTTGGGTGACTTTGTCGATATGCCTTTGCGTACCTATTCTTCTGGTATGCATCTGCGTTTGGCCTTTGCCGTTTCTACTCTGTTGCGCCCAGAAATCTTGTTGATGGACGAATGGTTGTCCGTCGGGGATGAACATTTCAAGCATAAAGCCGAGGCGCGCCTCAAGGATCTGGTGCAGTCATCGAATATTCTGGTCATTGCAAGCCATGACCGTGAACTGGTACAGGATGTCTGCACGCGGGTATTGTGGCTGGAGCATGGCCGGATCCGTGCCGACGGGCGACCAGAAGAAGTATTGCAGGCTTATTTTGGTTGACTGAGGTTCGGCACCGTGTGCGTCGTGATTTTTCCGATCTGACTTGCAAAACGCGGTTTATGGAGGCGTCAATCGGGGGCTCTCCGGTGACTTTCTGGAAGGCGGGTGATTATTGCTGGAGTCTGCGTTGTTGTCGGCGCTCGAATCCGTAACCATATCCCGGGTTGCTGCGCGGAGCGGAAAACACCCGATTGTCTGCACGTTTCATCGGTGCAATCCGGAGGTTTGGATTGGCGAATCTTCCGCGGTTGGCAGGCATGGTGTGCGATACGCGTTGTATGCCCGGGCGCAATCTGTTGTTATTTGCGCGAGCAAACGGTGCCCACAACGCAGCAGAAAACAGCAGACTCAAAACGGCCAGTTTCGTGTACATGCAAAATAACCAGACGAAAGCAACGACCCCGTTATCATGGCATAAAAACCGGATTGATGCGCCACGTCAGGACATTAAATTGTAACAATTTGTTACCAGAGGATTCGGGTAGTCAGGTACGTCGCCCGGAATCACGGTTTGGTCGCTGTGGAAGCAGAATTCGAGCTGATTCCGATCTTTTTTGTTACCTTGCCGACGACGCGGGAGGTGGCTTGTGCGCCATGTGCTACGCCGCGTTCGGCGGCTTTGGCACCTTTTTCGATGCCGCCAGCGACAACTTTCATGCCGTGATCTACGCCATGAATACCGGCCTCGACGCCGTGTTTGATACTGTGTTCTATTTTGTTGGCTGTTGACGGCGTTGTGGTGCTGGAAGAGGTGTTGCTGTCTGCAAGTGTTGCTGCAGTATGGCACGACAGGATAATGAGGAGGATCAGGCTGCGTGGTGGGCGTGTCGTCATGGTGTAAAGAAATAACGGGTTGATATGAGTTGTCATGATACGCGTGTCAGCATATTTGGCAAGCCGGTCAGAATATGGCGTGTTCTGCGCTGACCAGAGACTGAATGGTGGCAAGATGAACCGTTTCCATATTGACCAGACATTGGGCGGCGAGTGTTTCAACTGCAGCCGGATCTGATTTTTCTGTGGCAATGGCGAGCTTTAGCAGCATCCCTGCCGCTGTGCTGTGCTGAAGCAAGGCAAGTTTGATGGTTTTATCAAGGGGTAGCAGATCAAGGCACTCTGTTAGCGGGCGCTTCAATAGCGCGTCGCAGACTGAAAGCAGGCCGACGAGCCAGGCAGTTTGTGGAGAAATGTTTTGCAGGTTGTTGTTCGCGACAATTTCCATGAAATGTGCACGTTGCAATCCACGGCGCTGAATCTGCCGGACGCTGGCACTGGATTCGGTGGCGATTTTCAACAGCATGGTCAGCCATCGGTACAAACCGTCGCGTTGATGGAGCGAGATTGCTTGTCCAAGATTTTGAATGTTGAATGATTTTTTGTCTGCTTCCGGCAAGCAGGCCAGCATTTGGAAACATAAACGGGGGTCTGTTTTGAGGGTGTTTTCGATGCTGCTCAATTCGTGGTTGGCCATCAGTTGGTCAATCAGGTTGAGCACGCCCAGGCGATTGATGGCGATGGGCGAGGTTTGTCCGGGTGGGGTATGTTGGCAAAATTCTCCTTGCAAGGCATCGAGTTTCAGTTTGATGCAGAATTCCTGCATTTCCTGATGGTGGACGTTGGTGGCCAGAATGGTAGCAATGCCTTGTTGCTGTAATTGACTGACACAGTTTTCCAGTTGCTGGCAGTGGACGCTGGAGACATCTATTCGTGCTTCGCGCAGGATGCCTTTGAGTGTGTGTGGGACGCGGGTATTGTCAGTGACATTGAGCAACAGGCGAAATCCGGACGCCAGGCGACTTTTGATGAGTAGCAGGAGTTTGCTGTCTGGCACGGGAGGCACGTCAATCGCAAACAGAATGTGTCTGGCCGGCAGCCAGTTGATGTCCTTGTGTGCCAACGACGGGGCATCAATCGTTGCCAACAATGGATATTCCGGCGTTTTGTTTTGTTCGGTCAGTGTGTATAGTGCGGCAATCAATGTGGCATCGTCGCCCTCTCGCAAAGAGGCGTTGTTGGGTGCCATCTCGCCTAAATGAGCACGCAGTACGATTTCAAATCCGATGATCTGGCCGTGGCTGTCATATAAAGGATCGCGTAATAGCAACCTGTCCAGCAGCGCGGTGGAAGAAGGTTCTCCCTGCTGGCTGGTGGCATTCAGCATATGGGTAGCGATGGTGTCTTGCTGTTGTGTCGTGTTGACGTGGTGCGCTCTGATAACAGGGCGATGCGTGGCGGAGAGGCGATCCTGTTTGGACATGTAGGGTCTGTTTCTGCGGGCAGATTGACTGGGTATTATACGCATGGTTTTATTGCGGACTCAATGGCGTTGTATGGTTCGGTAAAAAGGGGAGCGGGCTTGGCAGAATTGGTATGGCGACCATATGTTGTCGCAGACGCGGAAAAACTGGCGCAGGTGGGTGTGCATCCGGTATTGGCGCGGATTTTTGCGGCCAGGGGAGTGACAGATATTGCGCAGTTGCATGGCGAGGTTTCGGCGTTGTTGCATTGGCAGACGTTAAAAAACATTCATCTTGCAGCGAATTGGCTGGCTGACGCGGTGCAACAGCAAATCAGCGTGCTGGTGGTGGCGGATTACGATGCGGATGGCGCAACCGCTTGCGCATTGGCTGTGCGCGGATTCAGACTGTTTGGACTCACGGTGGATTATTGGGTACCTAACCGGTTTGTGCACGGTTACGGTCTGTCCGAAGATGTGGTGCGCGAGGTGGTGCAGCGGCAGCCACGGCCAGAGTTGATTGTTACCGTGGATAATGGCATGTCCAGCCGGAAAGGGGTGCGTCTCGCGCAGGAGTTGGGTATCCGGGTATTGGTGACGGATCACCATTTGCCGGGTGACGACGTGCCGGATACCGTGATTGTGAATCCGAATCAGCAGGGCTGTCCGTTTGAGGATAAGTCGCTGGCCGGGGTCGGCGTGATGTTTTATGTGTTGTTGGCGACCCGTGCGGCGCTGCGTGAACGCGGATGCTTGCCAGAGCTTGTCAACCTGTCCGGTTTGCTCGATCTGGTGGCCTTAGGGACGATAGCTGACGTGGTTCGGTTGGGCCACAATAACCGGATTCTGGTGGAGCAGGGGTTGCGCCGTATGCGTGCTGGTCGTGCCTGCGCAGGAGTGCGGGCATTGTTTGCCGTCAGTGGGCGCGATATCGCAAGAGCGACATCGGGCGATTTGGGTTTCATGATCGGCCCGCGTTTGAATGCTGCAGGCAGGCTTGAAGATATGTCTGCCGGAATTGCCTGCCTGTTGCTTGATGATGACAAGGAAGCTGTCTTGTGCGCGGAACGGTTACATCAACTGAATGTAGACCGGCGTGAAATCGAGCAAAGCATGCAGCAGCAGGTGTGTTTGCCCGAGCCGGATAAACTGGGTCATAGCCTGGTATTGTTTGATCCGGCCTGGCATGTTGGTGTGATTGGTATTCTTGCCTCGCGGTTGAAAGAGCGCTATCACCGACCAACCGTCTGTTTTGCCCGGGGCGACAGGGGCGAAATAAAAGGTTCCGGGCGTTCGATTGCCGGATTGCACCTGCGTGATGCGCTGGATTGGGTGTCCAAGCGTGAACCAGGTTTGATTGTCAAGTTTGGCGGACACGCCGCCGCAGCGGGATTGAGTATCGCTGAATGTGATTTTGCGGTGTTTGCAGCGGTTTTCGAACAGGCAGCGCGCAGCATGTTGTCTGCGGAAGATTTGCAGGCGCAATTGTTGGTGGATGCCCGTTTGGCTGCAGACGAGATAACGGACGAGTTGGCGCAGATCATTGCGCGGCAGGTTTGGGGGCAAGGGTTCCCGGCGCCGGTATTTCAGGGCGTGTTTCAGGTGAAAAGCCAGCAATTGCTCAAAGACAGACATCTGAAGTTATTTCTTGGTATGGCTGGACAAGGGTGGGACGCCATTTTGTTTCAGTGTACGGACAGATTGCCGGAAGAGATCTGTGCGTTGTATCAATTGGACTGGAATGTCTTTCAGGGCAAAGGCAGGGTACAATTGCGTTTGCTCGCGTGGCGGCAGCGCGATGATTGCCGTTTTTGATGTTGAGGAACAGCATGGATATGGGCGTTTGATTGGATTTTCTGGCGGGAGTGCATGATGTGGCATGCAAAAATCGGCTTGATAAGTTGGCTGATGCTGATTGGCAGTGTCATGGCGCACGCACAAGGATTTGCGCCGGTTCCGGTGGACGTGCTGCAGCTGCCACCCCGTTTGCGTGGAACGGTTGATCAGGAATTGCTGCGCGGGCAGGTCGGGCATGAAGTGTTCATCATGACCAAACCAGCCAGCAGAATCTGGCATATTGCCTATCTTTTTCCGCATTTGAATGACCCATACTGGCTGGGTTGCGCGTATGGCGTCATCAACGAAGCGCGCCGGTTGCGGGTGGCGGTCGATATCATTCCTGCCGATGGTTATGACGATTTGATTGGTCAGTTGCACAAAATGAATGAATTGGTCGTCTCGAAAAAATACGATGCGATTGTGCTGTCACCCATTAGTCTGACGGGCGACAATCTGGCCATCAGGCAGGCTCGGAAAGCAGGTATTCCGGTTTTTGAACTGGCCAATGACAGCACCAGCCACCTGTTAATCAGCAAAGTGACGACTTCGATGAATGGGATGGGGGTGAATGCCACCCGTTGGATGATAGCGGATGCGCAACGGCGTGGGTTGAAAGCTGTCACGGTTGCTTTGTTGCCGGGGCCAGCTGATGCAGGCTGGGTGCAGGGAGAAGTGCAGGGAACATTGCAAGCGATTCAAAATGCCCCACTACCGGTTCATGTGGTCACGATCCGGTATGGCGACAGCGAACGTATCACGCAGACGCAATTGGCGGAGCAGGTGCTGGCGCAATATGGCTCGCATCTGGACTATATTCTTGGTTGTACGGGTTGCGCTCCGGCAGCGGTGTTGCCAATTCGCAAGGCGCATCTGGAGACGCAAATCCGGGTGGTGGCTTACGATCTGACTGACGAAATCGCCACCATGCTGCGCCGGGGCGAAATCGTTGCGGCTGGCGATACCAGGGGCGTCAGTCAGGCCAGAGTGGTCACGGATTTGGTGGTGGATTATCTGGAAAAACGGCGCAGACGGATGCCGGATATTGTTTTGGTGCGACTGGGCATGGTTGACAGGCAAAATGTGGGCAGTTACCCGATGGATGTGTCCATCGCACCACGAAATGACGTGCCGGTTCTTTCCTGGACGCCAGGTAGCGTATGGAAGCACTGATTAATTCCCACATGACCGCGCCGGTGGCTTGGCATCGTCCTCCTGGCTACGACCTGCGCCGTGTGCTGCGCCGCGATCTTCCCGATTTGACCCGCAACGCGGCTCGTGGAGGAATTAATCAGCGCTTCCTTACCGCTGTCCATATACCGGTGAATCGGCTGTCTCAATGAAACTGTTACTCAAAAACAAGATTTTGCTGGGCGTCCTGTCGTTTGTTGTATTGATGTCGCTGGCATATATGGGTGCGATTTCCATTGTGATTCGTCAACAGTATCTGGACGAGTCGCACCGGTGGTTGAACAATGCGGCAAACGTGATGGACGTGGCGTTGAATCTTCGCCGCGATCGGGTGCAAACGGCTGCCCGCGATTTGGCGAGCCAGAAAAATCTGGGGACAGATATCTGGTATCTGACCAGCTATGGGCAGGCGAATCTGGATCGTGAAACTTTGCTGGGGACATACCAGCAGTTGGCGCAGGATGCATTCTGGGTTGCCTCGATGAAAAACATTTCCCAACTGGCTATTTATGACATGGCCGGGCATCTGCTGGTATTTGCCCGGCACGATCATACGAATTGGCAGGCAGGATTTGTGCGAGTGTTTTCGGCGGGTAGCGTGCAAGTGGCGGATGTGGATCGGACGGGAAGGTTGCGTTGGCAGACGCAAGCGCTTGCTCGGCCAAAATTGTCATTGCGGTTCGATGAAGCGCCTCCTGCGAAGGAAAAGGTGTTTTACGCGCAAATGGATGGTCGGTTGGTGATTCGCGCTGAAGTTCCCATCATGGGAGAAGTCTTCGAAATGAACACCGGAAAGCCGGTCATGGTGCCGTTGGGTTTTGTCGATGCCGTGTTGCCATTCGATCAGGACTACATTCAACAGGTTGCGCACTTGACCGGAGCCCGTATCAATATTTTCGGCGGGGATACGTTAGATATGGGTGGCATGCCGGCGTATCGCCGCTTGAACCGGAATATCGATCGCACGACATTGGCGCTGGGAAACCTGTTGTTTAATACCGTGACCATTCAAGGCAATGGTTATTATCAGTGTTTATTGCCTTTATCGGGGGAGCATGGCGTGATCGGCTCCATTGCTTTGTTGCAGTCGATGGAAGTAGTGAATAAAAACACCTGGCAAATGATTGGTATCCTGTGGTGGATTGCGTTGGGTAGTGTTTTGTTGATTTTGCCCATGGCATGGTATTTTGCCTCGTCGCTGACTCGACCGATTACATTGTTGATCCGGATATTTCGTGATATGGCTAGCGGTAATCGTGGTGATGCTGTGGGGCGATTGTCCATCGATGAACGGGCGTTGGTGGACAAAGCGCAGCAGCGTCAAGATGAGCTGGGTGAATTGGCGCGGGGTTTCATGGCGATGGACAAGGCGATTTCGCAAAACATTGCCGAGATTCACGACATCAACGCGTCGTTGGAGCAAAAAATCGCGGACAGAACGGCAGCATTGGCCGCGAAAGAGGCGGAGACTCGCACGCTGATTGAGAACTCGCCGGATACCATCGTGCGCTACGATCGTGAATGTCGGCGTATTTATGTGAATCCGGCCTTGTCCGATGCCGTCGAGGGGGGCAGTGACGCGGTGTTGAACAAGACACCTGTCGAGACGTGGAATGAGGCGGGAGGGCGGATATACCAGGATAAAATTCGGCAGGTTTTTGTCACCGGTGTACCTGTGCAACATGAAATGACCTGGTTGAACAAATATGGCAAGCAGATGCATAGCCATATCCGGTTGACACCGGAATTTGACGATAACGGCCTTGTGAGTACGGTGTTGAGTGTCGGGCGGGACATGACAGAACGCATTACCTTTGAGCAAATGATTTGGAAACAGGCCAATTACGATATGTTGACCCAGTTGCCAAACCGGCAGATGTTTCAGGACACGCTGTACAAGGAAACGCAATCCATGTATCGGCTTGGCAAGTCGTTGGCGTTGTTGCTTATCGATCTGGATCGGTTCAAGGAAGTCAATGATGTGCTGGGGCATGACAAGGGCGATTTGTTGCTGATTGAGGCTGCGCATCGCATTCGTTCCTGCGTGCGGGAAAATGATACCGTGGCGCGGTTGGGTGGTGATGAATTTACCGTTATCATTGGCGGTTTTGATGAGTTGGCAACTGTCGAGCGTATTGCAGATGACATCATTGGTCGATTGAGCCTGCCCTTTGATCTGGCCGGCGAACAGGCCTATATTTCGGCGAGTATCGGTATCAGTTGCTATCCACGCGATGCCACAGATCTGGATATTTTGTTCAAACATGCCGATCAGGCGATGTATGCGGCAAAAAACAGCGGGCGTAATCAGTTTTGCTATTTCACCCCCGATTTGCAGCAGATGGCTGATACGCGCTTGCGCATGGCAAATGATTTGCGCCACGCATTGGCTGATGGGCAACTGATGATTTATTACCAACCCATCGTCAAATTGTCTGACGGACAATTGTATAAGATCGAAGCATTATTGCGTTGGCAGCATCCGGAGCGGGGCATGATCGATCCGACCAATTTTATTGCGCTGGCAGAAGAAACCGGGTTGATAGTTTCCATTGGCGACTGGGTGTTTCGCAAAGCGATTCGGCAGACAAAATCGTGGCAGGAACGGTATGGCAAGCCTGTGCGCATCAGTATCAACAAGTCGCCGGTGCAGATTCATCAGCGAGAACAGCTTTTCTGGCCGGAGGTTGTTCATGCGACTGGTCTGGATGCCAGGCAAGTGACGATCGAGATTACCGAGGGCGTATTGCTGCACGCCAACGATGATGTCAGAAACCGGTTGGCAGAATTACGGCAGGCGGGGATGCAACTGGCGCTCGATGATTTTGGGACCGGATACTCTTCCCTGTCTTACCTGAAAAAATTTGACATCGATTTTCTGAAAATCGATCGTTCGTATATCCAGCATCTGGATAACGATCCGGATCAGCAATTGTTGTGTGAGGCGATAATTGTCATGGCGCATACCCTGGGATTGCAGGTGATTGCGGAGGGCGTGGAAACGCTGGCGCAACAGCAGGTGTTGCTGGCAGCCGGTTGTGATTATGCACAAGGCTTTTTATATGACCGACCGCTATCTGCTGACGTTTTTGAGCAACGGTGGCTGGTAGAAAAAAACACGCTGTTCCATTAAGGAAGCGCTGATTCACTCCCACACGGTCGCGACGGTGGCCTGGCGGGATGAAATGCAAGGCGCGGAATGCGGCTGTGTTGCCCACAACAAGCGGTTCGCAACGATGCAAGGTGCCGCGCAGCCATCCTGCGGGTACGACGAATCAAGTCCGACAGGCTCCCGGAATCAAAGAATCTCCGGTATGTCGCCCAGGAGTGGTAGCACGGCATCAAGACCATTGTGGTTGATGGCGTAGCTGGCGCTTCGTTGCACCACAGGTTTGGCATGAAAGGCAATTGATACACCGGCTTCTTCCATCATGCGCAGGTCGTTGGCGCCATCACCAATGGCTACTGCCTGCTGGGGAGAGAGTTGGTTTTGCTGGCAGATGTTGAGCAGCCAGTCGGCTTTCCCTTGCGCATCGAGCACTTTGCCCAGCACGCGACCGGTGAGTTTTCCGCCAATGATTTCAAGTGGGTTGGCGGCACTGTAATCCAGTGTCAGTCGCTCGTGCAGGCGGTCAGTGAAAAAGGTGAAGCCGCCGGAAACGAGCAGGGTTTTGATACCCAGTGCGCGGGCACGTTCGATAAGGGTTTCAGCACCCGGATTCAATTGCACCCGTTCCTGGTAGACCTGCTCCAGAAAATGAATGTCAAGGCCGGCGAGCAAGGCAACGCGACGGGTCAGGCTTTCGGCAAACTCCATGTCTCCTCGCATCGAAGCCTGGGTGATGGCGGCAATTTGTGGTTTGATGCCGAGCATATCGCCGACTTCGTCGATACATTCTACGGCAATCAGCGTGGAGTCCATGTCCATGGCAATCAACCCGAAATCAGAGGGTTTACGCTGACTGGGAATGAAGGCATAGTCGAGCTGATGCGCTGCACACCAACTGGCTACCTCGGGCTGACTGTCGGGGTTGGCGTGTGGCAGGCACCAGGCATTGGTTTGCAGCGGTTGTGCGGGGCGGGCATGGGACAAGGTGGCCAGTTCGGCGAGTTTGGGTGCAGGGACGCTGCCCTGGATAATCAGGTGAGAAGACATGTCAGAGCAATTCCTTGAAAAAGTGACGGATTTTTTGCGCACGCTCCGCCCATGTGGTGGTAACGGCTTGAATACGTAGTTTGTCTGACCCGGCCAGTTGATAATGTTTGTTGCGATGGATCAATTGCATGAGTCGTTGCGGGTCAACTGGCGGTTGCGGGATAAATTGCAGAGTGGTCTGTTCGCTGGTGGCGTTGATCTTGATGATGCCCAGCGGTTGAGCAAGAATGCGTAGTGTGTGCGCTTCCATGAGGGCTTGTGCGGGGTCGGGCAATTTACCGAAACGGTCAATCATTTCTTCGCGCAAGTCTTGCAGACTGTCGGTGTCCGTGCAGGTGGACAGGCGTTTGTAGAGTACCAGTCGTTCGTGAATGTCACCACAATAATTGGCGGGCAGCAGCGTAGGGACATGCAGGTTGATATCGGTAATGATGTCCAGCGGTTCGTTGAGATTCAGGGTTTCTCCACGTTTGAGCGCCTTGACTGCGTGGTTGAGCATGTCGTTGTACAGACTGAAACCGATTTCCTGCAGACTGCCGCTTTGTGCATCACCCAAAATTTCACCTGCGCCACGGATTTCCAGGTCATGCATTGCCAACTGGAATCCGGCGCCCAGATCTTCCATCATTTGCAGCGCCTCCAGCCGTTTTTTTGCGGTGGCCGACAGGGCGGCTTCTTCCGGGGTCAACAGGTAGGCGTAGGCTTGGTGATGGGAGCGTCCGACGCGCCCGCGCAACTGGTGCAATTGTGCCAGCCCGAAACGGTCGGCACGGTTGATGATGATGGTGTTGGCGTTTGGGATGTCGATGCCGGTTTCAATAATGGTGGTGCATAGCAGCAGGTTGACCCGCTGCTGGTAAAACTGGCGCATGGCCTGTTCGAGTTCGCGTTCGTGCATCTGTCCGTGGGCGACGCGAATGCTGGCTTCTGGCAACAGATCGATCAGCGTGCTTTCCATGTGGTAAATGCTGTCGACGTCGTTGTGCAGAAAGTAGATTTGTCCGCCGCGTTTCAGTTCGCGCAGCACGGCTTCACGAATCGTGCCGACAGCATAACGTGAAACGAAGGTTTTGATGGATAATCGTTTTTGTGGCGGGGTGCTGATGGTGGAAAAGTCGCGGATGCCTTCGAGTGCCATGCCCAGGGTACGCGGAATTGGCGTGGCGGTCAGCGTGAGCACATCGACTTCTGCGCGCAGGCGTTTCATTTGTTCTTTTTGGCGTACGCCAAAACGGTGTTCTTCATCGATGATGACCAATCCCAATCGTTTGAAACAGACATCTTTTTGCAGCAAACGATGGGTGCCGATGACGATGTCGATTTTTCCATCAGCCAGTTCGGTGAGGCTCTGTGCTTGTTCACGCGCGGTACGAAAGCGCGACAGTTCAGCAATGCGTACTGGCCAGTTGGCAAATCTGTCCATAAAGGTTTGTGTGTGTTGTTCGGCCAGCAGGGTTGTAGGAACCAGTACCGCGACTTGCATATTGTTCATCAGCGCGACGAAAGCGGCGCGCAGGGCGACTTCGGTCTTGCCGAAACCGACATCCCCGCAGACCAGTCTGTCCATCGGTTTGCCGCTTTGCAGATCCTGGATGACCGCTTCGATGGCAGCGGCTTGGTCGGGTGTTTCCTCGAAACCAAATCCTTCCACGAAAGCGTCATAATCCTGCTGGCGAAACTGGAATGCATGTCCCTGTCGGGCAGCGCGGCGTGCATATAAATCGAGCAGTTCGGCGGCAGTGTCACGCGCCTGTTCCATGGCGCGGCGTTTGGCTTTTTCCCATTGACCGCTGCCAAGGCGTGACAGCGTCACCGATTCGCTGGCCATGCCGCTATAACGGCCGATTAAATGCAATTGGGCAACGGGCACATAGAGCTTGTCGCCACCGGCATATTCCAGCAGCAAGAATTCCATCTCGCCTTCACCGAGATCCATGTTGATGAGTCCCTGGTAGCGGCCGATGCCATGCTCACTGTGGACGACCGGGTCGCCGGGCTTGATTTCGGACAGATCACGCAGGACATGGTCAATTTGTGTTGGGCGAGTACGGTTGCGGCCATGAATGCGGGGCGCGCCGGCATAGAGTTCGGCTTCGGTGACGAGTGCCCATGGCGGAGTGTCTTGCAGGATGAATCCGCGTGCCAACGGTGAAGTGGTAATGGTAATGGGATGTTCTGACTGGCAGGCAGAAAAGTTTTCGCAGGGGATGGCATGCAGTTCGTGTTCGCGCAGATATTGCAGGATGGTTTCGGCACGGCCGGCGCTTTCCGCCAGTAGTGTGATGGGTCCGGGAAATTCGTGACAGAAGCGGCGAAATTTACTTAACGGGTCTTCTGCGCGACGCTCGATAGCGATATCAGGCAGAGGGGCGCTTTGTTCGCCCGGTTCACTCTGGATGACAATACGGGCGTGGGGTTGCAGACGAATAAAAAACTGTTCGGCAGACAGAAACAGGGTTTCTGGAGGCAGAATGGGGCGGTCCTTGTCGTATTGCAGCAAGCGGTAACGGTTGAGAGTGTCGCGCCAAAAATGTTGTGCGGCGTCATCCATCTCCCCCTGCAGACAAACGAGTGCATGTTGGGGCAAATAGTCGAAAATATCGGCGGTATGTTCAAAAAACAGCGGCAGATAATATTCGATGCCCGCTGGTGCCAACCCATTGCTGATGTCGCGATAGGGTTGTTTGCGTGAAGGGTCGCCGTCAAAGTGATCGCGAAAGTGTTGCCGGAAACGGGCGATACCGTTTTCATCAAGTGGAAATTCGTGTGCGGGCAGGAGACGGATTTCATCGACCGGATAAATGCTGCGCTGGTTATCGACATCAAACGTACGCAGGGTGTCAATGGTGTCGTCGAACAGGTCGATGCGGTAGGGCAGCGGGCTACCCATCGGGTAGAGATCGATGATGCCTCCGCGAACACAGTATTCGCCCGGCAGGGCAACCTGGCTCGTGGCCTGATAACCCGCATTGATTAATTGTTCACGCAATTGGTTGATGTCCAGCCTTTGACCACGATGCAGCAGAAAGCTGTGTGCGGTGAGCCATTCGCGCGGTGGTAACCGGCCCAGCGCGCTGGAAACCGGTACGATGATGACATTGCATTGTCCTGTTGCCAGGAGATAAAGACTGGACAAGCGTTCAGATACCAAATCCTGGTGGGGGGAGAACTGGTCGTAAGGCAGAGTTTCCCAGTCCGGCAGAAAACGGATGTTCAGCGCTGGTGCAAACCAGTGCATTTCTTCCTGCAGGCGGCGTGCATCACTGCTTTGGGCGCACAGAATGAAAAGTGGATGGTGCCGTTGCGCGAGGTTGGCGAGTGCCAATGCATCACCGCTGCCATACCAGTTGGTAACAGGCAACCGGTGACCCGGTTGAGGAATTGGGATGGAAAACGGCATAAGACGGGCAGGTAACACGGAATGGAAGCGGGGATTTTACCTGAAATGAGGCGCACTGTTCACGTTTGAGGGTTAAGTGATTAATTCCCACACGGTCGCGACGGTGGCTTGGCGGAATAAATTAGCGGCTCCGTCAATGTTCGGGTTTTGTTTTTTCCCATTCTTCCAGCATCAGTTGCAGAAAGAGTTGCAATTTTTCTTCGACCAGATCCCAATATTGGTTTCTGAAATGATCACTGGCGTGTTGGGCAGCAATGCCGATGGCGTGGTGGTAATCATGATGCAGTTGCGCCATGAGCGTGCCTTCGCCATGACCGAGGCGCTCCTGCACGCCGTATCCGCGGCATTGGCGACTGTCGCCGAGCGACTGGGTATCAAGTTCTGCCGGGTTGATCATGAACATTTTCTTGATGGAGTTGTGCGATGCCATGGTGCCGGCATAATAACCAAACAAGGTTTGCGGCAATTCGGCTGTGACGGGTTGGTAGGTATCGAGGAAGCGATCGAGTTCGCTGAAATTCAGTGGTCGTGAAATGGCGTAGCCTTGCAGGAAAGGAATACCGGTGGTTTGCATGGCATCCAGAATCGTGGGGGTTTCGATGCCTTCTACAATCAAATCGACTTTCAGGTCCATGGCGAGGTTCTGAATGGCTCGTACGAAGTGCAGGTCTTGCGGACGCCGCTCCAGATGTCGCACAAAGTTTTCATCCAGTTTGATGGTGTCGATGGGAAATTCGTTCAGGCGTAATGCGCGACCGTCACTGTTGTCAATGTCATCCAGCGTGAGTTTGACGCCTAGTTCTTTGATTTGCTGCAATAGACTGAGTGTGGCGTTGTTTTCAAGGAAGTCGTGGCGCTTTAGAATTTCCAGACTGATGCGTTCCGGTGCTATGCCATTGGCAGTAATAATATTGCTCAGCGCCGTGATGAAAAGCGGGGTGAGGCAGGCAGGATTGACGTTGAACGATAACCAGAGCTTGGTGTCCGGGTGCCGTTCATCGAGACGTTTTAAATCCTGTAAGGCTTGTCCAAGCAGCAGGGTACTGATGTCACACAGGTTTTTGGTGTCGAGGTTGGGCAGAAACTGGTTTGGATCCAACGTGCGACCATTTTCATCTTTTAATCTGGCCAGTGCTTCAATGCCAACCACCAACTCGGTTTTGCTGGCGATGATGGGTTGGTAATTGATGTCCAGATGTCCGTTTTCCAGTAGGCGCTGTGTGTTCTGGCTGCTGATGGGCAGCAGTTTTTCGCCAAACAATGCCCAGAAGCGGTCTCGATTATTTTTGTGGGATTTGCTTTCGTACAGGGCATGATCGGCGCAGCGCAATAATTGATCGCTGATGTCCGCATCACCATACGGATATAAATAGATACCCATGCTGGTGCCAACCTGAATTTCGTCACCGCTGGGCAATAGTATGGGTGCGGTGATGGCGGCATGAATTTTTTCCAGCAGGGGGATGAGGTCGTTTATTCCGCACAGGTCTTCAATCAGCAAAACAAATTCGTCGCCACCCAAACGCGCCACCATGTCGGATTTACGCAAATGTTCGGGGATGCGTCTGCTTAGCGTGATCAATACGTAATCGCCAATTTCGTGGCCGTAAGTGTCATTGACCGGTTTGAAGCCATCGAGATCAAGCATGCAGACAGCCATGGCCTTGTCGTGGCGCTGACAGCGTATCATGGCCTGGGAAAGATGACTTTGCAGCAGGCGACGGTTAGGCAGGTCGGTCAGTTCGTCGTACATGGCCATCCGGTGCAGCTTTTTTTCCTGCTGCTTGTGCGGGCTGCCGTCCAGATATTTGCCGACATAGTGGGTGATATTGCCCTGCGGATCGGTCAGGGCGACGATGCTGACGTGGTCGAGGTAGATGTCACCATTTTTGCGCCGGTTGGTGAATTCGCCTTGCCAGGTTTTTTGTTGCTGCAAGACGTGTTGCATGGTATCGCGGACGGATTGGGCAATTGCGCCGGAACGCAGAAAGGCGGGGGTTTTGTATTGCAGGTCGGCAGTGGTGTAACCTGTCCAGCGCGTAAAAGCGGCGTTGACGAACAGGATACGGTGTGCGACGTCGGTAACCAGTACCGCTTCATCGAGGGTATCCAAGGTTTTTAGCAAGATTGACGTTAAACCGGAATCACTGTTTTCTACGGGACCAGTAGCCTGTCGGACTTGATTTGCCATGCCCGTTGCAACCAGAAAACGATGGATGCAGGGCGTAAAACGCAGCGAATGGTCATTCCATTGGCAAGTTTTACAACGCCGCAGACGCGGTTTCTGGTTGCAACCCAAAGGGCAGGACGGCTGCGCGGCACATTGCATCGTTGCGAACCGCTTGTTGTGGGCAACACAACGTTGCATTTCGCGCCTTGCACTGCACCACGCAGCCAGTCTGCGGGTACGACGAATCAAGTCCGACAGGCTCCTAGATGACATCTTGTCTTCCCTGTATACAATATGTTCTTCCCTGATGTTCTTCCCTGAAGAGAGGTATGACTGGTTTTCCGGTGCTTATCGAACTGCTGATTTATCCCTTTGCGAGCCGCGTCTTGCATTTCATTCCGCCAAGCCTCCGTCGCGACCATGTGGGAACAAGTCAATGATTTTTGTTTTTGTGTACGTAATTTTACGCGCAAATCCAGATCGACGTCCAGATGACTTTGGAGTTTTCTGGCTGGCATATTCTGATAAAACTCCAGATTTGTTTTATCAGATCATCATCACGGCCATGTGGGCATAAATCAACATTTCCTGAAATTTGCATGTGTCGTTTTACAAGCGTTCTGTAAATGTCATATTCGGGTTAGAATCGGGACATTGTAGATCAATGATAGATAATGGTTGTCGTGATGCCAATTAATTTGCCCAATCTGCTGACCTGGCTGCGCATCGTGCTGATTCCGCTGATGGTGGCAGTATTCTATTTTCCGGTCGACTGGTGGCTGAGCATACATCGGGACGCCGCGGCTGCCGCGATGTTTGGTGTCGCAGCATTGACTGACTGGTTGGATGGATATCTGGCACGCGTGCTCAGACAGACTTCGGCATTTGGTGCGTTTCTCGATCCGGTGGCTGACAAGTTGATGGTGGCAGCTGCGTTGGTCATGCTGGTGCAGTTGCATCGGGTCGATGCGCTGGTGGCGTTTATTATCATCGGGCGGGAGATTACCATTTCTGCCTTGCGGGAATGGATGGCTGGAATGGGCGCTGGTGGCAGTGTCGCGGTGTCAATGTTGGGCAAAATCAAGACCGCGGTGCAGATGTTGGCTATTCTCTGTTTGTTATGGCACACGCCGTTGATTGGTTGGAAGGTACAACAAACGGGCACCTGGCTTATCTGGCTGGCGGCGCTGTTAACCTTGTGGTCAATGGTGTATTATCTGCGCTGCGCGTGGAGGGAGATTGTGCATCGTGGATAACCATACTCTGGTAGCAGAGACAATGGCGGCAAGTGATGGTGGCAGGAAACGGAATCTGGCGGCATTGGCGCTAGCCGCTATTGGTGTGGTGTTTGGTGATATCGGTACCAGCCCCTTGTATGCCTTGCAAACGGTTTTTGCGACGGGTCACGGTGTAGACGTCAACACGGGAAACCTGTACGGCATTTTGTCACTGGTTTTGTGGTCGCTGTTGCTGGTCGTGGCGCTCAAGTTTGTGGTGTTCATCATGCGGGCCGATAACCACGGTGAAGGTGGCATCATGGCGTTGATGGCACTGATCCGGCGCTTGCTGCGCGAGGATGAGCGCATTCGTAACATGTTGATCATGTTTGGCCTGTTCGGAGCAGCACTTTTTTTTGGTGACGGCATTATCACGCCGGCCATTTCAGTGCTTTCCGCCATGGAAGGTCTGGAGGTGGCTGCCCCCGGTTTCACACCGTTCGTCATCCCGTTGTCATTGCTGGTGCTGGTGGGGCTGTTTTATATCCAGAGCAAGGGTACTTCTACTGTCGGTACATTGTTTGGTCCGGTCATGGTGGTGTGGTTCGCCGTGATTGCGGTGCTGGGCGTGTTGCAGATTGCTCGCGCGCCACAGATTCTGCAAGCGGCGAACCCCATTTACGCCATCGGATTTCTGACCGGGCATGGTATACATGGATTTCTGGCGCTTGGCGCTGTGGTGTTGACGGTCACCGGCGCAGAGGCGCTGTATGCCGATATGGGGCATTTTGGTCCGCAACCGATCCGTTTGTCCTGGTTTTTGTTGGTCTTGCCCGCACTGGTATTGAATTATTTCGGTCAGGGTGCGCTGATGATGCTTGATCATGCCACGGCAGCCAATCCGTTTTATGCCATGGCACCCAAGTGGGCGTTATACCCGATGGTGGCGCTGTCCACTGTGGCAACAGTCATCGCATCGCAAGCGGTCATTTCCGGCGTGTTTTCCATGACACAGCAGGCGATTCAGCTGGGTTTCTTGCCGCGAACCAATGTCGTGCATACGTCGGCTCGCGAAATCGGTCAGATTTACGTGCCGTCGATGAATTGGGTGATGATGCTGGGCGTTGTCGCGCTGATTCTGGGGTTTCGGTCTTCGGCAAATCTGGGTTGGGCTTATGGTCTGGCGGTGACAGGCACCATTACGATTGATACTTTGCTTGTGTTCGTGGTGGCGCGGCGCATGTGGCATTGGAATAAAGTGGTGGCGCTGGGGGGGTTGGCGTTTTTCCTTACGATAGACTTGGCGTTTTTTGGCGCCAATCTGGTCAAGATTTTTGAAGGAGGCTGGTTCCCGCTGGCGATTGGCGGCATCATGTTTACGCTGATGAGCACATGGAAACGCGGGCGTGAATTGTTGGCCGAACGTTTGCAGGCGCAGTCGATTGCGTTAAAACCTTTCGTGCAGGGTTTGATGGAAGATTCGCCCTTGCGTGTGCCGGGCACAGCGATATTTCTGACGACCAATCTGAACAATGTGCCCCATGCCATGCTGCATAACCTGCTGCACAACAAAGTGTTGCATGAAACGGTCGTCGTGTTGACTGTTGTCATGCGTAACAAACCCTGGATAGAAAACCAGGAACGCTTGCAGGTGGAGAAAATTGCAGCCGGCTTCTATAGTATTTCCATACATTTTGGTTTTAAAGAAGAGCCCAATGTGCCTTTGGCGCTGGCTCCGCTGAAGTTGCGCGGTAATCCGTTGAATCTGATGGAAACATCGTTCTTCCTGAGCCGCGAAACGTTGGTGGTGACTAAAATGCCGGGCATGGCCTTATGGCGTGAACGACTGTTTGTCAGCATGGCGCGTAATGGCAGCAGTGCAACGGCGTTTTTCCATATTCCCACCAATCGGGTTATCGAGTTGGGTACGCAAGTAGAGTTGTAATGGTGGAATTGTCATGGCGGTTCGTCAGGTATTGAGAATGGGCGATGCCCGTTTGCTGGAACGCGCGCAGCCAGTGCTGGATTTTGGCGCCCCCGGTCTGCAGGAATTGCTGATTGACATGCGGGATACGATGGCCGCCTTGCAGGGTGCCGGTTTGGCTGCGCCACAGATTGGTGTTGGGTTGCAGGTGGTCATTTTTGGTGTTGAACGCAATTTGCGTTACCCGGAGGCCGAGGCCGTTCCGGAAACGGTGCTGATCAACCCGGTACTCACATCGCTGGATGATGAAATCGATGAGGCGTGGGAGGGTTGTCTGTCTGTGCCGGGGATGCGAGGGTTGGTGCCACGGCATCGCCACGTACGATACCGTGGTTTCGATGCCGAGGGCAAGCCGATTGATCGCAGTGTGAGCGGTTTCCATGCCCGGGTAGTGCAACATGAGGTCGATCACCTGTTTGGCGTGCTATATCCGATGCGGATTCGGGATTTGCGTCAATTCGGTTTCAGTGAGGTATTGTTTCCGGGCAGGGATGTGACGCTTGACGACTGAACCGCGCTTCATTCACTTGCGCTTGCATTCGGAATATTCGATTACCGATGGTATTGTGCGGATTGATGATGCGGTAGCGCGAGCGGTGTCCGACGATATGCCGGCGCTGGCATTGACGGATCTCGCCAACGTGTTCGGGTTGGTGAAGTTTTATCAGGCTGCGCGTGGTCAAGGCGTCAAACCCATTATAGGCTGTGATGTTTGGGTTGATCGGCCGGAATTGGGCGGGCGCGCGGTTCGAGTCCTGTTTCTGGTGCAAAATCTGTTGGGTTATCGACGTTTGTCGGCATGGTTGACACGGGCTTATCGTGATCATCGTGTAGGCGGGCGAGCACAATTGCGTATGGAATGGCTGCGTGAAACGGGTACTGATGGCGTCATTGCTCTGTCTGGCGCGCAATGGGGTGATGTGGGGCAATCGTTGCTTGCCGAAGACAAGGTGGCTGCCAGCCGGTTTGCCCTGCAGTGGGCAAACTTGTTTCCTCAACGTTATTACCTCGAAATCCAGCGCACAGGCAGTCAGGATGCGGAAACCTGTTTGCGTCGCACGGTGATGCTGGCGGGCGAGTTGAATTTGCCTGTGGTGGCGACGCACCCGATTCAATTCATGGATACCGAAGACTTCAAGGCACACGAGACACGGGTGTGTATCGCAGAAGGATTTTTGCTGGCGGATAAACGCAGGCCGCAACTATTTACCGATGCGCAGTATTTCAAGCGCCAGGATGAAATGTGCGCGCTGTTTGCCGATTTGCCACAGGCACTGGAAAATAGCGTGCAGATTGCACTGCGTTGTTCGCTGGAACTACCCTTGGGCAAAAGTCATTTGCCGGTTTTTCCTGTTCCTGATGGCATTACGCTTGACGCGTTTTTGCGGCAGCGCGCGCAGGAAGGTTTGCTGAAAAGGCTGTTGTTGCTGTTTCCGGACACAGTCGTGCGTGAGCAGCAGATGGAGCGCTATCGGGAGCGGCTGGATTTTGAGTTGGCGACCATCATTCAGATGCAGTTTCCTGGTTATTTTCTGATTGTGGCTGATTTTATCAATTGGGCCAAACAGAATGGTGTGCCGGTAGGGCCAGGCCGTGGATCAGGCGCGGGGTCGCTGGTGGCGTATGCGTTGGGTATTACTGATCTGGACCCATTGCCCTATGATTTGCTGTTTGAACGCTTTTTGAACCCGGAGCGTGTGTCGATGCCCGATTTTGACGTGGATTTCTGTCAGGACGGCCGTGAGCGGGTGATTCACTATGTGCGCGATCAGTATGGCGCAGAAGCGGTATCGCAGATTGTAACGTTCGGTACATTGGGGTCGCGCTCGGTGATTCGTGACGTGGGACGGGTTCTGGATTTGCCGTATAATTTGTGCGATCAATTGTCCAAGTTGATTCCGATTGAAGGTGTCAAACCCGTCTCATTGGCCGTCGCACTGGAAAAAGAGCCACAGCTACGCGAGCGTTATGACAATGAAGAAGATGTTCATGAATTGTTCGATCTGGCGCGCAAACTGGAAGATTTGACGCGCAACGTGGGCATGCATGCCGGAGGCGTGTTGATTGCACCGGGAAAAATCAGCGATTTTTGTCCGGTGTACGTGGCCGATGGATCGGACTCGGTAGTGTCCCAGTTCGACAAGGATGACGTAGAAAAAGCCGGATTGGTCAAGTTTGACTTTCTCGGTCTGCGTACATTGACCATTCTGGATTGGGCGGTGCGTTATGTGGCGCAACTGTCGCCGGAAGGCAAGGCGCCATTTACACTGGAGACCTTGCCGCTGGATGACCGCCCTACTTATGCATTATTGAAATCGGCGCGTACCACGGCGGTGTTCCAACTCGAATCGCGGGGCATGAAAGACCTGATTCGTCGCTTGCAGCCGGATTGCTTCGAGGATGTGGTGGCGCTGGTGGCGTTGTTCCGACCTGGTCCGCTCGAGTCGGGGATGGTGGATGATTTCATCAACCGTAAGCATGGTCGCGCTCGCGTGGATTATATGCATCCTTCGCTGGAAGCGACACTCAAACCAACGTATGGCGTGATTGTGTATCAGGAACAGGTGATGCAGATTGCCCAGATTATGGGAAGTTATACTTTGGGTGGTGCCGATTTGCTGCGACGCGCCATGGGCAAGAAAAAAGCAGAAGAAATGGCGCAGCATCGCGGCCTGTTCGTGCAAGGAGCTGTCAAACAGGGCGTCAATGAAGCGCTGGCCACCGGCATTTTTGATTTGATGGAAAAATTCGCGGGCTACGGTTTCAACAAATCCCATTCGGCGGCGTACGCATTGGTGGCTTACCAGACCGCATGGCTGAAAACCCATCATCCGGCGGCATTCATGGCCGCCACGTTGTCAGCGGATATGGACGATACCGACAAGGTGCGACTGTTTTGTGATGAAGCCAAGGCAATGGGGTTGACGTTATTGCCACCGGACATCAATGTGTCGGGCTATCGTTTTGTACCGGAATCCGTGCAGCAGATTCGTTATGGGCTGGGTGCGGTCAAGGGTACTGGTGAGGCGGCCATTGTCGCCATCATTGCGGCAAGAGATGCCGGTGGCCGATTTGTGGACATGTTTGATCTGGTGAAACGGATTGATCGGCGCAGCGTCAACAGGCGTGCGCTGGAAGCATTGATACGCGCTGGCGCGCTGGATGATATCGGTGGTCATCATCGCGCGAGTTTGCTGGCCAGCCTGGGCGCTGCCATGGAGTGGGCGGAACAGCAGGCTTTGGCGGCAAATCAGCATAGTCTGTTTGGTGGCGATGATCATCAGGAGAGCATGTGTTTGACTGAGTTGGCGCCATGGTCTGAACAACAGCGCCTGCTGGAAGAGAAAGCGGCATTGGGATTTTATTTCAGCGGGCATCCTTTTCACGCATGGAAAGACGCGTTGGCAGACATGGTGAAATTGCGACTGGATCAATTGCAGCCAACACAGAAACCCGTGCTGTTGGCGGGTATCGTGGTCAGTTTGCGAACGCAAATGACGCGTCGAGGCAAAATGGCTTTTGTGATGCTGGACGACGGTGATGGCAGTATCGAAGTGCCGATTTTTAATGAGTTGTTCGAGCGGTATCGTGACTGGTTGAAAGAAGATCGTTTGTTGCTGGTGGAAGGCAAGGTGGGGCGCGATGATTACTCTGGTGGTCTGCGCGTGCAGGTTGATCGATTGTTTGATTTGACCTCGGCGCGGACGCAATATGCCCGTCAATTGTTACTGACAGTCCAACAAGGTATGTCAGCCGATCAATTGCAAGCGCAGTTGCGTCCATATTGTGATGCGGCAGGTTGTCCGGTGCGGGTGAGTTATCATTTACCGAATGCCGTGGCAGAGTTGGAACTGGGCGAGGCGTGGAAGGTCGTGCTACACGATACCTTGCTGGGTTCCTTGCGCGAAACAGGTATCGTCGCGACCGTTGTGTTTGGGTGATGGTATCGGGGGCGATCGGGTATCGTAATCTGTGACCATGATGCAATTGGACAAGACAATCTGATTGGGCTAAAATGACGCTATTGTTGCAGGGGTGTTTGAGGCGGGCGCGGTGAGAACCTTGCCCGTTTATTTTGCGCGCAGGTGTTGTACGCGCTATTTCGGTGAGGTGGTTTAGTTGCAACGGCATTCTGCAGTTCTTGTGTTGGCTGATGGTTCGGTGTTTCGTGGCACCAAAGTGGGTGCCAGCGGTGTTGCAGTGGGTGAAGTGGTGTTTAACACAGCCATGACCGGTTATCAGGAAATTTTGACTGACCCTTCATACGCACGCCAGATTGTGACGTTGACATGCCCGCATGTTGGCAATACCGGAGTAAATGCCGAAGATGCCGAATCGTCGGCAATTCATGCTACCGGTCTGGTGGTGCGTGATTTGCCCGCGTTGGCAAGCAACTTTCGTTCGCGGGATGGCCTGTCTGATTGGTTGGCAGCACATGGCGTGGTGGCGATTGCGAATGTGGATACACGTAGGCTCACCCGCATTCTTCGCGAAAAAGGTGCGCAGGCCGGTTGCATCATCGCTGGAGACACTCCGGATGAAAAATTGGCGTTATGCGAAGCGGAAGCCTTTCCGGGATTGGCCGGGATGGATCTGGCGCGAGTGGTTTCGGCTGCAGCGCGCTACGAATGGGTAGAAGGCGAGTGGTCGTTGGGACGTGGTTTTGTGCCGCCCATTGTACAGAATTGGCATGTGGTTGCTTTTGATTATGGTATCAAACGCAATATTTTACGCATGTTGGCCGCGCGCAGTTGTCGGGTGACCGTATTGCCTGCGCAGTCGAGCGCCGAAGAAGCGCTGGCGTTGCAGCCCGATGGTATTTTCCTGTCCAACGGGCCGGGCGATCCGGAAGCCTGCGATTATGCCATTGCTGCGGTAAAGAAATTGCTGGAGACAGGTATTCCAGTCTTTGGGATTTGTCTGGGGCATCAATTGCTGGCGTTGGCCTCTGGGGCGAAAACAGTCAAGATGAAATTTGGTCACCATGGTGCCAATCATCCAGTCAAGGATCTGCAGACTGGTCGAGTGTTGATCAGCAGCCAGAATCACGGATTTGCTGTGGATGAGCAGACGCTACCGCAAAATTTGCGCGCTACGCATGTTTCATTGTTTGATGGGTCCTTGCAAGGTGTTGTGCGTACCGACGTGCCTGCGTTCAGTTTTCAGGGACACCCGGAGGCAAGCCCCGGACCACATGATGTGGCTTTGTTGTTTGATCGTTTTGTGGCGATGATGCAGGCGCATCGCACCACCTGATTTTCTTTCGGTATTTTCTTTCGGTATGTCAGTTTCACTGGTGCCGTTCTTATGAGCAAACGTACAGATTTACACAGCATTCTGATTATTGGCGCAGGCCCTATTGTCATTGGGCAGGCTTGTGAGTTCGACTACTCCGGCGCGCAGGCGTGCAAAGCTCTGCGTGAGGAAGGGTATAGGGTTGTGTTGGTCAACTCGAACCCGGCGACCATCATGACTGACCCTGACATGGCCGATGTGACATATATCGAGCCGATTACTTGGCAGGTGGTGGAAAAAATCATCGATAAGGAGCGGCCGGACGCCTTGCTGCCTACCATGGGTGGACAGACGGCGCTGAACTGTGCGCTGGATTTGGCGCGGCATGGCGTGCTGGAACGGTATGGCGTCGAGTTGATAGGGGCTTCACGTGAAGCCATCGACAAAGCTGAAGATCGGGAAAAATTCAAGCAGGCGATGTCCCGCATTGGTCTTGAATCGCCGCGTTCTTCCATTGCGCATAGTGTGGAAGAGGCCTTGCAGGTGCAGGCAGCGATGGGATTTCCCACGATTATTCGACCGTCGTTTACCATGGGTGGCAGCGGTGGCGGCATTGCTTACAATCGGCAGGAATTTGTGGAAATCTGCGAGCGCGGATTGGAGGCGTCGCCTACTCATGAGTTGCTGATTGAAGAATCGCTCATTGGCTGGAAAGAGTTCGAGATGGAAGTGGTGCGCGATCGCCAGGACAATTGCATCATCGTGTGTTCAATCGAGAATCTTGATCCCATGGGCGTTCATACGGGCGATTCGATTACCGTGGCGCCAGCCCTGACACTGACCGATCGGGAATATCAGGTGATGCGCGATGCTTCGATCGCTGTGCTACGCGAAATCGGCGTGGAAACGGGAGGATCCAATGTGCAGTTTGGCGTCAATCCGCGTGATGGCCGTCTGGTGGTCATTGAAATGAATCCACGCGTATCGCGTTCATCTGCACTGGCTTCCAAGGCGACCGGTTTTCCGATTGCGCGTGTAGCAGCCAAATTGGCCATCGGTTATACACTGGATGAATTGAGCAACGACATCACGGGCGGAATGACCCCGGCGTCTTTCGAGCCGAGCATTGATTACGTGGTGACCAAGATTCCACGTTTTGCTTTTGAAAAATTCCCGCAGGCCAATGATCGGTTGACCACGCAAATGAAGTCGGTGGGCGAGGTCATGGCTATCGGACGCACGTTCCGTGAATCGCTGCAAAAAGCGTTACGCGGACTGGAAACCGGCGTGCACGGCCTGGATTCGCTGTCGCTGGAACGGAATGTCATCGAAGCTGAAATCGGTAATCCCGGGCCTGAGCGGCTCTGGTATGTTGCCGATGCCTTCCGTGTTGGTATGAGTATGGCAGAAGTACATGATTTTACGCATATTGATCCATGGTTTCTGGCGCAGATCGAAGCCTTGGTGAAAAGCGAACAGTCTTTGCAGGGACGCCAGCTTGACAGTCTGGGTGCAGACGAGATGTATCAGTTGAAGCGCGACGGATTTTCTGACCAGCGACTGGCCAGACTGTTGGGAACTGATAAACATGCCGTACGGCAGCGGCGTTGGGTACAGGGCATTCATCCGGTGTATAAACGTGTGGATACCTGTGCGGCGGAGTTTGCGTCGCACACGGCATACATGTACTCGACATATGAGGAAGAATGTGAGGCTTCGCCATCAAATCGCCGTAAAATCATGGTGTTGGGCGGAGGCCCAAACCGTATCGGGCAAGGTATCGAATTCGATTACTGCTGCGTGCACGCAGCGTTGGCCTTGCGCGAGGACGGTTACGAAACCATTATGGTCAATTGTAATCCGGAGACTGTGTCAACGGATTATGATATTTCAGACCGTTTGTATTTCGAGCCGTTAACGTTGGAAGATGTGCTGGAAATCGTGCGCATCGAAAAGCCGGAAGGCGTGATTGTGCAGTATGGCGGACAGACGCCATTGAAGTTGGCGCGTGATTTACAGTTGTGTGGGGCGCCCATCATCGGCACGACACCGGACATGATTGATTGCGCGGAGGATCGTGAACGTTTTCAGAAGATGTTGCAGGCGTTGGGATTGCGGCAACCCGCCAACCGGACGGCGCGATCGGCGGAAGAAGCATTGAATCTTGCCGCCGAAATTGGCTATCCATTGGTCGTGCGCCCGTCTTATGTACTGGGTGGCCGTGCCATGGAAATCGTGCGCGTAGAAGAAGATTTGCAGCGTTATATGCGTGAAGCTGTCAAGGTTTCCAATGATTCGCCGGTATTGCTCGACCGGTTTTTGAATGACGCGGTCGAAGTGGATGTCGATGCGGTTTCGGATGGTAAAACAGTCGTCATTGGCGGTATCATGGAACACATTGAACAGGCCGGTGTTCATTCTGGTGATTCTGCCTGTTCGTTACCACCCTATAGTCTGTCCGTGGCGATCCAGGATGAAATTCGGCGTCAAACGATGGTTATGGCGCGGGCACTGAATGTGGTAGGTTTGATGAATGTGCAGTTTGCCCTGCAAAACGGGGTGGTGTACGTGCTGGAGGTGAATCCTCGCGCGTCGCGTACAGTGCCGTTTGTGTCCAAAGCCACTGGTGTGGCGCTGGCCAAGGTGGCGGCGCGGTGCATGGTCGGCATGTCGCTGGAAAGCCAGGGGGTGCGGGGCGAGGTTATTCCACCGTATTATTCGGTCAAGGAGGCTGTGTTTCCTTTCGTCAAATTTCAGGGCGTCGATACGTTGCTGGGGCCGGAGATGAAATCTACCGGCGAGGTGATGGGTATCGGGGAAAGTTTTGCCGAAGCCTTTGTCAAATCGCAACTGGCCGCAGGTGTGAAACTGCCGCACGGTGGGCAGGCATTTTTGAGTGTGCGTCATGTGGATAAAAGCAAGATTGTCGACATTGGTGCGGAATTGGTCCGGCTTGGATTCGTGCTGGTGGCGACCCGTGGTACGGCTGCCGCTTTGCAGGCAGGAGGTTTGTCCGTCAATGTGGTCAACAAAGTGGCAGAAGGTCGCCCGCACATTGTGGACATGATCAAGAACAATGAAATCAGCCTGATTGTGAACGTGGTGGACGATAAACGCGCTGTACGCGACTCGGTGGAAATTCGTCGGGTGGCTTTGGCGCAACGAGTGACGTATTACACGACACTGGAAGGTGCGCGTGCTGCCTGCATTGGCATGCGGGCAATGCGCGAGTTGAATGTTTATGATATACAGCAATTGCATGGGCGTTTGCATGCCCGGGAAAGTGTGACATGAATTCAATCGTTAAAGTCCCATTGACGGTGTTGGGCGCGCAGCAGTTGCGCGATGAGTTGCATCGTCTGAAAACCATCGAACGTCCAGCAGTGATTACCGCAATTGCCGAAGCGCGTGCGCAGGGCGATTTGTCTGAAAATGCGGAGTACGATGCGGCCAAGGAAAAACAGGGTTTTATCGAAGGACGTATCGCTGAGTTGGAGGCAAAACTGTCAACAGCACAGGTTATCGATCCGGCGAGCATTGAGGCCGAAGGCCGTATCGTGTTTGGTGCCACTGTTGAACTGGAAGATATGAACAGTGGTGATACAGTGACCTATCAAATTGTCGGAGACGACGAAGCGGATATCAAACTGGCAAAAATATCCATCAGTTCGCCGATTGCCCGGGCGCTGATTGGCAAGCATGCGGGAGATACGGCAGATGTGATGGCGCCAAGCGGCGTTCGTCAGTATGAAGTGCTGGATGTGCGTTATATTTGAGACCGCCATGCACCGTTTCTCTGATATGTTGGCCAAAGTAGTGCTCACGATGTGGGTGGGTGGTCTATGGACGATTGCGGTGGTGGCGTGGGTATTGTTCCAGAAACTGACCGACAGACAGTTGGCGGGCAATGTGGCCGGGACATTATTCACCATCGTGGATTGGGTCGGTATGGCGACCGGTTTTTATTTGCTGATACACCGCTCGGTGCGTGAGGGTACCGGTGTGTTGCGACGAGGATTTTTCTGGCTGGTGCTGGGTATGCTGTTGCTGACGCTGGGCAGTTATTTTGGCATCCAGCCCATTATTGAACAATTGAAAGCGCAGGCTTGGCCAAAAGCCGTGATGCAAAGCGTGTTTGCCGACCGTTTTGCCCGCTGGCATGGGATTTCCAGCGTGGTGTATCTGGTAGAATGTGTTTTGGGCTTGGTTCTGGTGGCGCGTGAATAATATCCTGACACTGTGGTGTCGGCTGTTCGTATGAAACCTGCCAGAACCAGCAAAGCGTGGATGCTTGAACATGTGAACGATCCTTGGGTCAAACAGGCCAAGGCGCAGGGCTACCGTTCTCGCGCAGCATTCAAACTGGAAGAAATCAATCAGAAAGACATGCTTATCCGGCGTGGGTCTTGGGTGGCGGATTTGGGGTCTGCTCCGGGTGCGTGGTCTCAATATGCCCGGAAAATGGGGGCGCATCTCGTCGCGCTGGATATTCTGCCAATGGCGCCGATTCCGGGCGTGCAGTTCATACAAGGCGATTTTACCGAGCAGGTGACGCTTGACGCCTTGAGTGCAACATTGAAAAATCAGCAACTGGACCTTGTAATGAGTGATATGGCGCCCAATATCAGTGGCGTATCCAGCGTCGATCAGGCGCGCAGTCTCTATTTGTGCGAGTTGGCGCTGGATTTTGCCAAGGGGTGGTTGAAACCCGACGGCAGTTTCTTGGTCAAAGTATTCCAAGGCGTTGGTTTTCCGGAGTATTTGGTAGCCATGCGCGGTGTTTTTGAGCAGGTGATTAGCCGGAAACCGAAAGCTTCACGTGACCGGAGCAGCGAAGTGTATCTATTAGGTAAAATGTTGCGTAGATAATTGGTAATGTTCGTCATTTGGGTTTAAAATCAGGACGCGGGCGTTTTCGCTTGACCGGAGCGTAGTTATGAATGGCATGTTTAAAAATATAGCGATCTGGCTGGTCGTGATTCTGGTGCTGATGACGGTGTTCAATCAGTTCAATAATCACCAACCCAGTCAGGCACAGGTTGATTACTCGCAGTTTCTGGATCAGGTGAAACAGGGACAGGTGGCCAAAGTGGTCATCGAGAATCATTCTATCAAAGGCATTCGTACCGATGGACATCGGTTTACGACGTATGCGCCGTCTGACCCCTGGATGGTGTCGGATTTGCTCAAAGGCGGGGTGACGGTAGAGGCGCGTCCCGAGGAAGAGCCTTCATTCCTGATGAATATCTTTATTTCCTGGTTCCCCATGTTGCTGTTCATTGGCGTATGGTTTTTCATCATGCGGCAAATGCAGGGCGGTGGTAAAGGAGGCGCGTTTTCGTTTGGCAAGAGCAAGGCGCGAATGCTGGATGAATCGACCAATCAGGTGACTTTTGCCGATGTCGCCGGTTGCGATGAAGCCAAGGAAGAAGTGTCGGAACTGGTTGACTTCCTGCGCGAACCAGCCAAATTCCAGAAGCTTGGCGGACGGGTGCCCCGTGGTGTGCTGATGGCAGGCAGTCCTGGTACCGGTAAAACCTTGCTGGCCAAGGCGATTGCCGGTGAGGCGAAAGTGCCGTTTTTCAGTATTTCCGGTTCGGATTTTGTGGAAATGTTTGTGGGCGTGGGAGCTGCCCGCGTGCGCGATATGTTTGAGCAAGCCAAGAAGCACGCGCCCTGCATCATTTTTATCGATGAAATCGATGCGGTAGGTCGTCAGCGCGGTGCTGGCATGGGCGGGGGCAACGACGAACGCGAACAGACCCTGAATCAATTGCTGGTCGAGATGGATGGCTTTGAAGGGTCGGTCGGGGTGATTGTGATTGCTGCCACCAACCGTCCGGATGTGCTGGATCCTGCCTTGTTACGCCCTGGTCGTTTCGACCGCCAGGTGGTGGTGCCTTTACCCGATATTCGCGGGCGCGAGCAAATTTTATTGGTGCACATGCGTAAAATACCGGGCGCTCCCGACGTGCGTGCGGATATTCTGGCACGGGGTACGCCGGGTTTTTCGGGCGCTGATCTGGCGAATCTTGTGAATGAAGCGGCATTGTTCGCTGCCCGTTCCAACAAACGTCTGGTGGACATGGATGATTTTGAACGCGCCAAAGACAAGATTATGATGGGCGCCGAGCGTAAAAATCTGGTCATGCCTGAAGACGAACGCCGTAATACGGCATACCATGAGGCTGGGCATGCTGTGGTGGCATATTTGCTCGACAAAACTGATCCTGTGCATAAGGTAACAATTATTCCGCGCGGCCGTGCGCTGGGATTGACCATGCAATTGCCGACTGAAGACCGGTACAGCATGGATAGGGAGCAATTGCTGCAAAATATTTCCGTGTTGTTTGGTGGACGGATTGCAGAAGAAGTGTTCATGGGTCATATGACCACTGGTGCATCCAATGATTTTGAACGGGCGACCGGTATGGCGCGCAGCATGGTAACCCAATGGGGAATGTCCCAGGCGTTGGGCCCAATGGTGTATGGCGAAAATGATGGTGAGATCTTTCTGGGGCGTAGCGTGACAACGCATAAAAACGTGTCTGAAGCGACGATGCAGAAAGTGGACGGAGAAATTCGCCGCATTATTGATGAGCAGTATGCGCTCGCACGTAAATTGCTGGAAGATCATCGTGACAAAGTGGAGGCTATGGCGCATGCCTTGCTGGAGTGGGAAACCATTGATGCTGACCAAATCAAGGATATCATGTCGGGACAACCGCCGCGTCCGCCAAAACCGGTAAGCGGTGCGGGTAATCCTGTGGGCGGCAGCAGTGGCACAACGCCACCCAAGGCGGCGCCAACCGTGACGCCTGCAGTTTGAGTTATCATAAAGGCGTATTTGGCGGATAAAACAAACGGGCTTTTGCCCGTTTGTTGTTTTTGAAAGAACATTCATGCTGTTGCAATGCCGACATAAAACACTGGATTTGCATTTTCCCCGTGTGATGGGGATTTTGAATGTAACGCCAGACTCATTTTCCGATGGTGGAAAGTTTCCTGGTTTGAATGCGGTGATTGATCATGCGCTGACCTTGATTGAAGATGGCGCCGATATACTGGATATTGGTGGAGAGTCCACCCGTCCGGGCGCACAACAGGTATCGGTGCAGGAAGAATTGGCGCGGGTGCTTCCTGTGGTGGAAGCATTGACAGGCGTGTTGCAGGATAAAAAAACGGTGATTTCTGTGGATACCCGCCGTACGGAAGTCATGCAGGCAGTGTTACAGGTTGGTGCGGATATGATCAATGATATTCAGGCGCTTGAAGCTCCGGGAGCCGTTGAAGCGGTAGCGCAATCTGGCGCTGCCGCGTGCCTGATGCACATGCGCGGCAATCCTCAATCGATGCAACAGCAAGTGGATTATGATGATGTGGTGGCTGAAGTGTATATGTATTTGCAGCGGCGGGTTGATACGGCGCTGGCTGCAGGTATCACACGACATGCCTTATTGGTTGATCCGGGTATCGGTTTTGGCAAATCCACACAAGGAAATTTGTCATTAATCAAACACATCAATCGCTTGCAAGCGCTACAGTTACCCATTTTATTGGGCGTTTCCAGAAAACGCTTTCTGGGCAATGTGACCGGTCGTGCCGTTGATGAACGTGAATGGGCGACGATTGCTGCCAATCTTTATGCATATCATCAGGGCGTGCGGATTTTTCGGGTGCATCATGTGCGTGCCTGTCGGGATGCACTGGTTATGTGTCGGGCAATAGAGGAAAGTCAATGAGCAGAAAGTATTTTGGTACAGATGGGATACGCGGCAGAGTGGGCGAATTTCCCATTACACCGGATTTTGTGTTGCGTTTAGGATATGCGGCGGGCAAAGTGTTGGCACGTAATGCGCAGACATTGCCCGCCGGAGTGGCGCATCCGGTGGTCTTGATTGGCAAGGATACTCGGTTGTCCGGTTATATGCTTGAGGCTGCTTTGCAAGCCGGCTTATGTGCAGCGGGGGTCCATGTGCGCTTGGTAGGGCCAATGCCGACGCCAGCGGTCGCGTATTTGACGCGGGCATTGCGTTTGCAGGCGGGTATCGTCATTTCCGCTTCACACAATCCGTTTGAAGATAATGGCATCAAGTTTTTTTCTGCTACCGGCGAAAAACTGGAAGACGAAACAGAATTGGCTATTGAGCAGGAATTGGCGCGTGAAATGGTGATGTTTCCACCAGCGGAATTGGGGCGCGTCAAGCGTATTGATGATGCGGCAGCGCGGTATACTGAGTTTTGCAAGAGCAGTTTCCCGTTTGAACAGGATTTGCGTGGCCTGAAAATTGTGGTGGATTGTGCGCATGGCGCTTCATATCACATTGCGCCGCAGGTATTCCATGAACTGGGTGCCGAGGTCATTGCCGTTGGCAATACGCCGGATGGCACTAATATCAACCGTGAATGTGGCGCGACACATACCGCAACCATGAGCGCCGCCGTTCGTCAGCATCGCGCTGGTTTCGGTGTGGCGCTGGATGGAGATGCTGACCGGGTCATGATGGCCGACGCAGATGGCCGTATTTTTGATGGCGATCAGTTGTTGTACATCATCGCCAGATTCCGTCAATCGCTTGGCAGATTGAAAGGCGGTGTGGTGGGAACGCTGATGAGCAATCTGGGTTTGCAGCATGCGCTGGAGCGTTTGTCGATTCCGTTTGTGCGCGCCAGGGTGGGTGATCGGTATGTACTGGAATTACTGAATGAACGTGGTTGGTATCTGGGTGGTGAGTCCTCCGGGCATATCCTGTGTTTGCAGAAGCATACCACCGGAGACGGTATCATCGCCGCTTTGCAGGTATTGCGCGCGTTGCGTGAAACCGGTCAGACACTGGCGGAATATACGGCGGATTTGCACATGTATCCACAATGTCTGCTTAATGTTCGTGTGGCAACACCGGTAGACTTGCAGCATGGCGACATACGGCACGCGGTTGAACGGGTAGAAAAGGAATTGGGTGTGAACGGCCGGGTGGTGTTGCGGTCGTCAGGAACCGAGCCGCTGGTTCGGGTAATGGTCGAAAGCGCCGACGGTGCACAGGCACAGCGACATGCCGAAAGTATCGCCGCTGCTGTCCGTGCGGCAGTACGGTAATCCCCCCATTTTTAGTTGGGGTCAGAAGTAGGGTTACGCGGCCATGGCCAGCCGTTGTTTCGGTGTAATGCCACCCAAGGCCATGTGTGGGCGGTCGTGGTTATAATCATACATCCACTTCGTTGCAAATAGCTGGACTTCGGCCAGGTCTTGCCACAAATACTGCGATAGCCATTCATAACGCACTGTCCGGTTGAACCGTTCGACATAAGCATTTTGTTGTGGGTTTCCGGGCTGGATATAATCCAGCCGGATGCCTTGCCTGGCTGCCCAGTCCTGCAACAGGCCGCTGATATATTGTCACTGCGAATGGCAACCGGCTTGCCCCGCCATTCGATGTTCTGGTTCAGTGTTCGAATCACCCGTTCCGCTATCTGCAAGCTGATCATGCATGAAATCCATCGACCAACATTGGTTGATGGATTCTGGCACTGCAAGCGCTTCAGGTTTTTCCCTCACCAGCCGTTTTCTGGGCTTGATGCGCAGATTCAGCTCCAACTCCTTGTAAATTCGATATACCCGTTTGTGATTCCAGCCAAATTCTTTTACGTTGCGCAGCCACAAAAAACACAGTCCAAAGCCCCAGTTGCGATGATTGTCCGTCAGCCGGATCAGCCAGTCGGCGATCTCGGCATTTTCGCTGTTCAGCCTGGCTTCATGACGATAGCAGGTTTCGCTAATGACCATGATATTGCAAGCCAGCCGGATCGAAATCCCTTTGTTCGCCACCAGTTCCTTGGCCACCTCGCGGCGTCGAGATGGCCGGGTTATTTTTTTCCGAGGATCTCCTTCAGGATGTCGCCCTTCAGTCGTTCCTCGGCGTACATCTTCTTCAGCCGGGCGTTCTCGGCTTCCAATTCTTTCAAGCGGGACATCATTGGCACATCCAACCCGCCGTACTTCGCGCGCCATTTATAAAACGTTGCCGTGCTGATTCCGTATTCCCGGCAAATCTCCGGTACCGGCGTGCCGCCTTCTACCCGTTTCAATGCCTCAATGATCTGACTATCCGTGAATTTTGACTGCTTCATGTAGAGCTCCCTCGTATCGAGAAAATTCTACTTCCAATCCCAACTTTTTGCTGGGGGGATTACCAGTGGATTGTAGTAAAATTCGGTATAAGCGGAAGGTTGTCGGCATTAACGGATCGCAGGATCGATAATCGAAATAATATCAAATTCTTACAACATTTTCTGCCATTTTTATGAAATATTCAGATTGAGGCATAAACATAAATGCTTGGCGTTTTCAATCCATTCTATTATTTTTTTGTTATAGCGATTTTGCTGATTTTTGCCAAAAATCCACTTTTCAATTTAGCTGACGCGTCTTGGCATAGCACCACAAACAGAACGGTTAATATCGATGGCTTGAGGGGAATCCTCGCACTGAGCGTTCTCGTACAACATGCAGCCTTCCTGCATAATTCTCTCATCGGACTAAGTTGGCAAATTCCTATCCCCAACTTTTTTAATCAGACTGGACAGGCCAGTGTATCGCTTTTTTTTATGATCACCGGTTTTTTGTTTTGGAGAAAAGCGGTAGAAGCCAATGGTCGCCTGCGTTGGGGTAAGTTGTACATCACCCGGTTTTTTAGAATCGCGCCTGTTTATTATTTTTCCGTAGCGATCGTACTTTTTATCGTCTTTTATGCAAGTCACTTTCACCTGCGGGAATCACCAGCCAAATTGATGAAAGAGCTTTTTCCGCTATTATTGGCGGGGTTTTACAAAGTGGGTCATCACATTAACGGCACAGATGCAGCGATAATAAACGCAAGCGTAACGTGGACACTCCGCTATGAATGGGAATACTATCTACTGATATTACCAATATCAGCCATTTTTACGAGGCGTGTGGGTTGGCATATCTGGTATTCGGTGTCTGGATTTGTCTTGTTAACCATCATCACCATCAGATCACCTTCAAGTCACTCCGCTATTGCTTTGTTGGAATTTTTTGGAGGGATGTTGTGCGCATCAATCCATGAAAATTTTATATTAGTAATGAGTAACCGCATGAATTTTATATTTTCATTTGTTGTGTTGCTTCTATTATTGCTACTTGCGTTTTTTAAAACGGCTTATCAAACAGCACCTTTTTTAATTTTATGGGTAATATTTTTGCTCATCACTTCCGGGTGTTCTATTTTTGGTTTGCTGTCATCCAGAGCGGCAAGAAGGTTAGGCGAGTTGAGTTTTGATATTTATTTGTTACATGGCATTGTGTTACATACTATTTTTAATTTCCAGAGCGTAAACAATTTCGCCCGGTCATCAACAATTTATTTCTGGATGCTGATTATACTTGTGGCCATGCTCGCAGCACTGGTGGCCATGGCTACACATTTGTTGATAGAAGTGCCCGGAATTGGTTTTGGTCGGAAGTTGTCTCGCTAAAGCATGATGCTTTCGGGAAACGGGAAACAGGGAACAGATCACGTTTTTTTGTTTTCACGAAAATACTTTTTGCGAATTTACCGTTCTGGCAAAATTTTGATGTGTGATCAAACCATTACACACATTTACTCTGCGTCGAACAGCAACGCCGGGGTATTGCAAAAATAGTTGAGTGTTTTATACTGTTAATTCCGCTACTCTTGGAGTGCGATCATGAACACGTTCTTGAATGAGTTTCGTTCGCTTGATGCCATCAAGGTCAGTGAATGTCTGGTGACTTGGCACATATTTCGTAATTTGCTTGAAGCTGAAGATTTTGCATCCAATATTATGCTGGGTGACGGGCAGCATATCAGCGGCGGCAAAGATTTCGACAGTATTGGGCCATTGTGGTGGGTTGGCGTGGTTGTGGATGATTTGGAACATTGGGGCAATCACGCTGCCGTGAACAAGCATGCGGCGTAGTTTGCCCCCGCTGTCAGGATATTTGTCGCATCAACCATTCTTCAGGCTGCTATTTGAGCCGATCTTTTCGGATTCAAACTGACATCCGGGCGAATGCGATTCAAGATCACCGTGCTGGTCAAACAGCACAAAGATCAGGTGCGGTTGCATTCGCTGAACGCCTGCCCGATCAACTCCGCTTTACCTTGTCAGCGGGGGTGGGTCAATTTTATTGGCCGCACCCCCGGTGGGTCAGTTTACTTGGCCATTGACAATTATATATCAGCAAGCCAAAGCGAAACATCCGCAACGCTGGTCGGGGAAAACACGAAACTGGTAACCTGTTGGTGCTGTTAATTTGAATCCGGAAAAACCGGTCCAAATGGCAGCCTGAAGAATGGTTGATGCGACAACTATCCTGAAAGACGTCGCAAAGGCCGAATTGCCGACAGTGGCATTGCCGTTTCAATTGGTTCACGTGGAGACTATTACTCAGGCAGCCCATTTCTCCAGTCTTGCCCAGTCTGGATTGCTTACGAATCCAATCCGATTTTGCACGGAACAGCGCAAAATGCTCACCGTTCCGAAACTTTCGGTCCAACCGCAGATTGCAAATAGCCGAAAAAACGGCTCAGCCGAATTTCCCGGTAATGTAATCTTCGGTTTCTTTTTTGCTCGGATTGGTGAAAATGACGTCGGTACGACCGAATTCCATCATCTCACCCAGGTACATGTAGGCAGTAAAATCTGATACGCGAGCGGCTTGCTGCATGCTGTGGGTCACGATAGCGATGGTATACTCGGTTTTCAGTTCGTGAACGAGTTCTTCGATACGGGCGGTTGAAATTGGATCAAGTGCGGAGGCAGGCTCGTCAAGGAGCAATACTTCCGGCTTGACAGCGATGCCCCGCGCAATGCACAAGCGTTGTTGTTGCCCACCGGACAGGCTATAACCACTTTGGCTGAGTTTGTCTTTGACTTCGTTCCATAACGCTGCTTTTTTGAGTGCCCATTCGACTCGGTCGTGGAGTTCTGCGCGCGAGACTTTTTCGTATAGCTTGATGCCAAAGGCGATGTTGTCGAAAATGGACATCGGGAATGGAGTTGGTTTTTGAAAAACCATTCCGACTCGGGCGCGCAGGGTGTTGAGGTCAGTTTTTTTGTCGAGAATATCAACGCCATCGAGTAGAATCTGCCCTTCTGCCCGCTGTCCTGGATAAAGATCATACATGCGGTTCAAGGTGCGCAGCAGGGTGGATTTACCGCAACCAGAAGGGCCGATGAATGCCGTGACTTGATTGACCGGGATATCAAGGTTGATGTCTTTGAGCGCGTGATTTTTACCGTAGTAAAAATCGAGCTTGCGCAGGCTGAATTTGATATTGGTTTCCATGAGGCTCTCGCTGGATGGTGGGTCACTGTTCTTTTTTGAATAAAATGCGCGCGCTGATGCTAAGTATCAGTACCAGACTGGTAGTAAGCAATGCGCCAGCCCAGGCAAGGTTGTGCCAATCATCATAAGGGCTCATGGCCATCTGGAAAATGACAACGGGCAGGTTCGCCATGGGAGCGTTCATGTTGTTGCTGTAAAACTGGTTGTTCAGCGCGGTAAACAGCAGAGGCGCGGTTTCTCCGCTGATGCGGGCGATGGCCAGCAATATGCCGGTAATCATGCCGGCTCGTGCCGCGCGCCAAGTGATCATGGTGACGACCATCCAGCGTGGTGCGCCGAGTGCAGCGGCGGCCTCGCGCAGCGTATCCGGGATAAGTCTCAGCATGTCTTCTGTCGTGCGCACTACCACAGGAATGACCAGCAGCGACAGGGCAAATGAGCCTGCCCAACCAGAAAAGTGGTGAACACGCATGACATAAATTTCGTAAATGAACAGACCGACAATGATGGATGGTGCAGAAAGGAGAATGTCGTTCAGAAAGCGTGTGATGGGCGCCAGCCAGCCGCGCTGGCCGAATTCGGCCAGATAAGTGCCTGCCATGATACCAACCGGTGTGCCAATCAGCGTGCCGACGAACGACATCATCAAGCTGCCGGCGATGGCATTGACAAGGCCGCCATCGCTTCCCGGCGGAGGGGTGCTTTCGGTGAACAGTTTGACGTGCAATCCATGAAAACCGAAATCGACCAACGTCCACAGAATCCATCCCAGCGCCATCAGGCCAATCAGCATGGCGATACCGGAGATGACCAGATTGGTACGGTTGAGCAACAGGCGTTTGGCGTAGGGTGAAAACATGAGGGATCCTAATCTTTATTGCCTTCCTGTTTGCGCAGTTGCAGCAACAGGATTTTTGAAATTGCCAATACCACGAACGTGATGAAAAACAGGATCAGGCCAAGTTCGATCAGAGCAGAGGTATACATCTTGCCGACTGCTTCGGTAAATTCGTTCGCCAACGCCGAAGAAATGGTGTTGCCCGGCATCAGGAGTGAAGTGGAGATGTCATGCGAATTGCCGATCACAAAGGTGACAGCCATGGTTTCACCCAGCGCGCGTCCCAGACCAAGCATGATTCCGCCCACGACACCAATGCGGGTATAGGGCAGTACAATATAGCGCACCACTTCCCAGGTCGTGGCGCCCAGACCGTAAGCAGATTCTTTCAGCATGGGTGGAACGATTTCAAACACGTCACGCATGACGGATGCGATGAAAGGAATGACCATGATGGCAAGGATAAGGCTTGCGGTCAATACGCCGATGCCCATGGGAGCGCCCTGAAACAGGAAACCGATAACCGGCAGGTTGCCGAGGTTGTCGATAAGCCATTGTTCAATGTGGTCGCCAAAAAAGGGTGCGAAAACAAACAGTCCCCACATACCATAGATGATGCTGGGGATGCCCGCAAGTAATTCGATGGCAATTCCCAGTGGACGTTTAAGCCAGTTGGGTGACAACTCGGTCAAAAACAGTGCGATACCAAAACTGATGGGAACACCGATCAGCAAGGCGATGAATGAGGTAACCAGCGTGCCGACGATAGGTACCAGACCACCGAATTTTTCGGTAACGGGATCCCACGCAGTGCCGGTGATAAAGCCGAAGCCAAATTTATGAATGCTGGGCAGGCTGCCAATGATTAGCGATACCAGAATGCCGAATAACAGGGCAAATACAATAAAAGCAAAGAGTTGTGCCAAGCTAACAAAGATTTTGTCTTGTATGGCGAAGCGTTGCATGCGCGTGTCGTGCGATGAGGTTTGATTTGACGTGGAAGTCATGTTTTCCTGACCGGGTTTGTGTTCCACGCCACGGCGACAGGAATATCTGCCGTCGTGGCGTAAAACGCTACAAAATGGTGTTGGATTTTACCAGATTGCTTTGCCGCTGGCGTCGTGAATTTTTTCAGACCAATCTTTTTCGATCAGATCGGTGACACTTTTTGGCAGAGGAACGTAATCCAGATCTTCAGCCAATTTGCCGCCTTTGTTGAATCCCCAATCGAAGAATTTCAGCACAATCTTGCCATTTTCGGGATGGTTTTGTGTGGTGTGCATGAGAATGAAGGTGGCGCCCGTGATGGGCCAGCTCATTTTACCCGGTTCGTTGGTCAGCATTTCATAAAAATCAGGTATTTTTGACCAATCGGTACCGGCAGCAGCAGCCTGGATGTTGGCGGCAAACGGAGGGACATATTGACCCTCGCGGTTTTGCATCAATACATACGCCATTTTGTTTTGTTTGGCATAAGCGTATTCTACATAGCCAATCGACCCTTTGATGCGCTGTACAAAGGATGCCACGCCTTCATTACCCTTGCCGCCTACGCCGGCAGGCCAAGGGATGGAGGTATCAACACCGACTTTTTTTGCCCATTCCGGGCTGACTTTTGACAGATAGCTGGCGAAAATGAACGTAGTACCAGAACCGTCAGAGCGGTGAACAACGGTGATATGGGTGGATGGCAGATGCATGCCGCGATTCAATGCTTCAATTTCCGGGCTGTTCCAGGTGATGACCTTGCCCATGTAAATGTCGGACAATACTTTGCCGTTCAGATGCAGTTTTCCAGCCTGTACGCCAGGAACATTGACAACGGGAACGACACCGCCGATGACGGTAGGAAACTGCATCAAACCATTCTGTTTCAGCACTTCAGGTTTCAGTGGCATGTCCGAAGCACCAAAATTGACGGTGTTGTTTTCGATCTGTTTGATGCCGCCACCAGACCCGATGGACTGATAGTTCAGGCTGACGCCGCTGCTGGCTTTGTATGCTTCGGCCCATTTGGCATAAATCGGGTAGGCGAATGTCGAGCCGGCACCAGTCATTTCTCCGGCGCTGGCAACTCCGGCGCTGAGCATTAATGCGGCAAGCAGGGTGTGGGTGACAAGATTCTTTATAGACATGCATTTCTCCATATTAATCAATCGAATGGCTGATATTTAACAACGGGTTTCCGTTGCGGGTTTTTAACTGGTTTCACTTTGTTCCCCAGGCCGGCATGGTTCAGCGTGATTTGGTCATGTTGGTCACCAACGCGTCCGGTACGTTTTTGACCCGCTTTGAACACAGAGCCGGACTCATTTCAGCATTCATATTCTACTTGAGATATATTGCAGAAACATGACGATGTACAGATCGTCTATCAGCATTATTTTCCGTATATCATGACTACGTGTGTGGATTGCTGAAAATTTCAGGTTCTCTGTGAGGTAAACAATGTGTCGCGATAGCATCACTTCCATAACGCCTGAATCATCGTCAGTTGACGCGGCAATCGCCGCAGCTTATCGGTTTTCTCGTTATTTTCAGCGCATTCACGATGCGGATGCAGGGTTTGTCGGGCAATTGATGCTGTCGCGGGTCTGGACACGACAAGCGCTGGAAGCCTGGCTCGATGCAGCGGATGTGACGGATGAACTCAGCCTGCATCGCGCGTTGCGTCGCTTGCGCCAGTTGGTCATCGGGCAACTGCTGGTGCGTGATTTGGCTGGATGGGCGAGTCTGGATGAGGTGATGCGGGTGTGTACGGAACTTGCCGAGGTGACATTGAATTGTGCGCTGACGTGGCATGGGCAGTGGCTGTCTGCGTTACACGGCCATCCGCATTGTGCGGACGGCTCCATCATGCAGATGGTAGTAGTGGGAATGGGTAAGCTCGGTGGCGGCGAGTTGAATGTATCGTCCGACATTGATTTGGTGTACCTCTATCCGGAGGAAGGCGAGACAGATGGCACGCGTCCGATCACGCATCATCAGTTCTTTGTGTTTTTGGGGCAGCGTTTGGGACGGGCATTGTCATCGGTAGATGAAAATGGATTTGTGTTCCGCGTGGATACGCGTTTGCGTCCATGGGGGGAGTCTGGCCCGCTGGCTATGGGTTTTTCGGCGCTGGAAGAATATTTGCAGGGGCATGGCCGTGAGTGGGAGCGTTATGCCTGGACCAAGGCACGGGCACTGACCGGATGTTGTCATCGTGAATTGGCGGCCATTGTGCGACCGTTCGTGTTTCGTAAATACCTGGATTATGGCGCCCTGGATGCCATGCGAGGCTTGCATGCCCAGATTCGGCGCGAGGTTATTCGGCGTGACCGGATTGATAATATCAAACTGGGGCCGGGCGGGATTCGTGAAATCGAATTTGTCGCACAAGTGTTTCAGCTGATTCGGGGTGGGCGTGATGTTGCACTGCAATTGCGGGGGACACGGGAGACACTGGTGTTACTGGCACAACGAGGCCTGCTGGATGTTGAATTGGTCGACAGATTGTTGGTAGCGTACGCTTTTTTGCGCAAGTTGGAGCATCGTCTGCAATATCTGGACGACGCGCAGACCCAAGCGTTACCGTCGTCAGAAGAGGATCGTCTGCGTTTGGCCGCCAGCATGGGGTTCACCGATGAAGTTGCGTTAAATACGGTGTTAAACAAGCATCGCAGAGAGGTGTCGCAGGCATTTGATGGTGTGTTTCTGTCACCGGCCGATCCGCTGCGTGAGCGTGTGGCCATGCCGGTGTGGCTGGGTGTGGTAGACGATGAGACCGCCGGTCATGAATTGGCGCAATGGGGATATACCAGACCGATGGTTGTGCTGGATCGGTTACGTGCTGTGCGGCGGAGTCAGCGTTATTTGCGTTTGCTGGAACAACATCGCGAGCGTTATGATCGGCTGGCGGCGTTGACAATTGAATTGGCAGCCCGTTTTGTCGATGAAACGACATTGTTTCGCCTGCTTGATATTCTGGAAGCCATCGGCGGTCGTGTGGCATATATGGCATTGCTGGAAGAATATCCTCGTGCATTGTCACAATTGACGGAGATTTGTGCCGCCAGTCAGTGGGCGGCGCGCTATCTGGCGCAAAATCCGATTTTGCTGGATGAATTGCTGGATGTCCGTCTTTTGTTGGCCAAGCCGGATTGGGCGGCATTTCAACAGACGCTGGATGCGCAATTAATGTCTTTTCATCAGGATACTGAGCGGCAGATGGACAGTTTGCGCCATGCCCGCCAACAGCAGACATTTCACTTGCTGGCGCAAGAAGTGCTGGTTGGCGTGGCGTTGCCCGATCTGGCGCAATCTTTGAGCAGGCTGGCGGAAATTCTGCTGCAGGCGGTGTTGTCCCTGGCATGGGCAGGGGTGCGGGATCGCCATCGATCCACGCCGCGTTTCGCTATCATCGGTTATGGCAAGTTAGGCAGCCGGGAGTTGGGTTACGCGTCGGATCTGGACATGGTGTTTTTGTATGAGGACGAACATCCGGATGCCGGACTCATTTATGCACGATTGGCACAGCGCATTATTACCTGGTTGACCAGTCTGACGCCGGCAGGTATTTTGTACGATACCGATTTGCGCTTGCGTCCTGATGGTGCATCGGGTTTGTTGGTCAGTCAGATGATGGCGTTTGCAGATTATCAGCGTCACCACGCTTGGGTATGGGAGCATCAGGCATTGACTCGCGCCAGATTCGTTGCCGGTGATGTCGCCATTGGACAACAATTTTCGGCGCTGCGTGGCGAAATATTGCAGATGCCGCGTGACAAGACTACGCTGCGGCAGGATATTGTCGCCATGCGGCAGAAAATTCATGTCGCACACCCTGATTCTGAAGGGGTTTTTGATCTCAAATACAGTGCCGGTGGCATGATCGATGTGGAATTCATGGTGCAATTTCTGGTATTGGCGTATGCCGGACAGGCACCGGCGATGGCCGAAAACGTCGGCGTGCCCGCATTGTTGCAGCGTGCGGGTGAACAGGGATTGGTGCCAGCGGATCTGGCCGCTCCGGTTGCCGCTGCCTGGCTGTCTTACTGGCAGATGCAACACGAGCAGCGATTACAGGACGTGCATCACGCACAGGTGGACGAAGTGCGCGTGGTGAGTGAAGTGCAGGCGGTCAGGACATTGTGGGCGTATTTGATGCAGGATGGATCACGGGGTTGATATCGTTTTCCCCGTCTCTGACAGATTGCCCGGATTTGCGCTACAATGCCCCTTTGTTAAAAATTTGCGTTGGAGCAAGATGATGTCGATGGCGGACAGGGATGGCTGGATTTGGTATGACGGTAAAATGGTGCCGTGGCGTGAGGCAACGACGCATGTGCTGACGCACACTTTGCATTATGGCATGGGGGTGTTTGAAGGGGTGCGGGCGTATCAGACCGAACAAGGAACAGCGATTTTCCGGTTGGAAGAACATACCGATCGTTTGTTCCGCTCGGCCCATATTCTGAGTATGCATATGCCGTTTGACAAGGCGACACTGATGGATGCGCAGCGCGCCGTGGTGCGCGAAAACGGTCTTGCTACCGCGTATTTGCGGCCGATGGCGTTTTATGGCGCCGAAGCCATGGGAATTTCTGCCAAAACCTTGTCCACACACGTTATCGTGGCGGCATGGACATGGGGCGCCTATATGGGGGCAGACGCGCTGGAGCAGGGTATCCGGGTCAAGACATCGTCGTTTTCGCGCCATCACGTGAATGTGACGATGTGCAAGGCGAAGGCAAATGGTAATTACATGAATTCGATTCTGGCGCATCAGGAAGCGGCGCAAGATGGTTATCAGGAAGCCTTGTTGCTGGATGTGGACGGATTTGTGGCGGAAGGATCTGGCGAGAACATATTCATCGTGCGTCGTGGCAAACTGATAACGCCAGATTTGACCAGCGCATTGGAAGGCATTACCCGTGACAGCATCATCACGCTGGCGGGAGAAATGGGATTGTCCATCGTGGAAAAACGCATCACGCGTGACGAAGTCTATAGCGCTGATGAAGCGTTTTTTACCGGCACCGCTGCTGAAGTGACCCCGATTCGGGAGTTGGACAACCGCACCATCGGCACGGGTAGCCGTGGCCCTGTCACGATGGCGTTGCAGAAAAAGTATTTTGATTGTGTGCATGGTCGTGATACAAACCACGCTGACTGGCTGGCTTTGTGCTGATTCTGCAAACAATGGAGATTGCGTGCAAATGACACAACAGACGATACAAACGCTTACACAACAGTCAGAGCAGGACATTATTGGCGTTACTGCCGCCGACTTGCCTTTGCACTGCCCGACCCCCGGCATGCCTGCCTGGAGCGCACATCCTCGTGTTTTTTTGGATATTGTTCATACCAGGCAAGCGAGTTGCCCTTATTGTGGCACACGTTTCAAACTGGTAGGCGATACCCCGCACGGGCATTGACGCGTCTTGACTGCTCAATCAAACACCGGTTTCAGTCAAATACGACCGTCTTGTTGGCGTAAAGCAGCACGCGGTGCTCGCTGTGCAGGCGAACGGCGCGGGAGAGAACGATTTTCTCCAGGTCAGCGCCGCGCCGGATGAGGTCGTCGAGGTTGTCGCGGTGCGAGATGCGGGCGACATCCTGTTCAATGATGGGGCCGTCGTCCAGAATCTCGGTAACGTAGTGGCTGGTGGCGCCAATCAGTTTGACGCCGCGCTCAAAGGCGCGGTGGTAGGGTTTCGCGCCATGAAACGCGGGCAGGAACGAATGATGGATGTTGATGATGCGTTGCGGGTAGTGGCGGATAAAATCAGCTGACAGTACCTGCATATAGCGCGCCAGTACAATGAAATCGATATGGTGGTGGCGCAGGATGGCGAGTTGCTCGGCTTCTGCTTCCGCTTTGCCGTCCTTGTGGACAGGAATGTATTGAAAAGGAATGTTATAGGCTTGTGCCAGCCATTGTGTATCGTGATGGTTGCTGATGATGATGGGAATGTCGCAGTTCAGTTCGCCGGCCTGATAGCGGTAGAGCAAGTCGGCCAGACAATGGTCGTAGCGCGATACAAAAATTGCCATACGCAGTCGTTGGGTGGCATGGGCAAGTCGCCAGTGCATGCCAAACTGTTGCGCAATAGGGGAAAAGGCAGTATGGAATTGTTCCAGCGCCAGATCGAATGACTGTAAGTCCCATTCAACGCGCATGAGAAACGTGCCTGATTCGGCGTCCTGATGCTGGTCGGCATGCAGTATGTTGGCGTTGTGTTGGTATAGAAACTGGGCAATGGCGGCAACCAGACCTTTTTGATCCGGGCAACTGATGAGCAGGATGGCGGTATCATGGTGGACGGTCATGCGGTGCTTTCGGGCAATGCTTTCAGGACAGGATGACCAGATGGTCGCGGTGTATCAGTTCCATTTCGTTAATATAACCCAGAATCGTTGCGATGTCATGGCTGGCATGGCCGGCAATTTTACGCGCGTCCTGCGCGGAATAATTGCTCAATCCACGGGCAATCAGTTTGCCGGTTTCGTTGAGGCAGGCAACGACTTCGCCGCGGAAAAATTCTCCGCTGACGGCTTTGACGCCGACAGGCAGCAGGCTTTTGCCTTCGTGTACCAAAGCGTGTTCTGCGCCTTGGTCGATGATGAAATGTCCGGGTACCTGAACGTGGTCGGCGAGCCATGTTTTGCGCGCCGAAAGTGGGGTAATGCTGGCAATCAGGCGCGTACCGATGCGCTCGCCTGCCAACAGGCGCAGCAGCACGTCCGGTTCACGGCCTGAGGCGATGATGGTGTGGGCGCCGCTGCGGGCAGCGCGCTTGGCAGCGAGTACTTTGGTCAACATGCCGCCACGACTCAGTTCGCTGGCAGCTCCTCCTGCCATGGTTTCCAGCGTTGGGTCGCCTGCGCGGGCTTCCTGCACCAACTGGGCATTGCTGTCTTGACGTGGGTCGGCGGTGTACAGTCCGGCTTGGTCGGTGAGGATGATGAGTGTATCGGCTTCGATCAGATTGGCGACCAGCGCGCCCAGGGTGTCATTGTCGCCAAATCGGATTTCGTCGGTGACAACCGTGTCGTTTTCATTGATGATGGGAACGACATGAAGAGCCAGCAGCGCCCGCAGGGTAGACAATGCGTTGAGGTAACGGGTGCGGTTGCGCAGGTCGTCGTGCGTCAGCAGCAATTGTGCGGTGTGAACACCATGATGGCGAAAGCTGGTTTCGTAGGCTTGAATCAACCCCATCTGACCGACCGCTGCTGCAGCCTGAAGTTCGTGGATACTGGCGGGCCGTTTTAGCCAGCCCAGGCGTTGCATGCCTTCGGCAATGGCACCACTGGATACCAGCACGATTTCGTGGTCTTGTTGCGCCAGCATGGCAATCTGGCGCGACCAGTTGGCCAGCGCGGCATGATCGAGTCCGCGCCCATCGTTGGTGACCAGCGCGCTGCCCACCTTGACGACGACGCGTTGTCTGTTGTCAGGGTTCATCTGCATATTCGTTCGTGCCGGGTTCTGGTATGTCTGGCGTTGATGCTGTTTGGGTGGCAGTCTCCTGAATGTGAGCATCCCGCGTGGCGTCCAGATATTGCATGATGGCAAATGTCAGTTTCTGGCAGCCTTCGCCAGTGAGTGCGGAGATGGCATACACTTCGCCATGCCAATCCAATTCGTCAGTGAAAGTGCGGATAATGGTGTCGCGTCCGGCAGCATCGAGTCGATCGGTTTTGTTGAGGATGAGCCAGCGTGGTTTCTGGTACAGCGTTTCGTCGTATTTGCGCAGTTCTTCCACGATGGAACGTGCTTCTTGAACCGGGTCTATCGTATCGTCGAAGGGGGCGATGTCAACCAGATGCAGCAGTAAACGTGTGCGGGACAGGTGACGTAAAAAACGGTGTCCCAGGCCAGCGCCTTCGGATGCGCCTTCAATCAATCCGGGGATGTCGGCAATGACAAAGCTCTTGTTGATATCGACCCGCACGACACCAAGATTGGGCGCCAGCGTGGTGAAAGGGTAATCGGCAACTTTTGGACGTGCGGCAGAAACGCTGCGGATAAAAGTGGATTTTCCTGCGTTGGGCATGCCGAGCAATCCAACATCGGCCAACACTTTCAATTCCAGCAGGAGTTCATGTTCTTCACCAGGCTCGCCAAGGGTAAATTGTCTTGGCGCCCGGTTGGTGCTGGATTTGAAATGCAGGTTGCCCAGACCGCCTTTGCCGCCTTGGGCAATGACGGTCTGTTGCCCATCTTGCGTCAGGTCGGCCAGTACCTGACCATTTTCGGCATCGGTAATGACAGTGCCTACCGGCATGCGCAGGATGATATCGTCGGCACCTTTGCCATAACAGTCAGAACCACGACCATTTTCACCATTGCGGGCACGAAATTGCCGCTTGTAGCGAAAATCGATCAGCGTGTTGATATTGCGGTCAGCCAGCGCGATGACGCTACCGCCGCGCCCACCATCACCTCCATTCGGACCGCCGAAAGGAATGAATTTTTCACGCCGGAAGGAGGCTGAGCCATCGCCACCTTTGCCTGCGGTAACGCTGATATTTGCTTCGTCGATGAATTTCATCGTCAGACCTTTGCAGATTGCGGTGTGGATTGTGACGTGTGTAGACAGTCGCGTGCTGCGTTATTTGCCATTCCATGCTACCTTGCTGGTTTGTCTGCTTTGGCAGATCGTCAATCACCAAATGGCAAAGACACCATACAGGTGTCTTTGGGGAACGGCTGATTTATTCTCACATGCCCGCGACGGAGGAATAAATCGGCACTTCCCTGGGAAGCCTGTCGGACTTGATTCGTCCTGCCCTTTGGGTTGCAACGGCATGGCAAATCAAGTCCGACAGGCTCCTGGCTTTGTCAGTTTGTGCCGGCGGGCATGGCAGAAAAACATTTTCCATCAAATCAACAGCGTGTATTCAATACGCGGTTGTGTGTTGGTATGTGTGCCGGCTGGTTGTCAGGCGGAAGCCGGTACGATGTTGACTGTCTTGCGACGGGCAGCGCCCTTGACGACAAATTGCACCGCGCCATCAATGGTGGCGAACAGGGTGTGATCTTTGCCCATGCCGACATGGGTGCCAGGGTGAAACTGGGTGCCACGCTGGCGGACAATGATGTTGCCTGCGATGACCTGTTCTCCACCAAAGCGCTTGACGCCAAGACGTTTGGAATGTGAGTCGCGACCGTTACGTGAACTGCCACCTGCTTTTTTGTGTGCCATGTCTTGAGCTCCTTAAGCCGAGATACCGTCGATGCGGATTTCGGTGTAATTTTGGCGATGACCTTGCTGTTTACGGTAGTGTTTGCGGCGACGCATCTTGAAGATGCGGATTTTGTCGTGTCGGCCGTGAGCGACGACGGTAGCGGTGACGCGAGCACCGTCAACCAGAGGCGCGCCAACCTTGATGTTGCCATTGCTGGCGACCAGATAAACCTGATCCATCACAAATTCGCTGCCAACATCCGCGGATATCTGTTCTATTTTCAATTTTTCGCCAGCGCTGATACGGTACTGCTTGCCGCCGGTTTTTATGACCGCGTAGTTGAGACTGTTGTCCATGGAAATCTCCAAATCAAGACCAGAGTGAATCGGGCATTATAAACCAGTTTTGAAAAATATCAAGCATATCGGATAGTTGTCGTCGAGATGAAGGGGTGCGAGATGAAGGGGTGCAAGATAAGGGAGGTGAATCTGGTGCGAAATCCGGTATGGAGTGGTGGCCGGGATGGTGTTGTTGAAAAGAGTCACTATGTGACACCAATTATCCCAATCGTCGGTATATTTACGCTGTCGCCTTGACACAACATGCCCAATCTTCTTACCATTCAGACATCTATTTTCAGGTAATTTTTTTCAATGCAGGCTTTACAGGCATTTTTGGCTGCGGACATGCAGCGTGTCGATGCAGTTATCCGTTCTCGTTTGCGCTCGGAGGTTGTGCTGGTCAATCAAGTGGCCGAATATATCATTGATAGCGGCGGTAAGCGTCTGCGACCAGCGCTGGTGTTGCTCACGGCAGGCGCGATGGGTTTTGATGGCGAGGCAAGCCATGTGCTCGCCGCTGTGATCGAGTTTATTCATACGGCGACATTGTTGCATGACGATGTGGTGGATGAATCTGATTTGCGGCGTGGACGTGATACGGCCAACGCGTTGTTTGGTAATGCGGCCAGCGTGCTGGTGGGCGACTTTTTATATTCACGCGCGTTTCAGATGATGGTGGAACTGGGGCAGATGCGGGTGATGCAAATATTGTCCGATGCGACGAATATCATTGCCGAAGGCGAAGTATTGCAGTTGATGAACTGCCATAATGCCGACATCAATGAGCAAGATTATCTGCATGTCATTCGTTATAAAACGGCGAAACTGTTTGAGGCGGCGGCACGTCTTGGTGCGATACTGGGTGGCGTGGACGTCGGGCAGGAGCAGGCATTTGCTGCCTATGGCATGCATTTGGGTACAGCTTTTCAGTTGATTGATGACGTGCTCGATTATTCCGGTGATATGTCTGAAATAGGTAAAAACCTGGGCGATGATTTGGCCGAAGGAAAACCGACACTGCCTTTGTTGTATGTGTTGCAGCAAGGTGACGCCAGCCAGTCTGCGTTGGTGCGCTCGGCGATTGAGCATGGCGGTTTGCAACAGTTTGATGCCATTCTGACGGCGGTGCGCACTAGCGGCGCGCTGGATTATACCCGCCAGCGTGCACAGGAGGAATCACAACGTGCACTGTCGATGTTGTCTGACGTACCGGATTCGCCATATCGACAGCATTTGGTGAATCTGGCGCAATTTGCGGTGGACAGATCGTTTTGATGATCGTTTGTCAGCATCGCTTGATTGCATGTTGTCGGAGCAAGCGTCAGGAAAGGTGCGGGCGGTTGATGATATGCTGAAATTTCTGTTCTGGTTGCTGGTGGGGGTGTATGTATACCGACGTTGGATTGCGCCGTCGCGGCGCGGTTCGTTGGATATCCCTCCTGCTGCTCCACAGGGGAAGGAACTTTCCGTGGATGCGGTGCGTTGCCGGCAATGTGGCATGTATGTGCCGCGCGATGAGGCAATCCACAATGGCGTAGATTGGTTTTGTTCGCCACAGCACGAGCAGGAATGTCGTCATGCACCCCACGAGTCTCGTCATGGATGACAGTCTGTTCGTCGAAACAGAAACGGTTGTCACGCCTGTTCCGCCGACACCAAGCGAACGTAACTGGAAAACCCTGCAATATTGGAACCTGTACCGGTTCATCGTGGCGATGGGTTTGTTGTTGAGCAATTTGCTGGAGGCGCGTTGGCGACCGTTCGGGCATATTCATCCGGACGGTTTTTTGCTGGCGAGCGCAATGTATACCAGTTTGTCGATACCTATCATGATGATGGCTAATCGGCACAGCCCACGTTTTGAGATGCAGGTGACGTTGCAGGTGCTGGTGGATATTCTTGCGCTGGGCTGGATGATGGCTGCCAGCGGTGGCGTGCGAAGTGGTCTGGGATTATTGATGATTGTGGTGCTGGCCATCAGCGCATTGGTGACTCCTGGCCGGATGGTGATGTTTTATGCCGCGCTGGCGACCACGACGACATTGGTGGCGCAGGTGTTTTCGATTTTGCGTGGACAGGAAGATGTGCCGGGTATCAGTCAGGCCGGGTTGATGGGGCTGGCTTTTTTTGTCACAGCGCTGGTGGCCTATGTGCTCGCTGAGCGTAGTCGCAAAAGTGAAACGCTGGCGGCACGCAGTGCATCCGATTTATATAGTTTGGCGCAGATTAACCAGCTGGTGATTGATGACATGCAGGATGGCATTATCGTGCTCGATGGCGAGGGCCGGATTCGGCAGGCTAACCGGCAGGCGTGCCGTGTGCTGGGAAATTGTCAGGGTGGCGAGCAAAACCTGGCGCACCGTTTACCGGTATTGGGAGAATATTTGCAGCAGTGGCGGCAAAATCCGCTGGCTGGGTTTCCTGTGCTATCGCTAGGTGATCGCGGGGAACAGTTTCAGCCTGTTTTCATTGCGGTGAGCAATAAACGTGTGATGGGCGCGGTGCTGTTGCTCAAGGATATGTCGCGGGTATACGCGGCGGCGCAACAAATCAAGCTGGCGGCGTTAGGGCGGTTGACTGCGAATATTGCACATGAAATCCGCAATCCGCTGGCAGCCATCAGTCACGCGACGGAATTGTTGCGTGAAGCGCCGGACATGGGGCGGGATCGACTGTTGCAGATTGTATTGCAGAATATTGCGCGTATCAATCATCTGATTCAGGATGTCATGGCGTTGAACCGGCGTGACCGTATGCAGCGTGAGCGCATTCTGTTATATCCGTTTTTGATTGAATTTCTGGAAGATTTTCGGGCGACGCAAGAGTTGCCGACAGACGAGATTTTATTGGAAGGTGCGGCAGAAGTATCGATGGTGTTTGACCGCGAGCATCTACGTCAGGTCTTGACCAATCTGACATTGAATGCTGTCCGGTATGGACGGCATTTGCCTGCCAGCGTTCGCGTACGCATCGAGGCGAACGAACGGACAGTCGCAATTCATGTGCTCGATGACGGCAAGGGTATTTCTGCGGAGGATCTGCCGCGTCTGTTTGAGCCGTTCTTTACGACGGATGCTGCAGGGACAGGACTTGGTTTGTATATTTCACGTGAATTGTGTGAGGCAAATGGCGCCAGTCTGGTGTACCTGCCCGATAAACACGGGGCGCATTTCAGGATAAGTCAGGAGCGTAGTGATGGCAAAGCGTGAAACGCGCACGACCACTCCCGTTGTGCTGGTGGTGGACGACGAAGCGGATATTCTGGAATTGCTGGAAATGACCTTGTTGCGCATGGGGTTGGACGTGGTCAAGGCGTCCAGTGTCGGAGTGGCGATTGAAAAACTGTCGACACAGGATATTGACCTGTGTTTGACCGACATGCGTTTGCCGGATGGCGATGGACTGGCAATCATTCGCTATATTCAGGCTGAACGTCCGCGTATTCCCGTAGCAGTGATGACCGCGCATGGCAATATGGATAACGCCGTGATGGCATTGAAAGCAGGCGCGTTTGATTATCTGTCCAAACCCGTGACGCTTGAACAGTTGCGCGTGTTGATCAAATCCGCCTTGCGGCTGGATGACGTGGTAACCGTTTCACAGGTACAGGCCCTGGCTGGTCAATCGGCTGCGATGGAACAGACACGAAACATGATTGCGCGTCTCGCACGGACCCAGGCGCCGGTGTATATCACAGGAGAGTCGGGGAGTGGCAAGGAGCTGGCTGCTCGACTCATTCACGGGCAGAGCGCGCGGGCGAGTGGCCCCTTCGTACCGGTAAATTGTGGCGCGATTCCCGAAAACCTGATGGAGTCAGAATTTTTTGGTTATCGTAAAGGTGCGTTTACTGGCGCTGACAGCGATCGGGACGGTTTTTTTCAAGCGGCCAATGGCGGCACGCTGTTTCTGGATGAAGTGGCAGACTTGCCTTTGCTGATGCAAGTCAAGCTATTGCGGGTCATTCAGGAAAAACGCGTGCGCAAGCTCGGCGCTACGCAGGAAGAAGCCGTCGATGTGCGGATTATCAGCGCTACACACCAGAATCTTGCTCGGCGCGTGGAGGCTGGCCAGTTCCGGCAGGATCTGTTTTTCCGCCTGAATGTCATCACCCTTCGCATGCCTTCGTTGCGTGAGATGCAGGAAGATATTCCACTGATTGCCGGGACGATTTTTCAGCGCCTGGCACAGGAAAGCCGTCGCAGCGCGCCAATATTGACCCGTTCTGCCATCGATGCCTTGCAACGGTACGGCTATCCCGGCAATGTACGTGAGCTGGAAAACATTCTGGAACGCGTATTGGCGCTCAATGATGGGCAAGCGATCAAGGCCGAGGATTTGCAACTGGCACCGGTTGCGGAAGAGATGGATGTGTTGACGCCGCCAGCCGAAGGCAATACCAAGTGGCCATTGCAAGAATACCTTGATCGAATCGAACGGGCGGCTATTGAAGAAGCGCTGGAGAAAACACGCTACAACAAAACCGCCGCAGCAAAAATGTTGGGTATCACTTTTCGGGCGTTGCGTTACCGGTTGGAGCGACTCGACATGGAATAATGCTGAAAACAGTGACTGACGCTGTCATCAGATTGTCATCAAATTCATTGCATCGTGGTGGTAATCTTCAGATTTCGAGGGGGGAATCGTATGCAGGAATCGCCGTTCAAGGGCAAAAAAGGCTTACAGCGGGTCTGGAACGCATTGTTATATTCGCTGGATGGCTTGCGTGCGGCACTGCGGTATGAAGATGCGTTTCGGCAAGAAACATTGCTTGCCATTGCCATGGTGCCGTTGGCGCTGTATTTGCGTCATGCCCCGGTTGAACGCGCGTTGATGATTGCTTCCGTCCTGTTGGTGTTGGTGGTTGAATTGCTTAATTCAGCCGTGGAAGCCGCCGTCGATCGCATTTCATTTGAACACCATCACCTGATCAAGCGCGCCAAAGACATGGGCAGCGCTGCCGTATTGATTGCCTTGTTGAATGTGCTGGCGGTGTGGGGAGTGATTTTGCTGTGTTGACCTGTCTTTCCCTTGCAAGCGAAAGACAGGTTTTTCAGATCAAATTACGCGATTGTTTTGTTGCGAGGCTGCTGGGGTTGACGCAAATACAGAAAAACAATGCCCAAAGCCGAAAGCATCAACCAGTCTGATGGCGGCAAAGGCGTGGCGGCAGGCGACCCGACGAATGTAACGTCCATGGAAACGAGACTGAACGGGGCGCCATCCATTGGATTCGCCGTGCCACAGAATGCGCCCGTGAATGGGCAGGTGACATTTTCGCCAATGACAAGATTCCCGTTTTCATCAAATATGGAGGTTGTTCCGTCCGGATTGTCGACGTAAGCGTTATTCAGGGGTCCTGTAAAAAGTCCAAACGGAGTATCTGTCAGCAATACGGAAGTTGTCGGGCTGGTAGCGCCTGGCGGAGCGGTTATTGTCTGGTATGCATATGGAGCAGGAGTGCCGCCTACACCTTGGAGATAGGTATTGAAGCTGGGGCCGTTACCTCCTTCTGAAATCGTGACTACGCTGCCCAGTGGGGAATAAGACGAAGATAAATCAAGGGTGATGCTGTTGAGGATGAATGGCGTTGCACTGGTAATGGTGCCTTGATTTCCTTCGGGGGCGATCTGACCAAGCCATACGGCGGGCGTGCCTGTAGCTTCGGCGAATGTCGCTCCGGGATCCCATCCGGAGTAGTCAATGCCGTAACCAGTAGCAAGCGGTAGCCCGTTTGACGGTGTGAAGTCGTTCAAACTGAAGCCATCGATGCTGGAACCGGAATATCCCGCAAAGGAAATGTTTTGGGCGAGTGATGTGTGCGATATGGCGACGAGGGCTGTTGCCAGAAAAAAATTGGATATCTTCATCAATAAATCCTTTTGAATGATTTGAATTAAATGATTTGAACGATGGGTGTCGGCAAGCGCAATTGTTTATAGTGCGTTGCGTTTGCCAAATAATGCTAATATAAATAATGTATTTTTTCCACTACCCGTTCGGGTGACGGGTGCGAAAATCGTGTCAGCCAATCGATGGCGGTAGCGGCGCACGCGTTGGTGATTGCCCCGGTATGCCGGCGGTTGAGCCGTTTTATTCGTCTGCGGCAGTTACCGTTGATTACACTTTGTTTGAATGTCGTCGCATTGACCAAAATATGGCAAAGGTATGGGTGGTTTTGTCGAATTGTTTATTTTTTTATTATTAATGAATAGTGTCTTGCGCCGTATTGGTGCGCGAACGAGATGGATTTTTTGAGACGCGTTGCAAGCGCTGCATGTCCGCATGTTTGTCGCTTTGTGGATTATTCAGGTTTTCCGGCTCGCTTTTCAGCGGTTGGTCTGCGCACTGTTTTCATCGGTTTAAAGTGGTTGACATTGTGACAGTCTGTGCTAGAATGCAAAGCCTCGTTGGTTGAGTGGTTTGTTGGTCGGGTGGTTGAGCAGGTTTGCGCTTGGCTTCCATGCTGAAAAATCAGTCGGGATGGTGAAATTTCAACGGTTGAAGCGAACGGTTGAAGCGAACGGTTGAAGCGGTTGATGTGTCAACTGCTGATATTTAACCTGATGACTCTAGATAATTTGTTGCTGGAGATTCGTTACCGGAAAAGCATTGTCGGGATATTAAACTCTCGGCAAGAGAATTGGGTGATGATGTCTGGCAGGCAAGGTTTTTGTTGCAAAGCGTGCGGGAATAGCTCAGCTGGTAGAGCGATACCTTGCCAAGGTATAGGTCGCGAGTTCGAACCTCGTTTCCCGCTCCAGTCGTTGGCTTTGCGAGCTGTGGCAAGTATGTTGTCCGGTTCTATGGTTCGCAGAGCGAAAATGAGGGAAAGCGGTAGTGCTTTCCCTTTTTAGTTGTTGTGTGTGTCTGTGTGTGCCGCTTATATTGAGCCATTGAAAAATGTCGCGAGCGTAGCCAGCATGAGATGGAAGGGGATGAAAAATCGGCATTTACTACTTGTAAATGAAGATTTCAGCCGTTTCTCCAACGAAATGTTGGCAGGCACAATGGTTTTCAGCAGCCTAAGCAAGGGCGGGGTGGCAGAGTGGTTATGCAGCGGCCTGCAAAGCCGTGGACGCCGGTTCGATTCCGACCCCCGCCTCCAATGCCCGGGTGGTGAAATTGGTAGACACAAGGGACTTAAAATCCCTCGCTGAGAAATCGGCGTACCGGTTCGATTCCGGTTCCGGGCACCAACTGGCAGATTGAAATGTATGGGCGTTGCGCCCTTTTTTTGTTTGTGGGGTCTTGATGACGCTGGAAGAAAAACTGGGCGCGACCCTGAATGGATTGGGATACGAGTTGGTGGATATGTCCCGGTCGTTGAAATCCGGTTTGTTGCGAATTTTTATCGACAAACCAGAAGGCATTACACTGGACGATTGCGAGCGAGTGAGTAATCACCTTGGCGATTGGTTGGCAGTAGAAAATGTGGCGTATGAACGGCTGGAAATTTCGTCGCCCGGGTTGGATAGACCCTTGAAGAGGCTGGCAGATTTTCAACGTTTTCTGGGACGTGACGTACAATTACGTTTGCGTATGGCGTTGTCCGGGCAGCGTCGCTTTCTGGGTAGACTGGTGTCTGCGGATGTGACCGGTGTCGTGGTGCAGATTGATGGCCATGATGTCACGTTTGGCTTGGACAATATTGATCAGGCACGTTTGGTGCCGGATGTATGATGCGTAGAACAAGGGGTTGTCGGAAATGAGCCGCGAGATTTTGCTGTTGGCCGATGCGCTGGCCAGAGAAAAGAATGTCAACCGTGATGTGGTATTCGGGGTGCTGGAGCAGGCGTTGGCTTCTGCGACGAAAAAACAGCTCCGGGACGATATTGATGTGCGGGTGGAAATTGATCGCAACACCGGCGACTATCAGGCATGGCGATATTGGCAGATTGTTCCGGATGATGAACACGAATTTCCGGAAAGTCAGATTGCATGGACCGATGCGCAGGTTTCCCATCCGGGATTGGCATTGGGTGATACGGTGCGTGAGCCGCTGGAAGCCGTTGAATTCGGCCGGATTGGCGCGCAGGCAGCCAAACAGGTGATTTTGCAGCGTATCCGGGATGCGGAACGCGAGCAGATTCTGAATGATTTTCTGGAACGGGAAGAATATCTCGTGACTGGCACGATCAAACGTGTCGAACGAGGCAATGCCATTGTCGAGTTTGGTCGCGTGGAAGCGACATTGCCACGTGATCAAATGATTCCAAAAGAGAATTTGCGTTCTGGCGATCGGGTGCGGGCGTATCTTCTGCGGGTTGACCGTAGTGCGCGCGGACCACAGATTGTGCTTTCACGTACGGTACCGGAGTTTATTGCCAAACTGTTTGAACTGGAAGTGCCGGAAATCGAAGAAGGCCTGCTGGAAATTAAAGGCGCGGCACGTGATCCGGGCATTCGTGCCAAAATCGCGGTAAAATCAAACGATCCACGTCTTGACCCGATTGGCACGTGTGTTGGTATGCGTGGTTCGCGTGTGCAGGCGGTGACAGGTGAGCTGGCGGGTGAGCGGGTAGATATCATTTTGTGGTCTGCAGATGCGGCGCAATTTGTGATCAATGCGTTGGCACCCGCCGAAGTGAGTAGTATCGTGGTTGATGAAGACCGGCACAGCATGGATGTGGTGCTGGATGAAAACCAGCTGGCGCAGGCCATTGGTCGCAACGGGCAGAATGTGCGTTTGGCGTCCGAACTCACCGGATGGGAATTGAACATCATGACGGTGGAAGAAGCACAGCGCAAAAATGAATCCGAGGCCACCACGTTACGCACGCTGTTTGTGGAAAAACTGGATGTCGATGAAGAAGTGGCGGATATCCTGGTGCAGGAAGGCTTTGCCAGTATTGAAGAAGTGGCGTATGTACCGATTGGTGAAATGCTGGACATTGAAGGATTTGATGAAAGTCTGGTGAATGAGTTGCGCGCGAGAGCACGCGATGCGTTGCTGACTGACGCCATTGCCAGTGAAGAACAGGTCGAATCCAGCACGCGTGCACTGTCAGCGCTGGAGGGAATGGATGAAACCCTGTTGCAGCAATTGGCCGGACAAGGCATTCAGGATGCCGATGCACTGGCCGAGTTGGGGGTAGATGAATTGGTTGAAATGACCGGGGTAGCAGAAGAACGTGCGTCCAAATTGATTATGGCGGCACGGGCTCCCTGGTTTTCCTGATGGACAGCCATCAGGGTGATGTCCTGGCAACACGTCACGAACGCGGGCAGGGTAAGGGCGAAGAGATGGGCGAAACCGGTGTGTGTAACATGGCATGACGGTTTCCGGCGATCCGGGAAATTATCGGCAAGCGCAATTGTGTTGTGAAGGTTTTGGAGTGTAATAGACAAATAAATGGGTAGCTTGCCATGAATGTAGAACAATTTGCCCAGGAATTGCGCCTGTCGACAGAGTTATTGCTGGAACAGTTGCGCGCAGCAGGTGTCGTTAAATCGCTGGCGGGTGACGAAGTCACCGAGCAGGATAAGTCTCGTTTGCTGGATTATCTCAGCAAAAAGCATGGTGCGCGCGAAAGCAAGGGAAAAATAACGCTGACGCGCCGTGAGACGACAGAAATTCGCCGTGCCGACAATAACACCGGAAAGGCTCGCACCATACAGGTTGAAGTGCGTAAAAAACGGGTTTTGATCAAACGCGACGCAGTCACCGATGTGCCAGAACCTGAATCGGCTGTTGTATCCGGAATGGCGATGGCGCCAGAGGACGATGTATATGACAATACTGCCACGACAGTAGATGAGCCTGTGGTAGAAATGGTTGCAGCACTTGTTGAATCGCGCGATGTGGTTGAACCGGTGGTAGATGAACAGCGTGAATTGTCCGTGGAGGAAGAACCGGTTGCGGACGATGCCATGACCGGTCATGCCATTGTGGACAATGTGGCTGAGCAGGCTGAATCCGTTGTGGATGATGCAAAAGCTCCCGTTATCTTGTCAACAGAGGACAATGTGTCTGCCAAGCCGGAGGAAGTGGCGCCGGCGCGTCGCCGTGTGATGCGACCGGTGCTTGACGAGCAGGAATTGGCAAGGCGAGCGGAAGAAGAGCGCCGTCAATCAGTATTGCACGCGCGTCAGGCGGAAGAATTGCGTCTGAAACAGGAGCGCGAACAGCGGCGTAAACAGATATTGGAACAGCAGGCTCAAGTTGCCGTTGCTCCTGTTGCTGTGGCTGCCGAAAAGTCCGAAAAACCGGAAAAGTCGGAAAAATTAGCGGATAAAACTGACAAAACATTACACAAGCCAGCGCCAAAAACGAGTGCGCCTGCCGCGACGGACAAACCGGGTGACCGGAAAAATCGGGACACGGGTGTCAAATCCAAGGATGGTGGTTGGGGTGATGCGCAGGCACGTAAACGTGGTGGCCTCAAGTCTCGTGGCGATGTGGGCGGTGGTGCAGATGCCTGGCGCAACCGTAAAGGTGGCGGTAAACATACGAATAAACATGATGCTGATTCAGCCAATAATGCTTTCAACATGCCAACAGAACCTGTGGTGCAGGAAATCTTGTTGCCAGAAACCATTACGGTTGCTGAATTGGCGCACAAAATGTCGGTCAAAGCGGCAGAGCTCATCAAGATACTGATGAAATTGGGTAGCATGGTCACGATCAACCAGGTGCTGGATCAGGAAACTGCCATGATTGTGGTAGAAGAAATGGGGCATGTAGCCAAACCCGCACCGATAGATACCCCAGAAGCGTTTCTGGAAGAATCCGCGCAACATGAATTGGTGTTACAACATCGTGCGCCGGTCGTCACCGTCATGGGACACGTTGATCACGGAAAAACTTCTTTGCTGGATGCCATTCGCCGTGCACGTGTTGCCAGTGGCGAAGCGGGAGGCATTACCCAGCATATTGGTGCGTATCATGTGGAAACCGATCATGGTATGGTAACTTTCCTGGATACACCGGGCCATGAAGCGTTTACTGCCATGCGAGCCCGTGGCGCCAAAGTGACCGATATCGTGGTTCTGGTGGTGGCAGCTGACGATGGTGTCATGCCACAAACCGTCGAAGCTATCCATCATGCCAAGGCTGCGAATGTACCATTGGTTGTCGCCGTCAACAAAATAGACAAGCCGGAAGCCAACCCGGAGCGTATTCGTCAGGAACTGGTCGCACAAGGTGTGGTACCGGAAGACTGGGGTGGTGATACCCAGTTTGTGGAAGTTTCCGCCAAGAAAAATCTGAACATCAATGGGCTGATTGAAGCTATTTTGTTGCAGGCGGAAGTGCTTGAACTCAAGGCTCCGGTGGATTCTTCAGCGCGGGGTGTGATTATCGAAGCGCGGTTGGACAAAGGACGCGGGCCGGTGGCGACATTGTTGGTGCAATCCGGCACGCTCAAGCGTGGTGATGTGTTGCTGGTAGGATCGGTGTATGGCCGTGTTCGTGCCATGCTCGACGAGGATGGCAAGACAGTGCAGCAGGCAGGCCCTGCCATTCCGGTCGAGATTCAGGGGTTGTCTGATGTGCCGCGCGCAGGTGAAGATGCGCTGGTGTTGCAGGATGAGCGCAAAGCGCGTGAAATCGCCTTGTTCCGGCAAGGGAAATTCCGTGATGTGCAGTTGGCCAAACGGCAAGCCGCCAAACTGGAAACGATGATGGAACAGATGGGCGAGGGCGAAGTCAAGCGCTTGCCGTTGATTATCAAGGCGGACGTACAGGGTTCGGTGGAAGCGTTGGCAGTTGCGCTGCAAAAAGTGTCCACAGAAGAAGTGCGGGTGGAATTGCTGCACACGGCGGTGGGCGCCATTTCGGAATCGGATGTCAATCTTGCGATGGCCTCCAAGGCCGTCATCATCGGTTTTAATGTGCGGGCAGATGCAACTGCGCGCAAGCTGGCCGAATCGCTGGATGTGGATATTCGTTACTACAACATCATTTACGAAGTGGTCGATTTGGTCAAGGCCGCATTGTCTGGCATGCTGACACCGGAATTGAAGGAAAATGTGACTGGCATGCTTGAGGTGCGGGAAGTGTATGTCATTTCCAAAATCGGTACGGTGGCGGGTTGCCATGTACTCGATGGTGTCATCAAGCGCGGCGAGCGCATTCGGGTATTGCGCAACGGCGAATTGATACACGAAGGTGAAATGGATTCGCTCAAACGCTTCAAGGATGATGTCAAGGAAGTCAAATTTGGCTACGATTGCGGACTTTCGCTGAAAAATTTTGATGCGCTGGAAGTTGGCGATAAACTGGAAGCTTACGAAGTGGTACAAGTTGCGCGCAGTCTTTAAAGGTGAGATGAATCATGGCAAGAGACTTTCCCCGCTCACGTCGTGTCGCCGAACAGTTGCAACGTGAACTGGCGGAGATTCTGCGCACAGAGCTCGACGATCCTCGCCTGCGTCTGGTGACGGTAACTGAAGTCCAGTTGACGCGCGATCTGGAATCCGCCAAGGTGTACTTTACGGTACTTGATCCCGAAGCGCACGCCTTGCAGGCGATGACCATACTCAATCGCGCGGCAGGATTTATCCGTTCACAGCTGGGGCCACGCATGCGGCTGCGCTTGGTGCCACAGTTGAGTTTTGTGTATGACACCTCGGTAGCACGAGGTGCCTGGTTGTCGAGCTTGATTGATGAGGCTGTGTCGCAATCGGCGACGCCTGCTGACGACGGGCATGGTGATTGAGCGTCCGCGACGTATCAAACGCGCTATTCATGGCGTTTTCCTGTTGGATAAACCACGTGGATTGAGCTCCAATCAAGCGCTCTTGCGCGTGCGCGCCCTGTTTCAGGCAGAAAAAGCCGGTCATACTGGTACGCTGGATCCGTTGGCTGATGGCCTGTTGCCAATTTGTCTTGGCGAGGCCAGTAAATTTTCTTCCTGGCAACTTGAGGCAAATAAAACTTATCGCGCCAGTATTTGTCTGGGTATCCAGACGACGACCGGCGATGCCGAAGGAGACGTGGTGCAGAGCAGGCCTGTGCCCGATTCGTTGGATATTGCCTCCGTCATCGAGCGTTTCCGGGGCGATATTACCCAGATTCCACCCATGTATTCAGCGCTGAAAGTGCAGGGGAAACCCTTATATGCTTACGCTCGCGAGGGAATTTCTTTACCACGCCAGCCACGGCGGATACAGATTAGCGCATTGCGGATATTGGCGCATCAGCTCCCGCAACTGGATATCGAAGTCAGTTGTAGCGCCGGTACTTATATTCGGACGCTGGCGGAAGATATTGGTCATGCTTTGGGTTGTGGTGCGCATTTGACTGCTTTGACCCGTATTGCCAGTGGCGGCTTTGCACTGGATTCGGCGCTGTCACTGGACAGGTTGGAAGCAATGGAATTGGTAGCCCGTGAGGCATGTTTATTACCACCAGATGTGTTGGTGGCGCATCTACCGGCGTTATCGATGAGCCTGGATGAGGCAAAAGCGCTGAAATTCGGTCGACAGATTGTGCGACAGGATATTTCCCCTTTGAAGCCGGGTATTTGTCGGGTGTATGATGAAAACGGTTTTATGGGGTTGATTATGCTGGATGAAACCGGGTGTTTGAAGCCACAACGTCTGATGCGTACCGATGGGAAGGCATGATTCAGGATGATGAAATTTTGTAGTGAGTGCGGTGGGTCGGTCGTGCAAGGTGTGCCGGTTGGTGATAATCGACCTCGGGAGGTATGCGCAGTATGTCATACCGTGTTTTACCAGAACCCGAAACTTGTGGTAGGCACGCTGCCGGAATGGGAAGGCAAGATATTATTGTGTCGTCGGGCGATTGAACCGCAATATGGAAAGTGGACGTTGCCGGCCGGCTTCATGGAAAATCTGGAAACAGCGCCAGATGGCGCCATGCGAGAAACGCGTGAAGAAGCCGGTGCCGAGGTAGAAAACCTGCAATTGTTTACGTTGTGCAATCTGCCCCATATCAGCCAGGTTTATTTGATATTTCGTGCCCGCTTGCTGAATCTGGATATGGCGCCCGGCGAAGAAAGCCTGGAAGTCCGTCTGTTTGAGGAAGATGAGATTCCTTGGCATGACCTGGCGTTTCTGGCAATAGAATATACCTTGCATCGCTATTTTGAGGACGCGCGTCGCGGTGAGTTCGTTCTGCATATGGCCGATATTCCGCAGCGCAGTCGCCATGCCTCAGCCGATTGATTCGCCGATCGATACTAAAAAACGTCGTGTTGGCAAGCCTCGTTCCACTGAGCAAGTTTTGCTTATCCTGTTTCCTTGCTGGTTTAAAACCCCGGCCTAAAGGCCGGAAACATTTACCGGCCTAAAGGCCGGTGACCTGATTGCTGACGGAATGAATCAGCGCTTCCTTAGCCGGAAGCTGTGGTGCTGGCAGACAGCGGCGTACGGGTAATGCGGGAAAAAGGGATCATATTCCAGCGTTTATCCAGTTCGGTAGGATGAACGTACGTGCGGATACGATAAATGGCTTTTTCATGCGTGATGTTCTCATCAACAGAAATATCTTCATCCATGATGTCCAGGTAGCGACCAATGCGCACATTTTTTCCTAACAGCAGATTAGGTTCTGATACGGCCAGGATTACATTTTCTGAAAGGTCATTTGATTTGCCGATGGCTTGGGTGCGCGCGGGTTGTGAGACGTCTTCCACTGGTTGAAAGGTGATGATTCTGGGCGCTTTTCCCAAGCGTTCCATGCCAAGCGTCGTCAAACGGCGGCCCTTTTTGTCTATCCAGCGCACGATCGCCAGAATGGGCGCTGTCGTGGGGGACGTTTCAATCAGTAGCAGGTGTCCATGATTGATGTGGCACAGTGACATTTCCTCCGTGACTGTCAGTTGAAAAAAGGCTTCGCTGGGATGGCCGGTGATGCGGCATTGTGCAGTAAAATGCAGAAGATTGTGTTGTGACAAGGGGACGATTTCGTGGCTTTCGGCATTGCAACCAATGGTGACTTCTGCAGGTAGCTCGTGGGTACTCGAAATGGTTCGGTTTGACAGGCGGGCATGCAGATATTCCAGTACCGGGCGACGGTCAGCCGTGCAGGGAACACCATACAGCTTGATGGTTTGCGGCGCCGAGCCCGTTTTGGATGTGGTCGTGATGATTTCTTCCAGCACATCGCGAATTGACCAATACAGGAAGGAATTGTCCTTGCTGATCGGGTGTATGTTCAGATGAGGTGGTTGATTGCCGGTCAGGTCGATGGTATGCGTAGCCTGATTTTTGGACGAAGACAGATGAAGCATGTCGCGCCATTTCCATGACCAGTAAGCCGCGAGCTCGATTTCATGTGCGGTCAGGCCAACGGGCAGCATGAGATGCAGCAATAGTATGCGAGCGTAAACCGCTTCACAGGAGGCGTAAGCGTTTCCCTTCAATATCATGCTCTTGCCAGAAAATTCGTGATGCTGTGCAAGCAGATACAATCGGTTGACTGCCTGCCAGACTTGAGCGGTTGGTAGTTCGAAGCGCAAATAACGCCATTGAATCAGCTTGCCATGGTAATGCAATGCGCGTAGCACCAGTGTCGGTAAAAGAGAGTGGGAGGTATTCTGGTGGGCATGAACCTTGACCAGATGTTGATAGATTTGTGCCAATAAACGATAAAAAACGGTAATTTCTTGCAGGAAGGCCGAATTGGCAGCTTTATTTTTTTGTTGGTTGGAAAAAAACCGGCTGATGAGGCCATATTGTAATTTTGAACCAGCTTGCTCAACCAATCCCAACAGGTGAATATGCTGAACATCGTGCGAAACATTCAGCCGATGAAACTCGTCCAGCAGAGAAACTACCCGCTGATGGGCGTCATACTCCGGGTATGATGTCAGCTGTGTCAGCCATTGGTGCAGAGCCTTCAGGCTCTCCAGCGGAGACTCCTGTTTGGGACGCATCTTTTGTCCCAACAGCGTGGCCATGTTTTTTATCATCGTCTTCTTGCCTGCGGAGTAAGACGGCAGGGTTATCTGTTTTGTCGAGTGACGATTATGCAAGTTTTATGCCTCGACGTAAATCGGGATGACATCGAAATGGCATCAATCTGTACAATGAGATACAGGATTCTTGTGGGCACGCTAGGGAAGCGCTGATTAATTCCCACACGGTCGCGACAGCGGCTTGGCGGGATGAAATGCAAGGCGCAACGCGCAGTCAAGGGTTATTCTCCCTTGGGTCAGTACCCAAGAAATAATAGCCTTGACAAGCGGCGCAACGCGGCAGTTCGCTCGCCAAGCCCCGTCCCGCCGTGCATGTTTTGCACGTTTTCAACGTGGCGGTTGCAACCAAATTGCGCGCTCGCTTCGCCGACCTCCCTGGCATCGTAGTCCCGGCTACGACCTTCGTCGTTCGACTCGCGATCATCGCAATTTGGTCTGCTTTGCTCCTCGTGGAGGAGTTAATCAGCGCTTCCCTAAATCCGGATAGTCGCATTTTTGCGACATGGTTGACAAAAATGGGCGGGTAAGTGCCCTGGTGCGTCAAAGGGACTGCTCGTTATCCAATGGTATGTTCGTGTGTTCGTACCAACCCTTGGTCGCATTGACGACCCTCACCACGAGCAGCATGACAGGCACCTCAATCAGGACACCAACCACGGTAGCCAGTGCCGCACCAGAATGAAACCCGAACAGGCTGATGGCGGTGGCCACGGCCAGTTCGAAGAAGTTTGAAGCACCAATCAGTGCCGACGGACTGGCGATGTTGTGCTTTTCTCCCAGAGTGCGGTTGAGCCAGTATGCCAGTCCGGCATTGAAAACAACCTGAATGAAAATGGGCACCGCCAGTAGCAGGATGATGACCGGTTGTTGCAAAATGGCCTCGCCCTGAAAAGCAAACAGCAGCACCAGCGTCGTGAGCAATGCGGCGATTGAAGCAGGGCCGATTGCATTCAATACATTATCGAGCGCTGGTTGACCTTTTCTCAGCAAAAAATAACGCAAGGATTGAGCCAGAATGACGGGAACGATGATGTACACCAACACGGAAACCAGTAAAGTTGCCCACGGAACGCTGATGGTGGATATGCCGAGCAGCAACCCGACCAATGGCGCGAAGGCAAATATCATGATGGTGTCGTTGAGCGCGACCTGGGACAGGGTGAACAATGGATCGCCATCGGACAGACGGCTCCAGACGAATACCATGGCAGTACAGGGGGCTGCTGCCAGCAGAATCAATCCGGCAATATAACTGTCGAGTTGGACTGCGGGCAGATAGGCGGCAAACAGGTGGCGGATGAACAGCCAGCCGAGAAAAGTCATGGAAAAAGGTTTGACCAGCCAATTGACGAACAGGGTCACGCCAATACCCCGTACATGCTGGCGAACCTCGTGCAAGGCGGAAAAATCGACGCGAATCAGCATCGGGATGATCATGACCCAAATGAGCAATCCGACGGGAATGTTCACCTCGGCAATCTGCCAGTTACCGATGGTATGAAAGACGGCCGGGAACCATTTCCCCAGGGTAATGCCGACAAAAATGCACGATACGACCCATAAGCTCAGATAACGCTCGAACCATGACATGGGCGCGCCGGATATTTTTTTTGCCGTGATTTCGCATTGACCGCTCATGGCGTAGTCTCCAGTTGTAAAGCATTTTTTACTGCCGAGGTCAGTCGTTGACGGATATCGTCGCGTACTGCAATGAAGCTTTCCAGCGGTTCACCATGCGGGTCGTGAAACGGCAGATGAATTTGGGGCACTGGCCGTGGAAATATCGGACAGGTTTCTTTCGCATTGTCACAAACAGTGACGACCAGATCGACGGGCTCATCCAATAATTGATCGATATCTTTGGGATACAGGCCATCGGTCGGCAAATCGAGCAGTTGTAACGCCTTGATGGCGTTTTCCGCCACTTTGGGTTGCGGACGGGTGCCGGCAGAAAGCGCGCGTACCTGGCCTGCCAGATCATGATTCAATAGTACTTCGGCCATTTGTGAACGGCAGGAATTGCCCGTGCAGAGCACGAGAACGGTTTTGAGCGGAGATGTCATGTTGGCTCCTGGATTTCGTGGCGGGGCAGCTTGCCAATGGCAGTGAATTCGTGTTGCAGGGACAATCGATCCAGTTTGTCGGCGGGCAAATTCAGCAGCAATCCGATGCGTCGTTGCAGCAAGTGGAAAGCTTGCCGCATGGCCTGTTTTTTTTGTTCATCACTGCCGTCGGCGATAACCGGATCGTCAATACCCCAATGCGCTGTCATGGGTTGCCCCGGCCAGACCGGACATTTCTCACCGGCAGCCTTATCGCAAACAGTAAACACAAAATCCATGACGGGTGCGTCAGGGCGCGAAAACTCATCCCAGCTTTTGCTGCGCAGCTTTTCTACCGGAAAATTTTGTTGTTGCAGCAATTCCAGCGCAAAAGGGTTGACTGCGCCAGACGGATGGCTGCCCGCGCTGAATGCAAGAAAGCGGCCTTTACCCAAGTGATTGAGCAGTGCTTCGGCCAGAATGCTGCGAGCAGAATTACCGGTACATAAAAACAACACCTGATACACATGCGGTTTCATAATGCTACTCGCCTTCTTTTTCACGGTGGTCGAATTCAGGGGAGTTGGAAATTGCTCCGGCTGAATACTTGTTCTGGCCGATAAACAGGGCTCACCTTCACAACAATTATTGGTCAAAAAATGCAGCAATTCATTCATCGCATCGTAATCTGCGACATAACGGATGTGGCGGCTTTCACGTTCGCCGTGGATTAAACCCGTTCGTTGCAAATGCGCCAGATGAAACGACAGTGTGGCGGGCGCCATCTGCAAAGCATCACCAATGAAACCGGCGTACAGGCCTTTTTTGCCCGCCTGCACCAACAGACGGAAAATGGCCAGACGTGACTCGTGTCCCAGTGCTGCCAATAAAACCGAAGCGTTTAATATTTCCATATTTCAAGTATCATGGAAATATCAAAAAAAGTCAACCATGATCAACCATGATAAAGTCGTGCCAACAGGATGACCGGCGGAAATAACCGGTAAGATGATTGACCGAATCAAGCGAGAAAATATTCTCATCCGGGTCGGAAAAGTGTACAATTCGCGCTCGACTTTGCTGGCGTGAAAATGCATTGGCATCAGCATGTCTCGTACACCAGTCAGCACATCAGGAAGCGTGGCCGAGCGGTTTAAGGCACTTGTCTTGAAAACAAGCGACGGCTTATACCCGTCCGTGAGTTCGAATCTCACCGCTTCCGCCAGAACGCCATTTCATCCGGTCTCAAATTTGTTGTGTTGTGAAAGAAGCGCAGATTCATTCCTCCATGACTGGCTGACAACCACCCGCAAGAAGGTTGTACCGAAAGCGCAAAAAAAGCGGGACAGTCTTTGTGACTCTCCCGCTGGCGATCAGCGCGTCATGATGCTGACGTCGATGATTTTAAATTAGAATGCGTACACCGCCCAAATATCGATTTGATTGCCAATGGAATTGACAACCGCTGTGGCTTGCTCCAAGGCCAAACTTCCTGCTGCACCCACTGCTCCGGGGTTGGGAATGGTAATGGAACGATCAATATAATCCACTACTATTCTGCTCAACGGAGTGACATGGTATTCGAGTGCTAGTGAAGTGTCTTGAAATATACGTTCTGCTGCAGCATTGTTGGGCAAACGATCATAATAATCATAACGCAGGACCGCTTCTATGCTCTTGGTCAGGAAATATCCGCCTGAAACATCATAACCATTGGCCGTATTATTGCTGCCTGCATACACGATTTCGTCATACAGTGCAGGTACTGCCGCCATACCAGGCGTCTCATTGAACACTGCCGGCGCAGCAATGTTGCCGCTACCCTCGAAGTATTCTGCCTTGACGTCAAGACCACCTCGTGTCATATAACCGTTGCGGTAGGTCATGCCAAAACCGTCCCGCGTCATGTTGCTGGAAGATGGGGTAGGTTGTCCTGGCATCACACCTATTTCAGGACGTGCGGCTTGTCCCCAAATGAAACCCGTTAAGTCATTGCGAAAAAAACGGCCTTTTTCACTGCCGAGCAAGTAAGATGCCTGGAGTCGTGCCGCAACAATGGGGCCATTCGAAGTGCCTGTGTCCAGCAGTCTGCCATAATCAGCCAGCATTGCTCCATACGCCACTTCGACCTTTGGCGCGACCATAAACCAGTCTTCCGCCATGATACCGGGATAACGGAAGCCATTGTTACCGGATACGTCGCCACCAGGTACCGCGTAGCCGTCTTTTGTCCCCGGCGTGGCCAATTTGTAATTTATTCCATTGTTGTAGAATGTCGGTTGCATCAATTGTTGCAAGCCTGTGCCAAATGCATCGAGGAAATTGAAATTCATGAAACCTTCCATCGCGCCTTCAGGGCCTGGCGCACGGATGTTACCGATTTCAAAGCGTACACCCGGAATGTAATGGCTGAACACCATGTTCGCATCAATGATTCTGGGCGCGTAATGACCCCATGAATAGTCATAACCGTTTTGACCCGCTTCTACACCCACATAATACGAGATGTCGGGGTTACCGATGCTGCCGCGTACAAAGAACCTCGCACGCTGCATAAAGAGTTGTGAACTGGAATCAAACGTTGGCGCAACTTCGTTAAAGTGGGCAGTTTGATCGTTTGCCGGAGCGTGGGGGTAGCCGTTCACGATCACAGAACTGGCTTGAATATCCGTGGAAAGAGGTTGAAGAAAGCCGATGAACTGTCCCGCACCCCATTCAGGTAAAGAAATGGTTTGGATATTAAACCAGTTGGCGGCGTTAGCCGGTTGACACACATACAAACTCAAGCTCGCGCCGATACCCAGCGCGAATTTCATCGCATTTATTTTTTTCATGAATCCCCCGAATTGTTTTAAATTTTCATATCGATAATGCGTTAAATTTCCTTTAAAAACTTCTTTTAAAGTATCTCCTTTGGTCAATTAATCTTAAACCAAACAAACTTGTTTGGGTGCTTTGCAGCGGGACGATGCGTCCCTCCATTTTCCTGTTTGTTCGGTGGTGCCGACACATAAGCAAAATCGGCAACTTCCTCACCATTTCACATATGTGACAGGTAATTGGTGACCGAGTGTTTTATCTTTACTGTGTGATGTCGTTGACGCACGGTTAGCCGTCTCTGTCATCTACGTCATCGTCATCTACGTCATCCATTTTCCGGTGTTGTCGGAAATCGTCGCGCCGGCAATTGGTCATGATTGATGTATCACCCAACTGGGGTTAAACCACAGATAAATTATAAGACGTGGCATGTTGCATTATTATTCCACATATATTCCATATATTTTTGTTTGATGTAATTTGAGCTAAAAATTTGGAATAAACTTTTGGCTGTGCCGTCTTAACTACCGTGGCACAGTTATCTTTTGCACTGTTACCTTTTGATGGTGCGCACTTTTGATGGTGCGCACACCAAAATTCGTGTACAACCAGCGTCAGGAGATACCAGCGCAGGAAATTGGCCACATTTTGAATCAGTATGATGCGTTGTGCAGAATTTAAACCCGGACTTGTTTAAACCTGATTTTATTTAAACTTTGGATTTGTTTTGTAATACTTTGTTCTGTCAGTTTCCGGTTTGGAATAATTTCGTTTTTGGCGTAAAAATCATCAAGGAGTTTTAATGAAAAAAATTAGTTCAGTGATTATGTTGCTTTCTCTTGTCAGTACCTTGCTTTTGGCACAGACGCCAGCCTTGGCTGGCGATGACGACAGTTTTGCACCAGGCGGCACCGCCATTGATCACTCCACAGAACAGTTTCACGATCTCAAAGTCGTGATGGATTTAAAAGCACATTACGCTAGTGACGTCTCATTTGGATTGATGGTCGCCAAGCGGGTTGCGGCATATCCCGGAACCAAACTGATCGTGATCGTCGAAGGCCCAAAAGTCGCGATGTTTGCCAAGAAAAACTATCTTGATTATCAGGGTGATGTCGACGAATGGGCTGATTTGGCGAACAAGGGCGTTCAAGTTGAATTCTGCGGTAATTCTGTGCATGGCGCAGGACTAAAACCTCAAGATATGGATGGATTGAGTAAAAGCACGCCTGCTGTTGTGAATCCTGGCGCTTATCCGACCATCGCTCATTACGAGCAAATGGGTTATGCTTTGGCTTTGCCTAGCCCACAGGACAAGCCTGCTCAATAATTTCCAAATAATTCATTGCCAGGAGCCTGTCGGACTTGATTTGCCATGCCCGTTGCAACCAAATCGCGCGCTCGCTTCGCCGACCTCCTTGGCATCGTCGTCTCGGCTACGACCTACGTCGTCCGACTCGCGATCATCGCGATTTGGTCTGCTTTGCTCCTCGTGGAGGAGTTAATCAGCGCTTCCCAACTTAAACCGTCAAATTCACAAGGAAACAAACCATGAAATTTCAACATCAATTCATATTGTCGTTGCTTGCCGGCGCATTGGCTTTCAATGTTCCCGCTTTTGCCGATGGTGTTGCACCGGCTTCCGCTTATGTCAAGCCTCATATGACACATGGTCAATACGGCGACATGAATGTGGTGGTGCCCTTGACGAATGAAATGGTGTTGCCCATGAAACTGCGCAATATCGCCAATTCACTCAAGGTCATGGATACTTGGGGCGGCAAGCTTAATGTCAAGGTGGTGATGTATGCCAAAGGGTTGGCTTGGCTGAAAACGCCCACCGATGATCAAAAAGCACAGCTCGATAATTTGCGCAGTCATGGCGTACAATTCATGGTGTGCAATAATTCATTAATGGAGTTGGGTATTGATTACCATACCCTTTATGGCGTCAAGGAAAGCGACATCGTGCCTTCTGGTTTGGCTGAAGTGGCATTTTTACAAGCACGGAAACACTATGTGGTTGATCCGTCGATGTGATTTGTGGTCTCGTTTGCGCCCCCGGCTTTGGTCCCGTGATCCCTCTTTGTGTCAGACGGGGTGTGACCCGTTGTCAAGAATGTTTTCTGACCGGCGGTGACTTAATGCTTGCTCAAATTCTTTTACAGGCATTGGTTTGCTGAAGAAATAACCTTGAAAATTGACGCAGTGATGCTGGATGAGAAAGTCTTTCTGCATTTTTGTTTCCACGCCTTCTGCAATTACCTCCATGCAGAGGTTGTGCGCCATGGCGATGATGGTTTGCACGATGATGGCGGCATCGTTATTTTCGGCGATGTCGTGAATGAATGTCTGGTCGATTTTGAGTTGGTCGATGGGTAGTTTCTTGAGGCTGGACAGGGAGGAATGTCCGGTGCCGAAGTCATCCATTGCGAATTTTATGCCGGTTTTTTTGAGGGCCTGCATTTTGTGGATGGCGTCAGCGGTGTTGCCCAGCACCATGCTTTCCGTGAGTTCGAGTGTCAAAAGCGCTGGATTGATGCGGGTTGACGACAGTATCTCGATGATTTGTCCTACGAAGTCGGTCTGCTTGAATTGGCGTGCGCTGACGTTGACGGCAAGGTGCAGATGTTTTTTTTCTTGTTCCTGCTCCCAGACCTTCAGTTGATGACAGGCCGATTTCAGTACCCACAGGCCGATGGGAACGATCATCCCCGTTTCTTCCGCAACAGGGATGAACTCGCCGGGAAGGATCATGCCGTGGATCGGGTGCTGCCAGCGCAGCAGCAGTTCTGCGCCGACAATTTTCCCTGTACTGTCGGTTTGCGCTTGATAAAACAGGTGGAATTGTTGCTGCGGTAATGCCTGTTTCATCGATTCTTCCAAAGAAGAACGTATTTCGACGCTGGTCTGCATATCGAGATCGAAAAACTGGATGGCGTTGCGCCCATTTTTTTTGGCTTGATACATGGCGATGTCTGCCTGTTTCATCAGATCATCGATGGGGGTTTTATCGCCGGAAAACAGGACGATGCCGATGCTCGGCGTGCTGTGACGGTCGTATCCGGCCAGATGATAGGGGTGACTGAGCGTGACCAGAATTTTTTTGGCAAGGGTTTCCAGTTGACGGGTGGCTTGCTGCTCGTGTTGGCTCAAATTTTCCAGAACGATGACAAATTCGTCGCCACCCACGCGGGCCACGGTATCTTCCTGGCGTACGCAAGCGGTGAGTCGTTGTGCCACCTGTTTCAGCAACAGGTCACCGACGCCATGACCGAGGGTGTCGTTCAAGGTTTTGAAATTGTCCAGGTCGATGAAAATCAACGCGCCATACAGTCTGTTGTGTGCGCTGGAAACCAGTGCATGCTGAAGCCGGTCGATAAGAAACCGTCGGTTGGGCAGATCGGTGAGCGGGTCATAAAAGGCCATCCGGATCGTGTGCTGCCGTTGTGCGTTCAGTTCGGATATATCGCGCCCGACAGCGATGACCGCGGTAATCGAACCGGACAGGTCACGTTCTGCTGTCATGCGAATGAGATGGTAGATTTTTGTTCCGGTAGCGGATTCCGTGATCAATTCAAATTCGGCGTCCTGTCCCGTGATGAACACCCTGCGGAGAGAAGATTCGTATTCGCTGTATTCCGGTCCTCCGGGAAATTCCGAAGGTTTTTTGTTCATCATGGTCGCCAGACTGCCGCCGAGTACCGCGCATAGTGCGGGATTGATATAAATACGGCGACATTCGGTATCGTAACGCGCGATGGTGTCGGGAGAACTTTCGACCAGCGTGCGCCATTCTTGCTCGCGGATAGCCAGCAGTTCTTCCTGGTGTTTCCGGTCATCAATATTGAATGTGACACCGATAAAGCGGCGCCCGCTGTTGTTGTCGTGGCGATCCGTGATCCTGCCGTAATTTGCGTACCACACCCACGCGCCATGCTTGGCGCGCACCCGGAATTCGCAGCGGTATTGTTCCGTCATGCCCATCAAATGATCATTGATGGCCGTTTGAACCAGAGAGACATCGTCGGGGTGGAGGAGACTGAAGATGTCGTTCATGTGCGCGGGGAATTCGTTTTCGTCGTAGCCCAGTTCGGCAAAAATTTTGTGTGCCCTGCGCACGACGCTGCCAGTCAACAGATCGTTTTCCCACAGATCCAGTCCTGCGGCTTCCAGCGCGAGTTCAAGCCGCTCTTTGTTGGCGTCTTGTTCGGTCATGTCCATTTTTTCAGCCTGGATAAGGGAGTGCGCCGGCGTAACCGATGTTGCGTAACAGTCCGGCGAACGATGCGATGACGCCAGGCGCGCGCCAGAGTTGGGGAGCAGCGTTTATTTTTATGATACTGACGGCATAACCCGTACTTTTGCTTGTGCCGAAATCAAAATATGATGCCAGATCGTTCTTTGCATTGGAGAAACCGTGCCCGGTTCGTTCCGAATAGTAACAGATGGAATCCGGTGCAATGATATCCGGCATGCTGCTTGAATTCGAATACATGATCAGGTTTTCGTTCAGGTTGTAAATGTAGTGTGTTTCGGTGCTTTTCGTTTGGTCGGGGTGATTGTCGAGACGGATGATGCCAGCGTCCAGCGATGCGCTGTTGGTTGCTTGTGTGACAGATGTGATATAAAAATTGCTCAGTACTACGCTGGCTGGCCGTCTGGTTGTTGCGGTGATTTGTACCGCCACTTCGGCAGCCGATGGAGGGACAACGGCATTTGATAAAAACCGGCCGAGCGCCCAGGTCTGCATGAGCGTTTCGCTGATATAGTTGGCTGTCAGGGCATAATTGTTTGCCTGGCTGGATGGCCAGAGGGCGATTCCGGCAAAGCTGCCGAAAGCAGAAACGATACCCCCGGCCAAGGTTTCGATTTGAGCGGCGGTCGCGGCATTCAACAAGGCGGACTGTAATGTCGCCGTCGTTTCGGCATCGTTGGCCAAGACGCACGGACTGGCGGCAAGTGCCGTGCTGCCGCCATATGTGGTTTGCGGCAGTTCCGGCACGGCCCTGCCGGCGCCGTCCCCGTTGACAACCCAAATGTCGTTGTCGGCAATGGCGGCTGCGATAAGAGGAACAATGGAATTGATGGGTCCGATTTCTCCCGGAATGATGCATCCCAGGCTTGTTCCGGTTTCATTTTCGAATGCGCGGAGGGTATTGGACAGAGAATGCTCAATATTTGTCAGTGTCAGGCTGTCTGCGGCGTCGGGCGAGCCCATCATTGCCAGTACGCAACAATTCGTTGCCCCATCGTAATTTTTTACCCAAACGGAACCTTGCCAGCCACGGTTTGCCAGTTCGTCGATGATGTGGGTAGCGTCATGGTAGCTGCCGCCTCCACCGCTGCCCAGAATTGCTGCGCCGGTGGCGATGTACCGGAAATCGGCGATTCCAACCGAATGATCTGTCATGATTTTTCCGTATCGTTGGTATGGATTGGTGTAAGGTGGATGTCTTGGGGGGCTGTTCTCTATTCTGGCTTTTGACACAGAGAATGTAAAAAGTCAATTGTGTTATTCAAACGGAATAGAAAAACCGATTGAATCAGCGCTTCTCTGACCATGACCGTCAATGGCGGTCATGATACCTGAATTACATGAAATTGTGGTATAGGAGGAGCGATTTTGTCTGTGTTTCGTTGATCCGGTATCAACGATGTGGCGGGTATGTGTTCGCCGGTATCGTGCCGGATGAATGCCGCAGATTGCCCGATGGCTTCTGGTTGTTGGCTGTGTTAGAATCTTTGGCTTGTTTGCGCTGAATAGTTATTGAATCTCATGGAATCTTTTGCCAAAGAAACACTGCCGGTCAGTCTTGAAGAAGAAATGCGCCGTTCGTATCTGGATTACGCCATGAGTGTCATCGTCGGGCGAGCGTTGCCGGATGTGCGCGATGGTCTGAAACCGGTGCACCGGCGTGTGTTATACGCCATGCATGAAATGTCCAATGACTGGAACCGTGCGTATAAGAAATCGGCGCGTATCGTTGGCGACGTCATCGGTAAGTATCATCCGCACGGCGATACAGCAGTGTATGACACGATTGTGCGCATGGCGCAGGATTTTTCCTTGCGTTATCCGTTGGTGGATGGTCAGGGTAACTTCGGTTCGGTGGATGGCGATAGTCCGGCAGCCATGCGGTACACTGAAATTCGCATGGCGCGCATTGCGCATGAGTTGCTGGCCGATCTGGACAAGGAAACGGTTGATTTTGGCCCCAATTATGACGGTTCCGAGCATGAACCGCTGATTTTGCCGGCCAAAATTCCCAATTTGCTGATTAATGGTTCGTCTGGCATCGCCGTGGGGATGGCGACCAATATTCCGCCCCACAATTTGACGGATGTGTGCAATGCCTGTCTTACCCTGCTCAAGGAGCCGGGCACGGAAATCGAAGCGTTGATTGATATCATTCGTGCGCCGGATTTTCCCACGGCAGGCATTATTTATGGGGTAAGTGGCGTCCGGCAAGGCTATCTCACCGGGCGTGGGCGGGTGGTGATGCGTTCACGCACGCATTTCGAAGATCTGGACAAAAATGGCAATCGTCAGTCCATCATCATTGATGAGCTGCCTTATCAGGTCAATAAAGCCAATTTGTTGATCAAGATTGGCGAGATGGTGCGTGAAAAACGCCTCGAAGGAATTTCCGATTTGCGCGACGAGTCGGACAAGTCCGGCATGCGAGTGGTCATCGAGCTCAAACGGGGCGAGGTGGCAGAAGTTGTGCTGAACAATCTGTTGAAGCATACACAGATGCAGGACACGTTCGGCATGAACATGGTGGCGCTGGTGGATGGGCAACCGCGCTTGCTGAATCTGAAAGAAATGCTGGAAGCTTTTTTGCGTCATCGGCGCGAAGTGGTGACGCGGCGTGTGCGTTATGAATTGCGTCGTGCTCGCGAGCGCGGGCATTTGTTGGAAGGGTTGGCGGTAGCGTTGTCGAATGTGGATGAAATCATCGCGCTCATCAAGGCAGCACCAACACCGGCTGAAGCAAAATTGGCGTTGATGCAGCGGCGTTGGCGCTCGGCGTTGGTGGAAGAAATGTTGACCCGCGCCAGTGTCGATGCCGGGCTGTATCGTCCCGAAGGACTGGCGGTCGAATTTGGTTTTGCGGTGGATGGTTATCGTTTGTCGGATACGCAGGCACAAGCCATTCTGGATTTGCGTCTGCAACGATTGACCGGGCTGGAGCAAGAAAAAATCTTCTCTGAATACGGTGAAATCGTCACTAAAATTGCGGACTTGCTGGATATCCTTGCCCGACCGGAGCGTATCACGCAAATCATCCGGGAAGAGTTGGAACAGATCCGGAATCAGTTTGGCGATGCGCGCCGTTCCGAAATTGTGGCGCATGCGCAGGATTTGGGTATCGAAGATTTGATTACACCGCAGGACATGGTAGTGACCCTGTCGCATGGCGGTTACATGAAATCGCAACCGTTGGACGATTATCAGGCGCAAAAACGGGGCGGGCGCGGCAAGCAGGCGATGCAGACCAAGGACGATGACTTCATCGAACGGTTGTTTGTCGCCAACAGCCATGATTATATTCTGTGTTTTTCTAACTTTGGCCGTGTATACTGGGTCAAGGTTTATGAAGTGCCGCAAGGTAGCCGGCAGTCGCGCGGTAAACCGATTGTCAACCTGTTGCCGCTGGGGGATGGTGAGAAAATCAATGCCATTTTGCCGGTCAAGGAATTTGTCGATAATCGCTATGTGTTTATGGCCACTTCGTCTGGTGTGGTGAAAAAGACACCGCTTTCCGAGTTTTCCAACCCGCGTCGCGCGGGCATCATCGCCGTCGGGCTTGACGAGCAGGATTATCTGGTTGGTGTGGCGCTGACCGATGGGCAGCATGATGTCATGTTGTTTTCCAACGGTGGGAAAGCTGTGCGGTTCGACGAAAACGATGTGCGTTCGATGGGACGTAATGCGCGTGGTGTTCGAGGCATGAAACTTGGCGAAGGGCAGCGGGTCATTTCGTTGCTGGTCGCCGAAAATGAAGATCTCTCGGTGTTGACGGCGACGGAGAATGGTTACGGCAAGCGGACCAATGTGGCCGAATACACACGACATGGACGTGGTTCGCAAGGCATGATTGCAATTCAGACCACGGCGCGTAATGGTCAGGTTGTGGCGGCGACGCTGGTTGAGCCGGATGACGAAATCATGCTGATTACCGATGGTGGCGTGCTGATTCGTACCCGTGTGCGCGAAGTGCGAGAGATGGGGCGTGCCACACAGGGCGTGACGCTCATCAATCTGGACGCGGGCCAAAAGTTGATTGGTGTCGAACGTGTTGCAGAAAGCGAAGGAGAGAGTGAATGACCTTGTCATCATTGACGTCATCCCCGACATCAGCTTCGGTCAATTCTCTCGTTTATAATTTCAGCGCTGGTCCGGCCGTGTTGCCTAAAACGGTGCTGGCGCAGGCGCAGGCAGAAATGCTCGACTGGCATGGTTCCGGTATGTCGGTGATGGAAATGAGTCATCGTGGCCCGGAGTTCATGTCGATTATTGCTGACGCAGAAGCAGATTTACGTGCCTTGATGGCTATTCCTGACCAGTATCGCGTGTTGTTTCTGCAAGGTGGCGCGTGGACACAGTTTGCCATGGTACCGATGAATCTGGTGCGTGGTCGTGCTGGTGTGGATTATGTGCATACCGGGATGTGGGCAGAAAAGGCCATCGAAGAGGCGCGTCATTATGCGACGGTACATCTGGCTGCCAGCGGTGAGGCAACCGGATTTCATGCCGTCCCGCCGCAATCGGGTTGGCAACTCGATGGTGAGGCGGCCTATGTCCATATTACCACCAACGAAACCATTGGCGGGGTGGAGTTTCACTGGACACCGGAAACAGGCGATGTCCCGTTGGTGGCGGACATGTCATCCGATATTTTATCGCATCCGGTTGATGTCAGCCGGTTTGGCCTGATTTACGCCGGGGCACAAAAGAATATTGGTCCGGCCGGATTGACAATCGTCATCGTGCGCGAAGATTTGCTGGCTGAACCCGTGGCCGGCACGCCGACCATGCTGGATTATCGTACTCATGTTGAACACGGCTCGATGTTCAATACACCGCCTACTTTTGCCATTTATATGGCTGGGTTGGTGTTTCGCCATCTGAAGGCAATGGGAGGGTTGGAAGCTGCGGCACAGCGCAATCGCCTTAAATCCGATTTGTTGTATCAGACCATCGATGGCAGCAATGGCTTTTACCGGAATCCGGTCGCGGTGGAGAGTCGCTCGCGCATGAATATACCCTTTACCCTGGCCGATACTGCACTCGATGGGCTTTTTTTGCGTGAAGCCGAATCGCGCGGATTGTTGCAGTTAAAAGGACACCGCCTGGCCGGCGGCATGCGCGCGTCTTTGTACAATGCCATGCCGTTGTCCGGAGTGGAAGCCTTGGTGGATTTCATGCGGGATTTTTCCCGTTTGCGTGCCTGACGCGGGTGATGGTATGGCAGGCGATATGGCAAACGATACCGGGCAGGAAAATACCGAACAATTGACGACGTTACGTACGCAAATTGATACGGTGGACAGTGAATTGCTGTCGCTGCTGAATCAGCGTGCTGCATTGGCCCAAGCGGTTGGTACGCTGAAGCGGGGAACGGTTTATCGTGCGGAACGTGAAGCGCAGGTTCTGCGCCGCATGGCTGCGCAAAATCCAGGGCCATTATCCGATAAATCCGTGATGTTCCTGTTTCGTGAAATCATGTCGGCCTGCCTGGCGTTGGAACATCCTTTGCGGGTTGCCTATCTTGGTCCGCAAGGTACGTTCAGCCATGCCGCAAGTTTGCGGCAATTCGGCCATGCTGCGCTGTTACAACCCTGCGTGTCGATTGATGAAGTATTCCACGACGTCGAGGCGGGCAATACCGAGTACGGTGTGGTGCCAGTCGAGAACTCGACAGAAGGGGCAGTCAACCGGACGCTGGACCTGTTGCAGACGACACCCTTGTTCATCTGCGGTGAAATGGAGCTCCGTATTCATCATGTGTTGATGCGCAAGATGGATGGGTTGGATGGAGTACGTGTCATCTACTCGCATGCGCAATCTTTTGCGCAGTGTCATGACTGGATCTCGCGTCATTTGCCTGGCGTCGCGCAAGTGGCGGTTGCCAGTAATGCGGAAGCCGCACGGCTTGCTGGCCAGGATGCCTCCGCGCTGGCCATTGCGAGCGAGGAGGCCGCTCGACAGTATGGTTTGCAGTGTCTGTTTATGCATATTGAAGATGAGGCGGATAACACCACACGTTTTATGGTTATTGGTAAATCAGATGCGGAACAACCCAGCGGACAGGACAAGACTTCTTTGCTGATGGCGTCTGCCTCGGCCAGTCAACCAGGCGCGATCGTGCGTTTGCTGGAGCCTTTCCGGGATGCGGGGGTTTCGTTGACCAAGCTGGAATCACGGCCGGCACGACAGGCGTTGTTTCCTGCATCTGTCACGCCGTGGGAATATGTATTTTTTGTGGATATTGAAGGGCATCGAAAGGATGTTTCGGTGCAGGCGGCGCTGGAGCGCGTAAAAACAGAAGCGAGTTTTTTACGTGTGTTGGGTTCTTATCCAAGGTGTGTACTATGATGGCATGTGATTTGGCTCCTGCACATGTGCGAACATTGCTGGCGTACCAGCCCGGCAAGCCGATAGAAGAACTGGCGCGAGAGTTTGGCCTTGCCGTTCACGATATCGTCAAGCTGGCGTCGAACGAAAACCCGCTGGGCAGTAGCCCCCGTGCCTTGTTGGCAATCGATCAGGCGTTGCCAGAGATGGCGCGTTATCCGGACGGGAATGGTTATGTGCTGAAAAGCGCATTGTCGCGTAAATTTGCGGTGCAGCCGACGCAAATCGTGCTGGGTAATGGTTCAAACGATGTGTTGGATCTGGCGGCACGCACCTTTTTGCATTCAGGGGCATCTGCAGTGTACGCGCAGCACGCGTTTGCGGTTTATCCGTTGGTGACGCAGGCAGCGGGTGCACGGGGTATTTGCGTGCCGGCGAAGGAGTATGGTCACGATCTGGAAGCCATGTTGGCGGCGATGGCGCCAGATACACGGTTGGTATTTATTGCCAACCCCAACAATCCAACCGGAACACTATTGTCGAATGAGGCGTTACTGTTTTTTCTGCGGCGCGTTCCTCCGCAGGTATTGGTGGTGCTGGACGAAGCCTATGGCGAGTATCTGCCTGAGAACTTGCGCTCAAAATCGATGGATTGGTTGGCTGAGTTCCCTAATTTGTTGGTAACAAAGACCTTTTCCAAGGCATATGGTCTGGCTGGGCTGAGGATAGGCTATGCGCTGGCGCACCCTGATGTGGCAGAGTTGATGAATCGGGTACGTCAACCGTTCAACGTGAGCAGTTTGGGCTTGGTAGCAGCGACTGCTGCGCTGGACGATGATGATTTTATTGCGCGTGGTTATGCCGCTAATCGTTTGGGTATGGCACAATTGACACAGGGTTTGCGACACTTGGGTATTGAGTTCATCCCGTCAGAAGCCAATTTTCTGGCGTGCCGCATCGGTAACGCGAGTATGGTGTATCAGCGTCTTTTGGCGCAAGGTGTGATTGTACGGCCGATAGCGGCCTACGGTATGCCGGAATTTTTGCGAGTCAGCGTGGGGCTGGCGGCAGAGAATGAACGATTTTTGCAGGCGTTGAAAACCGCCATCGAGGAGCAGTGATGATTATTGTGATGAGTCCGGAAGCCACCGAGCAACAGATTGAGGCAGTGGTAAAAAAGATTCAGGAATATGGTTGTGATGCCAATATTTCTCGTGGTGTCGAGCGTACGCTGATTGGCGCCATTGGTGATGAACGACGTATCAATCAGGAAACCATTGACGCGATGCAGGGTGTCGAGCAGTCGATGCATATTGTAAAACCTTATAAAATCGTTACCCGCGAGTGGCATAAGGAAAACACGGTCATCGACATCAGCGGCGTGCCTTTGGGTGGCAATACTGTACAGGTGATTGCTGGTCCCTGTTCGGTGGAAACGCAACCACAGATGGATGCGGCAGCGCATTACGTCAAGGCGGCCGGGTGTCGTTTGATGCGTGGCGGTGCATTCAAACCGCGCACCAGTCCCTATGCTTTTCAGGGTAAAGGTGTCGAAGGACTGGAGATGTTCCGTCGCGCAGCCGATGCCGAAGGATTGCCGATCGTGACCGAGCTGATGGATGTCCGCATGCTGGAAACCTTCATGGAATGGAATGTGGATGTTATTCAGATTGGTACGCGCAACATGCAAAATTTTGATTTGCTGAAAGAAGTCGGTCGCGTCAACAAGCCGGTGATTCTCAAGCGAGGCATGTCGGCCACGATTTCGGAATGGTTGATGGCGGCTGAATACATTGCTGCGGGCGGTAACCATAATATTATTTTTTGTGAACGGGGCATCCGCACGTTTGAAACAGCGTATCGTAATGTGCTGGACGTCACGGCAATTCCTGTGCTGAAAAGAGAAACGCACCTGCCTGTCATCGTTGACCCATCGCACGCTGGCGGTAAGGCATGGATGGTGCCGGCATTGGCACGTGCTGCCGTGGCTGCGGGCGCGGACGGCCTGTTGGTGGAAATGCATCCTGTGCCTTGTGATGCCTGGTGTGATGCCGATCAGGCATTGTCGCCGGAAGAGTTGCAACAGCTGATGCGTGAGCTGGCTGGCGTGGCGCAGGTGATTGGCCGCGATATTTGATTCACGGTATTTGATCGTGATATCAACGCGCGTGGATCAGCAGGAGGTATTGCAGGCATTGAATGTCCCGATGCAAATTATCGACAGGCTGGTGGTTGTTGGCGTTGGTCTGATCGGCGGTTCGCTGGCGTTGGCGCTGAAATCTGCCGGTATGGTGCGGCAAGTGGTGGGCGTGGGGCGATCGGCAGAGAATTTGCATTGGGCGCAACAGCACGGCATTATCGATGTCAGTTGCGAACTGGTTGATGCGTTGCAAGGCGCGAATGTGGTATTGCTGGCAACTCCGGTCGGACAGATGCCGGCTGTGATGCAGGCCATGTCGCCCCATCTTGCGGCGGGCACATTGGTAATGGATGCCGGTAGCACCAAACAGGATGTGGTCGATTGTATGGTCAGGTATTTACCGCAGCATTTGCGTTGGTGTGTGCCGGCACATCCGATTGCCGGCGCTGAATTCAGTGGCGCCCGCGCAGCCCGCGCAGATCTTTTCCATAATCGGAACGTAGTGTTGACGCCACTGGATGAAACAGATGCGGAAGCACTGGCGCAAATCACTCGGTTGTGGCAGCACAGTGGAGCCAGTGTCGGACAGATGCCGGCAGGTGAACATGACGCAGTGTTCGCAGCGGTCAGCCACTTGCCGCACATGCTGGCGTTTGCGCTGGTTGATATGCTCGCGCGACGCGATAATGCGGCGCAACTGTTTGCTTTTGCTGCCAGCGGATTTCGTGATTTTACCCGGATTGCCGGTAGCAGTCCGGAGATGTGGCGCGACATTGCGCTGGCAAATCAACCGGCGCTGTTGCGCGAACTTGACGCCTATCAGGCGCAATTGACCCAATTGCGTGCAGCGTTGGCGAAGAAGGATGGTGAAGCGCTGATGCAGTCGTTTTCGTTTGCCAGCGCGGCGCGTATTCGCTGGGGAAACGAGAGAATGTGACATGTCTGTGACATCACCTTGTTGTGACTGCCGATTTCCGTTATAATCTCGCCCGCCCCGTGGTGCAAGCTACGCAAACAGTTGGCAGGTTTCACTGGCAATCTGGTTGGTTCCTTAAATGCGCTGCGACAGCAAAAAATGCAGCGTGGTGGCAAGAAACAGAGGCAAGAAACAGAAGAGTGCCTTTGGAAATTTGAAGTTCGCCCAGGCACAGGACGCGAAAAAAGTTTCATAGAGCAGTATCTGCTTGATGTATAAGCAATAAACTTTTTATGCGACGTTGTGTTTGGCGTGAAGTCCGAATTTTCAGAGTTGTCCGGAGTGTACTTCCGGTTTTATTTTGAAACAGTTTTTCGAAGTTTTATGCTGGAAAGCAGTGCTTTCCGAATTCGCACAGCCGTATCGACTCTGGGTGTTCCATTGAATGGAATAGGTGTTGCGGCTGGAGGCTTAACCCTTGAGGACTTTATTTATGAGTATTACCATGCGTCAAATGTTGGAGGCCGGTGTTCACTTTGGCCACCAGACCCGATTCTGGAACCCGAAAATGGCACCGTACATTTTCGGCCATCGTAACAAAATTCACATCGTCAATCTGGAAAAAAGTCTGCCTTTGTTTCAGGATGCGCTCAAGTTTGTGCGTAAACTGGCCGGCAAGCGTGGAACCATCCTGTTTGTGGGCACCAAACGCTCGGCACGTGAAATCATCCGTGAAGAAGCAGAGCGTGCCGGCATGCCTTATGTGGATAATCGTTGGCTTGGCGGCATGCTGACCAATTTCAAGACGGTTCGCCAGTCAGTCAAACGTATGAAAGAACTGGAAACCTTGTTGACGGAGGGTGTGGCACGTTTGTCCAAAAAAGAAGTGTTGATGCTGCAACGCGAACTTGACAAACTGACACGCAGTCTGGGCGGCATTCGTGATATGGAAGCTTTGCCAGATGCCATTTTTGTCGTCGATGTCGGGTATCAAAAAGGCGCGGTGGTGGAAGCCAATGCTTTGGGTATTCCAGTGATTGGCGTGGTCGATACCAATAACAGTCCGTTGGGCGTCCAGTATCTCATTCCTGGTAATGATGACTCCAATCGTGCGATTCGTCTGTATGCGCGGGGCGTAGCAGATGCTGCTCTGGAAGGACGTAACGAAGCAATTGGCGATTTGCTGGTGGAAGAAGCTGGCGGGTTCGTCGAGGGAGAAGAAAGCATCGAAGGTGCGGATGCGGTATAATGCGCCGCAGCGTGCAATGAGGAGAAGGGGGCGTGCTTCGCCCCTTTTTTTTGGACAGAAGGCGAGCGTGCAGGTTGCCTGGCGTGTGCCTGAATGAGTAAGGAGTGATGAATGGCTGAAATTACCGCAGCAATGGTCAAGGATTTGCGTGAACGTACCGGTCTTGGCATGATGGAATGCAAAAAAGCATTGAATGAAACGCAAGGCGACATGAGTGCTGCAGAAGATTTGTTGCGCATCAAGAGCGGTGCCAAAGCCAGCAAGGCCGCAGGCCGTGTGGCAGCTGAGGGCGTGATTGGCGCATGGGTCAGTGCTGATGGAAAAAAGGGCGCGCTGGCGGAAATCAATTGCGAGACCGATTTTGTGGGACGTAATGAGGATTTTCTGGCCTTTGCCAAGGCTGTGGCGCAATTGGCGGCTGAACAGCAACAGGCGGATGTTGCCCGGTTGGCGGAGGGAGCGCTGCCTGGTGGAAAACTGGAAGCGGTGCGGCAGGCATTGATTATGAAATTGGGCGAAAATCTGACGGTGCGTCGTGTGGCGTGTTATCACACGAACGATAAACTGGCGTTGTATTTGCACGGCAGCAAAATTGGTGTCATGGTCGATATCGCCGGTGATGAAGTCTTGGGTAAGGATGTTGCCATGCACATCGCGGCCAGCAAGCCGGTTTGTGTGTCGAAAGATCAGGTATCGGCCGATCTGATTGCCAAAGAACGGGAAATTTACAGTGCGCAAGCAGCCGAGACTGGCAAACCTGCTGATATTGTGGCTAAAATGGTCGAAGGGCGTATCAGCAAATTTTTGGCAGAAGTGACATTGTTGGGCCAACCGTTTGTTAAAAATCCTGATGTGACTGTTGAAAAATTATTGGCGGAACAAAAAGCCCGTGTCAATGGGTTTACCATGTTCACCGTGGGCGAAGGGATTGAAAAAAAGGCTGTGGATTACGCGGCTGAAGTGGCTGCTGCGGCCAAGGTATAAACATGTCGACACCTGTTTACCAGCGGATATTGCTCAAACTGTCAGGTGAGGCCCTAATGGGCAACGACAGCTATGGCGTCAATCGGGACACGATTATTGGCATTGTCAACGAGGTCAAGGCCGTGATTGATATGGGTGTCGAGGTGGCGATTGTTATTGGCGGCGGTAATATTTTTCGTGGCGTGGCGCCCGGGGCGGCAGGGATGGATCGGGCAACGGCGGATTATATGGGCATGTTGGCGACCGTCATGAACGCATTGGCGTTGCAGGACGCGTTTCGTGGCGTGGGTGTTCCCAGTCGCGTGCAATCCGCATTGACTATTGAGCAGGTGGCGGAACCCTATATTCGTGGTAAAGCGATTCGTCATCTGGAAGAAGGACGGGTGGTTATTTTTGGTGCCGGAACCGGAAATCCGTTTTTTACCACGGATACCGCAGCAGCCTTACGTGGGATGGAAATCAATGCCGAGATAGTTATCAAGGCCACCAAGGTTGATGGTGTTTATACTGCAGATCCCGTGGTTTACAAGGACGCTGTGCGTTATAAAACACTCACTTTCGATGAGGCCATTCAAAAACATTTGCAGGTGATGGATGCCACAGCGTTTACGTTGTGTCGTGATCAGAATATGCCGTTGGCCGTGTTGGGTATTTTTCAGCATGGTGCGCTGGCGCGATTTGTGTGTGGTGAGGACGTAGGTACCATTGTGCGACGTTAGGGAGTGGCAGCAATATCATGTTGAATGACATCAAAAAATCCGCTGAAGGGCGGATGCAGAAAAGTCTGGAAGCGTTAAAGACCGATCTGGGTAAAGTGCGCACCGGTCGCGCTCATACCGGATTGCTGGATCATGTCATGGTGGACTATTATGGTACGCCAACTGCTATCAATCAGGTGGCAAATGTGACTTTGATGGATGCGAGAACAATTGCTGTACAAGCCTGGGAGGCGAAACTCACGGCGGCCATTGAAAAAGCGATTCGTGATGCGGATTTGGGTTTGAACCCATCAAGCCAGGGTAATATGATTCGCGTACCCATGCCGGCGCTGACGGAAGAGCGGCGGCGCGATCTTATCAAGGTGGTGCGTACTGAGGGTGAAAATGCCAAGGTTGCTGTGCGCAATGTGCGTCGGGATGCCAATGAGCAATTTAAAAAACTGTTGAAAGACAAGGAAGTCGGTGCAGACGATGAGCGTCGTGCGCAGGAAGATGTACAGAAACTGACCGACCGTTATATCGCTGAAGTGGATAAGTTGCTGGCTGCCAAAGAGGCGGATTTGATGGCGGTTTGACACGGTGTTTCAATTTTCAAGTTCTACCCAAACCATTCCGTCGCTATCTGCCGTGCCGCATCATGTGGCGATTATCATGGATGGTAATGGGCGTTGGGCGAAGCGCAGAATGTTGCCTCGGATTGCCGGGCATAAACGCGGCGTGGATATGGTGCGGGAAATCGTACGGGCCTGTGGTGAACGTGGTGTCAAATTTTTGACATTGTTCGCATTCAGTTCGGAAAATTGGCGCAGGCCACAGGAAGAAGTCAGTTTGTTGATGGATTTGTTTCATTTTGCACTCGAACATGAAGTCAAGTTATTGCACAAGCAAGGAGCGCGGTTGAAAGTCATTGGTGATTTGACGCGTTTTGACGGTAAACTTCGACAGATGATTGATGAGGCGGAGTGTTTGACTGCCACCAATACCGGCCTGACATTGACCATCGCGGCCAATTATGGTGGTCGCTGGGATATGTTGCAGGCAGTGAGCCGTTTGCTGGCCGAACAACCGGATTTGGCCGGTTTACCCTTGCGTGAGCAGGATGTGGCGCCGTATTTGAGTACTTATTACGCGCCTGAGCCGGATTTGTTTATTCGAACGGGTGGCGAGCAACGTATCAGTAATTTTTTGCTGTGGCAACTGGCATATACGGAGTTGTATTTTACCGATTGTTTGTGGCCGGATTTTAACGCTGGACAGTTGGATAAAGCCATTGCGTCGTATCAGAAACGCGAACGTCGATTTGGTCGCACCAGTGAACAGGTGGGTAGTGCCTGACTGGGTGATGGTGGCGTGAGTGATGGTATTTTGGTTCGCATCTGCATTGGTACAGATGGTTTGTGTTCTGATGATAGGTGAGAAGCGCTAGCATGTTACGACATCGTATAGTGACTGCGGTATTGTTGTTGAGTGGATTGATGATCAGTCTGTTTGCCATCGGGCAGCGAGGCTGGGCGATTGCCATGCTGTTTCCATTGGTGACAGGATTAATGGAATGGGGAAGATTGTCTGGCCTGTCCGGTCGGGTGCTGGTTGCCTATGTGGTGGTAACATCGTTATGTTCGGTTGCCATACATTGGTTGGGTTTGGCGTTTTGGCTGTATGTCTGGGCGGCAGTCTGGTGGCTGTGTGTCGTGCCCTTGTGGTTGGTGGCTGGCTGGAAAATGGACAGTCAGTGGTCGCGTTTGCCGCTGGGTTTTTTGATGTTGGCCCCACTTTGGTCAGCTTTTCTTGACTTGCGCGTGCGCGGACCATGGTGGGTGTTGTTATTGATGGGTGTAGTGTGGGTAGCGGACATTTTTGCCTATTTCGCTGGCCGCTGGTTTGGACGACATCGTTTGGCGCCGCGCATCAGTCCGGGAAAAACCTGGGAGGGTGTTGTCGGTGCATTGATTGGCGTGTTGATATATGTATTGATGGCGGCAAAGATTGTTTTTAGCGCGACAGAATTTCATTTCTGGTGGCAAACCGTAGTTTTTTTGGCTGTATTAATGTTGTATCTGAGCATAGTGGGCGACTTGTTTGAATCGTGGATGAAGCGTCTGGCACAGGTCAAAGATAGCGGGAACATCTTGCCCGGACATGGGGGTATGCTGGATCGCATTGATTCATTGATGGCGGCATTGCCGGTGGCAACCTTGATTGTTTGTTATGCGGATTCGGCCAGTTTGCAAAACTTCTTGTAGAAATTATTGTAAAGATTATCGTTCATGACACAGCAAAAAATAACTATTTTGGGCGCTACTGGCAGTATAGGGGTCAGCACGCTTGATGTGGTGGCGCGTCATCCGGACAGGTTTTCTGTGTTTGCCTTGACCGGGCATCGTCAACTGGAAAAACTCGCAGAGCAGTGCCGTCGGTATCAACCGCGATTCGCCGCAGTGCTGGACGAGGGCCAGGCATCCCGTCTGCGCGAACTGCTTGCACCGTTTGTGTTGCAGACCGAAGTGTTATCAGGGATTGAAGCGTTTGAGCAATTGTCGTCTGCCAGTGAAGTGGATACTGTAGTGGCGGCCATTGTTGGCGCGGCTGGTTTGCGCCCTACTCTCGCTGCAGTGCGTGCCGGCAAACGTGTTCTGCTTGCCAATAAAGAAACGCTGGTTGTGGCTGGACAGTTGTTTATGCGCACGGCAAAAAATTCTGGTGCAGTATTGTTGCCGGTAGATAGCGAACACAACGCGATTTTTCAGAGTTTGCCGCAGCCCTGGCAGGGCGATTTGGCGATGTGTGGGGTGAGAAGAATTATTTTGACGGCTTCTGGCGGGCCATTTCGAGCTTATACGCTGGATGCCATGTCACAGGTGACGCCGGAGCAGGCTTGTGCCCACCCGAACTGGGTGATGGGCAAAAAAATATCGGTTGATTCTGCCACCATGATGAACAAAGGGTTGGAAGTCATCGAAGCGCATTATCTGTTCAATGCTGCGCCAAAACAGATTGAGGTTGTCATCCATCCGCAAAGTGTGATTCATTCCATGGTTGATTATCTGGATGGCTCGGTGATGGCGCAATTGGGTAATCCGGACATGCGTACACCGATAGCTCATGCCTTGGGCTACCCGGATCGGATCGATTCTGGCGTTAGCATGCTCGATTTGATTGGTAAAAATCTGACTTTCGAGCGCCCGGATGATGCGCGTTTTCCTTGTCTCAAACTGGCGTTCGATGCGCTGGAGCGAGGCGGTGTCATGCCGGCGGTTCTGAATGCGGCTAACGAAGTGGCTGTGGAGGCTTTTTTGGGGCGGCGCATTCGCTATGATCAGATTTCTTCTGTTATTGCAGCGGCCATGACGCAAGCTTACGCGCATTCGGCGCAAACACTGGATGATCTTCTGGCGGTGGATGCGGATGCCAGGCGGTTTGCACAACAACAGTTGTTGCGGTGCGCGGCATGAGTACTGTAATGACTATTCTGGCATATGGGGTTGCGCTGGCTGTGCTGATTGTGTTTCACGAGTTTGGTCATTATGCCGTTGCCCGGTTGATGGGTGTCAAGGTGCTGCGTTTCTCGTTTGGCTTTGGCCGGGTGCTGTTTTCACGACGTTTGGGTAAAGATGGTACGGAATGGGCGTTTTCACTGGTTCCACTAGGGGGCTATGTTAAAATGCTCGACGAAACCGAGGCTCCGGTCGAATTGGGAGAGCGCGAGCGGGCATTTAACCGCCAGCCGGTCTGGTCGCGGATGGCGATTGTTGCGGCAGGCCCGCTGGCTAATCTGTTGCTGGCATGGTTGTTATTCTGGGTATTGTTCATACATGGAGTACCGGCCATGCGACCGATACTGGCCGAACCATTGGCCAACACGCCTGCCAGCATGGCAGGGTTGCATGCCGGGGATGAAATTGCGCGCATGGCGGGTGAGCCGGTGCAAAGTTGGACTGATGTCAACTGGATATTGTTGCGTCATGCGGGCAGCCATGTGCCGTTGGCATTGCATCTGTCGGATGGGCGCGACACGTATTTGAGTGTGTCGGCGTTGCGGTTGGATGATGAAAAACAGTCGCCCATGCGACAATTGGGGTTGCGTTTGTACGATCCGCCTTTGCCGCCGGTGATTGGTGAAGTCTTGCCGGACAGCGTGGCGGCACGAGCGGGTTTGCAGGTGGGCGATGTCGTTAAAGAACTGGATGCGGTGCCAGTAAAAAGTTGGCAGGACGTGGTGTCGGCGGTACACGCACACCCGGGTGTGCGATTGTCTTTTGTCATTCAGCGCGGCGCCACTCGGTTGACCATGCAGATGGTGCCGGCTACGGCTGGCGGACAAGGCAAACTGGTGGGGCGTATTGGTGCCGGGCCGGAAATCGATGAACACTGGTTGGCAGGATGGATGTTTACACAGCGGTATTCATTTTTTTCAGCAGCGGAATTGGCTTTGCAGCGCTGTGACGAGATGGTGGGGTTGAACCTGCGTATCATCAAGAAACTGATAACCGGGCAGTTGTCGTGGCATACCGTATCCGGTCCATTGACAGTAGCCAGTTATGCCGGAGAATCTGCTCGCATGGGGGTGTTGTCCTTTGTTGGTTTTCTGGCGGTGGTCAGTATCGGTTTGGGTGTGTTGAATTTATTACCCATCCCTTTATTGGATGGCGGTCATTTGATGTATTATGCCGTTGAATGGTTGACAGGATCGCCTGTATCACAACGGGTAGTCGAATGGGGTCAGCGTGTTGGACTCGCAGCCTTGCTGGCGTTGATGCTGGTGGCTTTTTATAATGATGTTACCCGGTTGTCTGGTTTTTGAAGATGCATAAATCGATAGTTGCAGTGATGGTGTTGGCAGCATGGGCAGGGACGGCCCATGCCATGGACAGTTTTGTCGCCAAGGATATTCGTGTGGATGGTATTCAACGCACGGAGCCCGCGACCGTATTCAGTTACTTGCCGGTCAAGATTGGTGATACGATTGACGACGCCAAGGCGGACGAGATTATTCATGCGTTGTATGCCACGGGGTTCTTTAAAAACATTTCTCTGGAACGACAGGGAGATGTGTTGGTTGTCAAGGTGCAGGAGCGCCCGGCCATCAACAAGATTGAAATCAACGGTAACAAGGAATTTACTGCCGACGAACTCAAAGATGGTCTGAAACAGGCAAAATTGACAGAGGGGCAGATTTTTGATCAGGCTGTGCTCGATCGCGCGGTGCAGGAAATCAAACGGTTGTATTACACGCACTCCCGATATTCCGTGTCCATCAATACCGTGGTGAAGCCGTTGTCGCGCAATCGGGTCACGGTGATATTCAATATTGACGAAGGCGCCACGGCGAAAATCGAACAGATTACGTTTGTTGGCAATCATGTCTTTTCTGACAAACAGTTGGGCAAGGCCATCAAGCTTGGAACGCCGGATTGGCTGAGTTGGTATACCAAAAACGATCAGTATTCGCCCGATAAACTGGCTGCGGATGTCGAGGCGCTGCGCTCGTATTATTTGAATCGCGGTTATCTGGAATACAGTGTGGATTCTACTCAGGTAGCGATTACGCCAGATAAAAAAACGATCGACTTGACTTTTAACATGACGGAAGGTCCCCGTTATACGGTAACAGGCATCAAGCTCGGCGGAAATTTGATTGTGCCAGAACCCGAATTACGCAAGTTGATTGACATTCAGCCGGGCGACGTGTTTTCGCGACAGAAAATCACCGACGCGTCGAAAAAAATTGGTGACCGTCTGGGCAATGATGGTTATGCGTTTGCGAACGTGAATGCTGTGCCCGAAGTTGATAAAGACAAGCATACGGTTGCTTTTACGTTCATGGTCGATCCGGGGCATCGCGTATATGTCAATCATATCAATTTCAGCGGTAATAAGCTGACGCGCGATGAAGTGGCGCGGCGTGAATTCCGTCAGCTCGAAGGCAGCTGGTATGATGCTTCGTTGATTCATTTGTCCAAAATCCGGTTGCAGCGTTTGGGATATTTCAGTGACGTAACCATTGAAACGCCCGCGGTACCCAATACAAATGATCAGGTGGACGTGAATGTAACAGTCAAAGAATTGCCGACCGGCAGCATCATGGCCGGGGTCGGCTTTGCCTCGCAGGAAGGGTTGATTCTTTCGGCATCGATATCGCAAAACAATCTTTTTGGCAGCGGTGATTCGCTGTCGCTCAATTTGAGCAGCGGTTTATTTGCGCAAAATTATTCTTTGTCGTTTACCAACCCATACTCGACCGTTGACGGTTTGAGTTCTGGTTACGATATTTACCAACAAGTCACCAATACGACACAGTTGGTGACCTTGGCGCCATACGAGGACAGTACGACCGGCATCGGCGCCCGCTTGGCAATTCCGTTAAATGAACAGGATACGGTCAGCCTTGGTGCGGCTTATGAATTTACCAATATCGGTATCGTGCCGGGAAGCAGTCCGCCACAATACATTGCGTATGTCGAACAATATGGAAATAATAATACGACGGCGCGGTTGAATTTGGGTTGGGCGCATGATACGCGTGATGATCTGATCTGGCCGACATCCGGTATGCTGGAACGTTTGTATGGCGAGATAGGCACCCCATTGGGCAGCCTGCATTATTACAAGGTTAATTATCAGCAGCAATGGTTTGATTCTCTGAATAAAACCTTTACCCTGATGCTGAATGGACAAGTCGGTTATGGTAATGGTTATGGTGGGCAGGGCTTGCCGTTCTTCCAGAACTTTTATGCGGGTGGCGTGACTTCAGTACGTGGTTATGATATATCTACCATTGGTCCAAAATACTATGACCCTCTGTATGGCACTTATATTGCCACCGGTGGTAATGAGAGCGCTACGGGCAATATCGAGTTATTGTTCCCGATGCCCGGCATGGAAGATAACCATGCCGTGCGGCTGAGTGTGTTCATTGATGGCGGCGCCATCAGAGATACCAATGCGGATGTGGCGGCTTATGACGCACAGTCTCCCGGCAACCCGTATCTGACCAGCAGCGCCTTCCGTTATTCTGCCGGTTTTGCCGTGAACTGGATTTCACCGGTGGGCCCACTCAAATTCAGTCTGGCGCATGCGCTGAATCCGCAACCTTTCGACGTGACTGTGCCGTTCCAGTTTACACTGGGGCAGGTGTTTTAAGGAATGATGATGCGTTGGTTGGGATATGCAATTGTTGTGTTGTTGTTTTCTACCCAGGCGTGGGCGGATATGCGTATTGGTTTTGTCAATACCGACCGGGTCATGCGTGAGGCACCCATTGCATTGGCCGCGCAAAAGCGACTGGAAAAGGAATTTGCGCCACGAGACGTCGCATTGCAGAAAATGGCAAAACAGGTCAAGGAATTGCAAGCGCAGCTGGATCGGGAAGGCGGTTCAATGTCCGATACCGACCGGCACAACAAAGAGCGTGATCTCGCGAATCTGACTCTGGAATATCAGCGCGGTTTGCGTGAATTTCGCGAAGATCTGAATTTGCGTCGTAATGAAGAATTGGTCAAGGTGCAGGACAAGGCGCGCAAAGCCATCCAGACTTTTGCCGTAAACGAAAAATATGACCTGATTGTAGAAGATGCCGTGTATTACAATCCGCGTATTGATATTACTGATCGCATCATTCGCATGTTGGCACAGTAGTCGCAGAGCCTGGTATGACGACCTTTTATACCCTGACGGAATTGGTGCGGCGTTTTGGCGGTAGCCTTGTGGGAAATGCTGACACCAGAGTGAGGCAGATTGCGAGCTTGCAGACGGCAACTGCGAATGATATTGCTTTTTTGACCAATCCGAAATGGCGTGGTCAATTGGATACCAGTCTTGCGGCAGCATTTATTCTTGCGCCAGCCATGGCGGATGCTACCAATAAACCTCGTATCGTCACAGACAATCCCTACGCATACTTTGCCAAGGTTTCCGGGCTGTTTAATCCGCCGCCCGATATGGAACCTGGCATCGCCGGTAGTGCTGTGGTGCACCCGGAAGCCAGGCTGGGCAAGGATGTTCGTGTGGGCGCAAACGTCGTGATTGGTTGCGGAGTCATTATCGGGGATGGCGCCCGTATTGGCGCCGGTTCGGTGATTGGTGATGGTACAGTGATTGGTATGCAGGCGCGTTTATATGCAAATGTCACTATTTATCACCGTTGTGTCATTGGCGACAGAGTGATTTTGCATAGTGGTTGTGTGATTGGCTCGGATGGATTCGGTCTGGCGCAGGAAGATGGCCATTGGCTGAAAATTCCCCAGATAGGCCGGGTAGTGATTGGCCATGACGTGGAAATCGGCGCCAACACGACTGTTGATCGCGGTGCGCTGGATGACACCATCATTCACGATGGCGTCAAACTCGACAACCTGATTCAGGTGGCGCATAACGTACAGATTGGTGCGCATACGGCAATCGCAGCCTGCGCCGGTATTGCGGGTAGCGCAAAAATTGGCGCACATTGCACGATTGGCGGTGCGGCGATGATTTTTGGGCATATCGAAATTGCCGATGGGGTGAATATTTCCACCAACACGTTGATTACCAAATCGTTACCAAAACCAGGCAGTTATACCTCGACCCCACCGTTTGCCGAGCACGGTGAGTGGCTCAAGAATGCTGTGCACATGCGACATCTCGACAGCATGGCCAAACGGTTGCGTGCACTGGAAAAAAAAATGGAAACATTGATGGAAAACAAGGAAGAGTAGTGCATGGAAATTAACGAAATCATGGCATATCTGCCACACCGTTACCCTTTTTTGCTGGTGGACAGAGTGGTGAGTCTGGTGCCGGATAAATCCGTTGTCGCATTGAAAAATGTCTCTATGAATGAGCCCTTTTTCACCGGGCACTTCCCGCGTCATCCGGTCATGCCGGGCGTGCTGATTCTGGAAGCGCTGGCGCAGGCGGCAGCCTTGTTGTCATTCAAGTCGGTAGGTGGACCGCCAGACGAGGATGCGGTGGTATATTTTGCCGGTATTGACAAGGCGCGCTTCAAAAAACCGGTCATGCCAGGCGATCAACTTATACTGCATGTCGAAATTTTGCGCCATCTCAAAGGGATCTGGAAATATAGCACTTATGCTGAGGTCGATGGGCAACGCGTGGCAGAAGCAGAAATGATGGCGACATTGCGGCTATGAGCGTAGAAAATTTGATTCATCCTACCGCCATCGTGCATCCAAAAGCCAGATTGGGAGCCCGCGTCAGTGTGGGCGCGTACAGTGTCATCGGCGAGCACGTGGAAATAGGCGATGACAGCAAAATCGGGCCGCATGTGGTGTTGGAAGGACATACGCGTATTGGTCTGGCCAACCGGATTTTTCAGTTTTGCTCATTGGGAGAAATCCCGCAGGATAAAAAATACAACAATGAGCCGACACGCCTGGACATCGGCGATCGTAACGTTATTCGTGAGTTTTGCACGTTCAATATTGGCACGGTGCAGGATGCAGGTGTGACCCGTATTGGTTCGGATAACTGGATAATGGCTTATGTGCATGTCGCACATGATTGTCAGATCGGCAATCATACTATTTTTGCCAATAATGCTTCTCTGGCCGGGCATGTGCAAATAGGAGATCACGTGGTTCTCGGCGGGTTTACTGGTGTGCATCAATTTTGTCGCATCGGGGCGCATGTCATGACGGGGATATCGACAGTGGTGTTCAAGGATATTCCACCTTTTGTGATGGCTGCCGGACAACCCGCAGCGCCGCATGGCATCAATACCGAAGGTTTGAAGCGGCGCGGATTTTCTGTCGATGCATTGTCTACACTCAAGCAAGCCTATAAAATCGTCTGGCGCGAAGGTTTGACCGTGGCCGATGCGCTGGCTAAATTGAGTGAACTGTCGCCCGTAACAGCAGAAGTGGCTGCATTAAGCGCGTTTCTGTCTATTCCTGGGCGTGGCATTATTCGCTGACATGTCTGCGCCACGCTCTGCACCTCGTTCTGCACCGCGCATTGCTATCGTGGCGGGAGAAGCTTCTGGCGATTTGCTTGGCGGACATTTGATTCGTGCCGTGCGCGCACAATGTCCAAATGCCGAGTTTTATGGCATTGCCGGCCAGCAAATGATGCTCGCAGGCGCCAATACCATGTTCCAGATGGAAAAATTGTCTGTTAGTGGTTATGCGGAAGTCTGGCGGCGCTTGCCCGAACTGTTACGCATCCGGCGCGAATTGAAGAAAAA
>JAJYHV010000002.1 GCA_021790515.1 Pseudomonadota bacterium
GTACTTCCTGTACACATCGACACAGAAATAGGGTTTGTGCGCAGCACGCTATCGGTTAGAATAGGAGGTCTCTCAAAAAATCGAAACAGCCCGGTATGCCCAACTCCCTTTCCCCTGCCACATTCGATGCGAAGACCATTTTGGCTCGCGCAGGCACTGTGCTGGACATCGAAGCCAATGCAGTGCAGGAATTGCGTGCCCGACTGGATGATCAATTCGTCGCGGCCGTTCGATTGATTCTCGCCACTAAAGGCCGTGTCGTGGTCAGCGGCATGGGAAAATCCGGCCACATTGGCCGCAAAATCGCCGCCACCATGGCCAGCACCGGTACTCCCGCATTTTTTGTCCACCCCGGCGAAGCCAGTCACGGCGATCTCGGCATGATCACCCGTGACGATGTGTGCCTGGTATTGTCCAATTCGGGCGAAAGCGCTGAACTCACTGCCATTGTTCCTCTCATCAAACGACGCGGTGCCCGACTGATTGCCATGACCGGCAATCCACATTCCACCTTGGCGATAACCGCAGATGTGCATCTGGACGCAGGCGTGGCACAGGAGGCGTGTCCACTAAACCTCGCCCCGACCGCAAGCACGACGGCAGCGCTCGCATTGGGCGATGCACTGGCCATTGCACTGCTGGACGTGCGTGGCTTCGGCTCGGAAGATTTTGCACGTACCCACCCCGGCGGCGCATTGGGCCGCCGTTTGTTACTGCATGTTCGCGATGTCATGCATCAGGGCGACAAACTGCCCATGGTCAGCGCAGATGCGCTGTTGCCGCAGGCGTTGCTGGAAATGACCCGCAAACGGCTGGGCATGACCGCCATCGTCAACGATACGCGCCAGGTACTCGGTATTTTTACCGACGGCGATTTACGGCGCGTGCTGGAAAAATCGCTCGATGTACGCACCTTGCGCGTCAGCGATTTCATGACGCCGCAGCCACGCTGCATTCAACCAGAAAAACTGGCCGCCGAAGCCGTAGAAATTTTACAAACCCACAATATCAATGGATTACTGGTAACCGATGCGCAAGGAACACTGGTAGGCGCATTGAACATGCTGGATCTGTTGCGCGCAGGAGTCGTGTAATGCACTGGAACGAACACCCTGCCCTGCCTCGTGCCGTACCCATTCAACTCGTCATCTTTGATGTAGATGGTGTCATGACGGATGGCCGTTTATATTATGGCGATAATGGCGAAGAATACAAATCCTTCCATTCACTCGATGGGCATGGGCTGAAGATGCTGCAACAAACCGGCATCGAGCTTGCCATCATCACCGGCCGTACCTCGCAACTCGTGACGCATCGGGCACGCAACCTGGGAATCAAACTGGTCTATCAGGGCGTCAGCGACAAAAAACAGGCTTATCAGGATTTGCTGCAACAGGTGGGGCTTTCTGCTGAAAAAACAGCATTCATGGGCGATGATATCGTCGACTTGCCCGCCATGCTGCGTTGCGGGCTCGCCATTACTGTCCCTGATGCCGTACCGGAGGTACGCGAACGGGCGCACTTCATCACTGGCCGATCCGGTGGCATGGGCGCAGTGCGCGACGCCTGCGAATTCATCATGCGAGCACAAGGTACGTTTGAAACGCTGCTCGCACATTATCTGTCATAGTCCATCATGACCAACCGTCCCTTCTACGGATTTCTGCTCTTGTTGCTGTCGGTACTCGCCGCAGCCAGCCTGTGGCTGGAATACGTCGTGCAGACACAACAGCCAATCGGGCCCTGGCTACCCGCCGCTCACACAGCCGATTACATGGTACGCCATCTGAAGATGACCCGTACCGACGTGCAAGGACAAAAACAATATACCCTGTGGGCAGACTTTGCCGAGCATTTCCCCGGAGATGACACCACTGATCTGACGCTGCCTGTCCTGGTCGCGCAGGATGCCACACAAGGTACGCTCACGGTACGTGCCGACCGCGCTTTTGCCACATCGAAAGCCAAGCAAGTGAATTTCATGGGGCACGTCGTCGTCGTACGCGATGTGCATGACAAACAGGGTCCCATTACACTGACCACCTCTTTTCTGGAAGCCTTCCCTGACCAGCAGGTGCTCTACACTCCCGATCCCGTATTGGTGGTCGGAAAACTGATTCATTTAACGGCGGTTGGGTTTACAATGAATAACCGTTCACAATGGCTGGATTTGAAACACAAGGTAAAGGCACACTATGACGTTTCACGTTAAAACATGGTTCCTGTTTCTCGTGCTATGCGGCAGTTTATGGATTATTCACGCGCAGGCCGAACAGGCCGACCGCAGCAAACCAGTCAACATCGAAGCCGATAGCGTACAGATGGACGACTTGCACAAAACCAGCGTCTACCAAGGCGATGTCGTCCTGCAACAGGGCACGTTGCTGGTGCGTGCCAGCAAACTCATCGCCCATCAAGATGCGCAGGGATATGGCTCCGGCACAGCATTTGGGTCACCCGCCTATTTTCGACAAAAGCAAGACAACTCGGATGAATATCTGGAAGGCTGGGCAGACCGTATCGATATGGACAACCAGAAAAACACCGTCTTGCTCACCGGCCATGCCAAAATCAAGCGTGGCACAAATGAAATGCACGCCAATTCAATGATTTATAACACCGTCACACAACAATTCGAGGCAAAGAGCGAGCCGGCAGGCGCTGGGCAGCCGCCACACCGTGTCCGCACTGCCATTTTCCCGAAAACCGCCACACCGACACCGGCAAGCCCGCTTCCACTCGGCAGCAGCCAATCCCTGTCCACGCTTCCTGACAACCATGAGTGAACTCTACGCTGAACATCTAAAAAAGAGCTACCGCAAACGACTGGTCGTAAAGGACGTTTCCATTCGGGTAAACAGTGGCGAAGTAGTGGGTCTGCTCGGCCCCAACGGCGCGGGCAAAACCACCTGTTTTTACCTGCTGGTGGGTTTACTGAAACTCGATGGCGGCAGCATCTTTCTGGACGGACACAATCTGGATGTTCTACCCATTCATCGCCGCGCCGCGCTCGGCCTGAGCTACTTACCACAGGAAGCCTCCATTTTCCGTAAGCTGACGGTGGCACAAAACATCACCGCCATCCTGGAACTCAGGAATTACGATGAAGAACAAATCGAAATGCATCTGCAAAACCTGCTGACGGATCTCAACATCGGACACCTGGCCGATGCTGACGCCGTCAGTTTATCCGGCGGCGAGCGGCGACGTGTTGAAATTGCCCGTGCGCTGGCAATGAACCCTCGCTTCATTTTGCTGGACGAACCTTTCGCCGGTATTGATCCGATTGCCGTGATGGACATCCAGAAGCTCATCCGTTTTTTGACCGAACGGGATATTGGCGTTCTGATTACCGACCACAATGTACGGGAAACACTCGGCATTTGCGACCGCGCCTATATCATCAGCGATGGAACGGTACTGGCGGATGGAAAACCAGATGTCATCGTGAACAACGAAGCCGTTCGGCAAGTATATCTTGGCGAGCATTTCCGTTTATGATCATGATAATGATGACCATGAAACACATAGCCATGAAACATATAGCCATGAAACACATAGCCATGAAGCAATAACCATGAAGCAAGGACTGCAACTCAAGCTCTCGCAACAACTCACGCTGACGCCACAATTGCAGCAGGCCATCCGTTTGTTACAAATGTCCACACTGGAACTGGATCAGGAAGTGTCCGCCATACTGGAAGCCAACCCTTTGCTCGAACGCGAGGAACCGATTGATGAAGCTCCCGTCGCCACTCCACCGCCCGATAATGTCACCACCGTCACCAAAGAGCCTGCAGAAGCCAGCGATCGCGAACTCATGGCGGGCGATGAACTGACCTGGCTCGATGCCAGTCATGGCGCGGGACAAGACGACGACGAAAACTTCGAACCACAAACTGCACAACATTCCACCACACTGCGCGAACACCTGCTCTGGCAACTTAACCTGAGTCAGACGAGCCTGCGCGACCGACAACTGGTCACCCTCCTGATTGAAGCACTGGACGAAAATGGCTATCTGACACAAACGCTGGAAGATATTTCAGCCATGCTGCCCGAAGACCTGGCCATCGACGCCGATGATCTGCAGATTGCCCTGAAATACCTGCAACAACTCGACCCGACCGGCGTCGGCGCACGCACACCGGCGGAATGCCTGCTCCTGCAACTGGCCGCGCTGCCTCAACAGGGTGCCGCCACCGAGCTCGCGCGCAAAATTCTGGCGCAAGAACTGCCCGCGCTGGCCAATCGCGATTACAGCGGCATCAAACGACGCCTGCGCTGCGATGATGATCTGCTGCGTGCGGCACATACCCTCATCATGCAGCTGAATCCACACCCTGGCGAACATTTTGCCAGCAATGAAACACGTTATATCATACCCGATGTGATCGTAGAAAAAGTCAAAAACAACTGGATGACCCGGCTCAATCAAGACGCCATGCCACGGTTACGTGTCAACCAGATGTATGCCGACATCCTCGGACGCAACCGCGATGGCGGGCAAATTGCCGGACAGTTGCAAGAAGCGCGTTGGCTCATCAAAAATATTTCTCAGCGTTTCGACACGATTTTGCGTGTTTCTCAATGTATCGTTGCCCGACAACGCAACTTTCTTGAGCATGGCGAAGTCGCCATGCGCCCATTGGTACTACGAGAAATCGCCGATGAAGTTGAATTACACGAATCTACCGTATCGCGCGTCACCACACAAAAGTTCATGATGACGCCTCGTGGTATCTTTGAACTAAAATATTTCTTTGGCAGCCATGTCAACACCGAAGCAGGCGGAGCGTGTTCCGCCACCGCCATCCGCGCACTCATCAAACAGATGGTAAGCGCAGAAAATACAAAAAAACCCTTATCCGACGGGCAAATCGCAGAGCTTCTCGGCCAGCAGGGCATTGTGGTGGCGCGCCGCACCATCGCAAAATACCGGGAAGCCCTGCAAATTCCGCCCGCCAACCAGCGCAAGGCGCTATAACAACTCGTCAGTGCAAGACATGAACGAGACCTAACCAGCAAAAAGGAAAGCATCATGAACCTGACCATTACCGGACACCATCTTGAGATCACGCCAGCCATTCACGATTATGTGACTTCCAAAATGGAACGCATCAAACGTCATGCAGAAAATGTCATCGACATCGGCGTTATCCTGACAGTCGAAAAACTCAAACATAGCGTGGAGGCCAATGTTCATCTGAGTGGAAAAGACATTTTCGTGCAGGCAGAAGATACTGACATGTACGCTGCCATCGATAGTCTGGCGGACAAACTGGATCGGCAGATTGTGAAACACAAAGAGAAAAACAATCATTCCCTCCACCACAATGGCGGCGGCGTCAAACATCAAAATCTTGCTGACGAATAACCCGTGAACCAGATTGCCGCGCTACTGAACCCGAAACGCATATTGCTTGACATCAATGTCAGCGATAAATATGCGTTGTTCGACCAGTTGGCTGTGCTGCTGGCAACAGACATGGGCGTCAATGCCCATGTCATCGCCAAAAGCCTGCTGGAACGGGAGCAAATGGGATCAACCGGCCTGGGACATGGCTTGGCCGTGCCCCATGGCCGAATCAAAGGGATCCAGGTTGCGCACGGCGCGCTGGTGCGTCTGAATCCGCCCATTGACTTCGACGCACCCGACGATCACCCGGTCAATCTGCTGTTTTTCCTGTTCGTCCCAACACGGGCAACCGATGAGCATTTGCAATTGTTAAGCGAAATTGCACAGATGTTCGGTGATACAATATTGCGCGAGCGTTTAATCAAAGGTAGGGACAGCATGGAAATTCTGACACTCCTGCAACAATGGCGCGCCTGGAGCGGTTCATGATACCAGCCATTACCGTCAGGCAATTATTCGATGATCTGAAAGACCCCCTCACCCTGCGTTGGGTATCCGGCCAGACCGGCGCCCATAAAAACCTGATGAGCGATACGGTACAAAAACCATCGCTGGCGCTGGTGGGACACCTTAATTTCGTGCACCCCAACCGGGTACAAGTGCTCGGCTGCGCAGAAATGGATTATCTGGCCGGACTCTCGCCCAAAAACATGGCGCAAGCAGTCGACAATCTCTACTCGACGGAACTCGCCGCGGTCATCGTCTCCAACGGCGAACCCGTACCGCAACTGCTGCTGGATGCCTCTGAACGTACCGGAACGCCCTTGCTGGCTTCTCCGCAACCCAGCCCGGAACTCATGTCGCTGCTGTCGCATTATCTGACTCGGGCGCTGGCAGAAACCACCAGCGTGCATGGCGTGATGATGGAAGTCAATGGCATTGGCGTCATGCTGACCGGCGAGCCTGCCGTCGGCAAAAGCGAACTGGCGCTGGAACTTCTGACCCGTGGCCACCGACTGGTCGCTGATGACGTCGTCGATGTATTCAAACTGGCGCCCGATATCCTCAGCGCACAATCGCCTTCGCTGCTGCAGGATTTTCTCGAAGTACGCGGACTGGGCATCCTGAACGTGCGCGCGCTGTTTGGCGAGTTGGCCATCAAACTGAAAAAAAACCTGAAACTGATCGTGCACCTCACCCCTTTCGATGAACTGGCTGCGCGCAACCCGTCGCGCCTGGATATGCCGGAAACCAGTGAAACCATTCTGGGCGTACAGATTCCCAAAGTCTTCGTGCCCGTGGCTGCCGGTCGCAGCCTCGCCGTGCTGGTGGAAGTTGCGACCAGAAACCACATGTTACGCCAGCGCGGAGTGAACAGCGTGGACGAATTTGTTGCCCGCCAACGTGCGTTGATGGCAACCGATCAATAACGATGGAAAACATCAACCCCAAACTGCAACTGGTTCTTGTCAGCGGCCTGTCGGGGTCTGGCAAAAGCATCGCCCTGCGCGTACTGGAAGACGCCGGCTACTACTGTGTGGACAATCTGCCGGCGGCCCTGCTTGAAAACACATTGCACGTACTGGCCACGAATGGTGATTATCAGGTTGCTATCAGCATCGACGGTCGCAGCCGCGATTCCTGGCAACAGTTGCCGGCGCTCATCTCCCGCCTGCGCGCACACATCGACGTACGCCTGCTGTTTCTGGAAGCCAACTCCGACACCTTGGTGCGCCGCTTTTCAGAAACACGGCGCAAACATCCGTTGAGCAATGCGGAACGAGCCCTGCCCGAAGCCATCGCCTTTGAACGCAGTCTGCTGGAACCCGTTGCCGAACTGGCCCATCGTCTGGATACCAGCGGCATCTCCGTAAGCACGCTACAAGGCTGGATAAAAGATTTCATCGCACTGAAGAGCGCGCGCCTGACCCTCATGTTCGCATCTTTTGGTTTCAAGCACGGCGTTCCGCTGGATGCCGACATGGTGTTTGACGTCCGCTGTCTGCCCAACCCGCATTATGATGCGCGCCTGCGCCCGTTGACCGGTAAAGATGCCGAAGTCATTGCCTTCCTGCAAGCCATTCCGGAAGTAGCGGAAATGCTGTCCGACATTCATCACCACGTTGAAAAATGGCTACCCTGTTTTGTTCGCGACCACCGTGCCTACCTGACCGTAGCGATTGGCTGTACCGGCGGGCAGCATCGTTCAGTCTACATGTGTGAACAACTGGCGCGAGCCTTTTCCGGACATGAACAAGCACTGGTCCGACATCGGGAATTGTCGTGAATCCACTACTACGCGCGGGTGACTGGCTGATTCTGCTGGCAAGCATCAGTGTCGTGGCCACACTGATGCTGCATTACTGGTGGCAAACAACACCGGGCGAACGCTTGCTCATTCACCAGAATGGCGCTGTATTTCTGAATGCGCCGCTGACACAAAACAGAATCATTGATGTACCTGGTCCCTTGGGTATCACACGCATTGAGCTGAAGAACAGACAGGCGCGTGTATTGAGTGACCCTGGTCCTCGCCAATTGTGCGTACGACAGGGCTGGATAACCCACGCGGGTGACGTCGCCATCTGCCTGCCCAATCGAATCAGTCTGGAAATCACAGGAACGACACGACCCTATGACAGCCTGGACTATTGATGTGACCGAACAGGACGCCAATCTGGCGTGGATGGCAGCGTTGGCCGTCTCGCTGATGTGGGCAGAATCCGCCTTGCCTTCCCCCATTCCGGGTATCAAGCCGGGATTGGCCAACATTGTGACCCTGCTCGTCTTGCGGCGCCATGGTTTGATGCCAGCCGTCTGGGTTTCCGGCTTGCGCATCGTGGCCGGTAGTCTGTTGCTGGGTAGTTTTCTTACCCCAGGCTTTGTATTGAGTTGCGCCGGTGCATCGGCAAGCCTATTGATGCTGACCATGCTGTACCGCATACCAAAACGCTGGCTGGGTATGACCGGTCTTAGCATTGCCGCTGCTTTTTCCCATACCGCCGCCCAATTGACCGTCGTTTCATTTTGGCTGATGCCACAGACGCCCGTCTGGGCGCTCAGCCCACTCTTTTTTGCGTTGGCCTGGCTGGCCGGATTGGTCAACGGGATATTGGCGGAACGCTGGTGGCGGGAGGAACATCTTGCCGACGCGTAACATCACGCTGGCCTGGACCGGCGCATCCGGCATGCCCTATGGCGTACGTTTACTGGAGCAACTCCTGCTGGCGGGAGCACAAGTCAACCTTCTGGTATCCAGCGCGGCACAAATCGTCGCCAAGCAGGAAATGGACTGGCTCATACCGACCAACCCGAACGCGTTACAAACACAACTGTGCGAACAATACGCCGCACTCCCTGGAACCGTGCGGGTATTTGGACGGGAAGCCTGGTTCGCGCCAGTCGCATCTGGCTCCAATCCAGCCGACGCCATGATCATTTGTCCATGCAGCATGGGAAGTCTGGCGGCTATTGCACAAGGTTTGTCTGACAATCTCATCGAGCGCGCGGCTGATGTCTGTCTCAAAGAGCGCAAACTGCTCATTCTGGTGCCACGCGAAACACCTTACTCAGTACTGCATCTGGAAAACATGCTGAAACTGGCGCGCATGGGTGTCTTGATTGTGCCGCCCAATCCCGGATTTTACCATCGACCGCAATCCATACAAGATTTGGTCGACTATATCGTGGCACGTTTGCTGGATCACCTGCAAATACCACACAATCTGTTGCCGCGTTGGGGAGAAACATAACGCGGGCAAGCCTGTCAGAAGGAACCTGCCGGAGGGAACAGGAGTTGGCAGATGTTGCGGTGTCCGTTCCCACCCGCCAAGCCACCGTCGCGACCGTGTGGGAATGAATCAGCGCTT
>JAJYHV010000012.1 GCA_021790515.1 Pseudomonadota bacterium
AAAGGTTTCAAGGCGTTCATGACGATTTCGCCTATCTGTCGCGAAGGTAGTTCGCGTTCACCCAACGACAGGATTTGTCGGATGACGCCATGAATGGCTTTATCGACATATTCCGTTGGAACCGGTCGCTTGTGCAGCGCGCGTGTGAAACCCTCGCGTAGTTTTTCGTTGGAAAATTCTTCCCGGTTACCATTGGATTTGACGACTTGGGGCAGGCGCAGGTCGCTGGTTTCATACGTGGTAAAACGTTTGTCACAGACGGTGCAACGCCTTCTGCGGCGGATGGAGTCACCGGATTCGGAAACCCGCGAATCGATGACTTGTGTGTCCAACGTACCGCAAAAGGGGCATTTCATGAGATATCAACCGTCATTAATTATCATCAAATTATCATCAACAATCGTCATCAACCGTACACAGGAAAATCAGCGCACAATTTTTGTACTGCGGCAATGGTGTTGCGGGTGACCGCAGCATCTTGCGGAGCATCCAGCACATCGGCAATCAGATGGGCAAGCCGATGTGCTTCGTTGGCGCCGAATCCGCGCGTGGTCATGGCCGGAGTGCCGATGCGAATGCCAGAGGTGACAAACGGTTTTTGTGGATCATTCGGGATGGCGTTTTTATTGACGGTGATGTGCGCCAGACCCAAAGCGGCTTCGGCCTCTTTGCCAGTCAGATTTTTGGGGCGCAGATCGACCAGGAATAAATGCGAGTCCGTGCGGCCGGACACAATGCGCAAGCCGCGCTGTTGCAGAATATCCACCATGATGCGTGCATTGGCGATGACTTGTTTCTGGCTGGCTTTGAAGTCATCGCGCATGGCTTCGGCCAAGACAATGGCCTTGGCGGCGATGACGTGCATCAAGGGGCCGCCCTGTGTGCCGGGGAAAATGGTGGAATTGAGCTGTTTTTCAAATTCATTGCGAGACAGAATCAAGCCGCCACGAGGACCACGCAGTGTTTTATGCGTGGTCGTGGTGACAAAATCGGCGATACCGACCGGGCTGGGGTACTCGCCTGCCGCAATCAGGCCGGCGTAATGCGCCATGTCCACAAACAGATAGGCGCCTACACTGTCGGCGATGTCACGAAAACGCTGCCAGTCGATGACCAGAGCATAGGCTGAAGCACCGGCGACGATCATTTTTGGTTTGTGTTCTTGCGCCAATCGGGCGACTTCGTCGTAATCGATGATTTCGGTTTCCGGATGCAAGCCATACGTGATGGCGTTGAACAGTTTGCCGGAAAAATTGACTGAGGCACCATGGGTGAGGTGTCCGCCATGGGCAAGCGACATGCCGAGAATGGTGTCGCCGGGTTTGAGCACCGATAAATATACTGCGGCATTGGCCTGTGAGCCGGAATGAGGTTGTACATTCACATATTCTGCACCAAACAAGGCTCGGGCACGGTCAATCGCCAGTTGTTCGATGACATCGACATATTCACAGCCGCCATAATACCGTTTGCCAGGATAGCCTTCGGCATATTTGTTTGTCAGTATGGAACCTTGGGCTTCCATGACGGCGGGGCTGGTGTAGTTTTCCGATGCGATCAGTTCGATGTGATCTTCCTGACGCTGGCGCTCATGGGTAATGGCTTGCCAGATGGCTGGATCGGTTGCGGCGATGGTGTCCTGGTGTTTGAACATGATGTATCGTTCCTGCTGTTGAATGTCGAAAAAGCCGTTTAAAATACAGCGGCTGAGTTACAGGGTGGTATTCTAACATGTCGTGGCGTGTGTTTTCTGTGAAAAATATGATGATAGGCTCACACAAACTCGTTTTTTTGCGTATAATTTCGGCACGAGCGAAAATTTTGGTTTCGTTTCGTCCAGACTTGCGCTATCGTTCTGGCGTGTGCAAGTTTACCTAAGACTGTTTTTTTGAATATTTGGAGATACATAAATGACCCGTTCCTTGCTGATCGCCGCTCTGATGGCTTTGTCTTTGACTGCTTGTGGCAAAAAAGACGAAGCTCCCGCTCCTGATGCTTCTGCTCCTGCTGCTGACAACTCCGCTGCTGCTCCTGCTGCTCCAGCTGCTGCTCCTGCTGCTCCAGCCGCCGCTCCTGCTGCTCCAGCCGCTCCTGCTGCTGACAACTCTGCTGCTCCAGCCGCCGCTCCTGCTGCCGGCGCTGCTCCAGCCGCTCCTGCTGATGCCGGCGCTGCTCCAGCTGCTGCTCCTGCCGCTCCTGCCGCTCCAGCTGCTCCTGCTGGCAGCAACTAATCAGCTGTTTTTGTGGCAAGAAAAGCCGACTCTTTGAGTCGGCTTTTTGTTTTTGGCGTACAATATCCGCATCAAAACAATTTCATGGTAGGTAAAATGATGGCGACAGCGTTGGATGCAGGATATGTTGATTTGTCGGTATTGGGGTTGATCGCCGTTTCGGGTGATGATGCAATCACATTTTTGCAGGGACAATTAACCAGCGACGTACGTCAATTGGCCTCCGGGCGAGTGCAGTACAGTGGTATGTGTACGCCCAAGGGACGTTTGCTGGCGAGTTTTCTGCTTTGGCAGTCCGGTACTACCATATTTATCCAGTTGCCGCAAACCTTGCAGGAGAGCATCCAGAAACGTTTGTCGATGTATGTGTTGCGCTCGAAGGCAAAATTGGTGAATGTCGTGGCTGAATGGCAACGGTTTGGTGTGGTGGGTGCGGGTGCCGCTACACTGGTTGGTCAATTGGTTGAACTGCCTGTCCAAAACATGGCAATGCGTGAAACGTCTGGGTTAATGGTGTTGCGACTTGCTGATGATCGTTATGAACTGATGGTGCCATTGTCTCGGTGTGAAGCCGTGGCGACCACCCTGGCAGCAGCTGCGATGGCGCTTTCGATTGACGAGTGGGTCGGCTTGGATATTGTAGCGGGCGTGCCCGTGATATTACCTGCCACACAAGAACAGTTTGTACCGCAAATGGTGAATTTTGACCTTATTGGCGCAGTGGATTTCAAAAAAGGTTGTTATACCGGGCAGGAAATTGTCGCCCGTAGTCAATATCTGGGAAAATTGAAGCGTCGCATGTACCGTATTCACGCCACAGAGTCGATGGCGGCGGGCGAGAGCCTGTTTAGCCCCGAGATGGGCGATCAGGCCAGCGGGATGATTGTGCAGGCAAGGTCGGCGGCAAGTGGCGGCTGGGACGCGCTGGCGGTGGTGCAGGTGAGTTGTGTTGGCCATGCGTTGCACTTGCGCTCTCCCGATGGTGAACAGGTGACATGGCAGGAATTGCCCTACGCAGTGAGTACGCTGGATGGTTGAGTCGGGAGAATGTTTGTTGGGGCAAGCGGTAGATTATGCCGCTAACCGTGATGCCAGTATTTTGTTTGCCTTGGCAAGGGCGCCGTTGCGCGTTGAAATTGGTGTGGGCGTTGCGTTGCCTTTTCTTGGCGCGGATGTCTGGAATGCGTATGAGTTGTCTTGGCTGAATATGCGTGGCAAGCCGGAGCTCGCGCTGGCAACGCTGATATTCCCGGCGGAATCCCCTTTCATGATTGAATCCAAATCGCTCAAGCTGTATCTGAATGCTTACAGTCAGAAGAACATGCCAGATATGGAGGCAGTGCGACAACAAATAGCCACCGATTTGTCTCGTGTGGCAGGTGCTGCGGTGCAAGTGCGGATGCGCCACCCGGCTTCTCTTGAAGGAGAAGCGATGACTGAGTTGCCCGGTTTGTTGCTTGACCGGCTTGACGTGCAGATACATCCTGATGATGACGGCGTGAGGCTGTTGAGAACGGTAGCAGGTGAGCCACCGATAGAGCAGACGCTTGTCTCCCGGTTGCTGAAGTCCAATTGTCCGGTAACGGGGCAACCCGATTGGGCCAGCGTACAGATTCACTACCACGGCAGTCCGATTGACGAAGCTGGTTTGTTACGTTACCTGATTGGTTATCGTCGGCACCAGGCGTTTCATGAGCAGTGCGTCGAACAGATTTTCATGGACATCTTGCATGCGTGCCAACCGATGCGTCTATCCGTGCATGCGCGCTACACCCGGCGCGGTGGATTAGACATCAATCCATGGCGCAGCAATTTTTCGACTGCGGGCTTACCGGACAATATCCGGCATCCACGGCAGTGAGTTGTGTTCATCCTGTTTCTTTTTTGGTCCGAAACCCCGGCCTGAAGGCCGGGGACGAGTGTGACATCTCAACCGTCGCGTTGTGCGCGATCATCGCACGACGCCATGGAACACTCCGGTTAACGTCGCTCGTTGCCGGACAGTGCCATTAACAGGTTGAGCAGATTGACAAAAATGTTGTATACATCCAGATAAATGGATAGTGTGGCCATGATGTAATTGGTTTCGCCGCCACGAACGACACGGCTGACATCAAACAGCAGGAAACCGGAAAATACCATGATGGCAATGGCAGAAATCGCCAATGATGCGGCAGGTACCTGAAAGAAGATGTTGGCAATCGATGCCAGTATCAGCATCACCAGTCCGACCATCAGGAACTGACCCAAAAAGCTGAAATCTTTTTTGCTGACAATTGCAATGGTAGACATGGTGAGCAATATCGCACCGGTACCACCGGCTGCCATGCCAATCAGTTGCGCGCCATTGCTCATGTGTAACGCGACTTGCAGAATTGGTCCGAGCATGAGTCCCAGCAGAAAAGTAACGCCTAGCAACAGTACGACGCCCATGCTGTTGTTACGGTTGGCTGCGATGCCCATGAACAGGCCGAACATGGCAGCGAGCATGAGCAGCGATGACAGGAGCGGATGCTGGGCCATGAACAGGAAGTTCATGTGAACGCCCATGTTCGCTCCGATGACAGTCGGAATCATGGTGATCCCGAGCATCATCCATGTGTTGCGCATGACTTTTTGTTGTTCGGCAACCGGGGCGGTTGCCGTGTTGACGTAGGGGTAATCGTAAGGCATATTGTTTCCTTGTGGTGAACCATCAATGCCGGTAAGACTAACCGAGCTGGTGAAAAGTTGCAAGTTTTGTGTCAGTTATTCTGCATATTGTATCTGATCCGGGCTTATCATGGGTTTGGCCACTTTTCGGGTAAAAAAATGTCTCACCTCTGGTGGGTGATGTTCAGTTCGCGCCGGAGCAATAAACATGAAACCGTGGTGCTATTTGTTGTGGGGAATATTGATGCTGGATCAATACGCGATAGCGGGTAACATTCAAGCAGTCCCGCAGACAGAATCCATCGTTTTGGGGATGGGGTGTTTTTGGGGCGCTGAAAAACGTATGGATGAGCAACCCGGGGTAATATCCACGGAGGTTGGTTATGCGGGTGGGGTGGGTGTTGCGCCCAATTATGAATCGGTATTGGCTGAAGCCCGACGCTACGTCGCCTCGACCCATGCCGAGGCGGTGCATGCTGAAGTGGTAAAGGTGACGTTTGACCCGGCGCGAACGAGTTTGCGCCATATTTTGGCGGCATTTTGGGAGAATCATGATCCGACGCAAGGTAACCGTCAGGGAAACGACGTCGGCGCCAATTACCGGAGCATCATTTTGTATGATTCACCTGATCAACGTTTGGTGGCAGAAGAAACCAGGCAAACATACCAGATGGCGCTGACTCGTGCAGGCTATGGCAAAATCACCACTGAAATTGTTCCGTTGCAACGGTTTTATCCAGCGGAAAATTGGCATCAGAAATACCTGCAAAAGCATCCGGATGGATATTGTGGCTTGGGTGGGACGGGGGTGGCGTTTCCGGGCGACGTGACATATCGGTATAGCGCGCCTGTGCCTGCGTTGGATGGTCGACAATTGAATCAGGCACGGCAGCTGGTTGTGTTTGAAGGGGAGGATTGCCCTTATTGCCGTCAGTTTGCACATGATATGTTGTCACATTGGCGTGCCAGTGTTCCTGTCATGACAAGCCTGTCTGCCCAACCACCGACGGGATGGAAGTTGAAATCGGCATTATGGGCAACACCAACAATCGTGTTGTTTGAACAGGGACAGGAAATCAGCCGTTATACCGGTTATGATGGCGATGTTCCCCGTTTCTGGCGCTGGATAGGGGAGGAAATATTGACGCCCGAGCAACGGGAAATCGCTTTGCATGGTGGCACGGAGCCCGCATTTACCGGGTCATTTCTGGATAACCATCAACCTGGAACGTATGTCGACGCTGTGACCGGGCAACCATTGTTTCGTAGTGATGCCAAATTTGACAGCCGCAGCGGTTGGCCGAGTTTTTTTGCTCCGGTTCCGGGCGCATTGGTCTTGCGTGAAGATGATAGCCATGGCATGCATCGGGTGGAAGTATTGAGTGCCAGTTCCGGCATACATTTGGGGCATGTGTTTGATGACGGCCCACCACCCACGGGGCAGCGTTATTGCATTAATAGCGCCGTCTTGCGTTTTGTAGCAGATAAACGCTGACGGCGTGTTTGTTTTCATCCGGATTTTTATGTGAGACGTTGCAACGGGGCGTTGTGATTTGAACACTGGCTGATTGTAAATCCGGAACAGTGCAACGGTTGACGTGCCGGCTATCTGCAGCGTATCATACCCGATGAAATTTATCAGGTATTGTCATTAAACGAATGGAGAGCGGTATGAGTGCACAGGATAAGATTCGCGAACAAGTGACAGGACATGCTGTGGTGTTGTATATGAAGGGTACGCCTCAGTTTCCGCAATGTGGTTTTTCTGCCAATGCCGTGCAGTTACTCAAGTCTAGTGGTGTCAAGGATCTGTTTACGGTGAACGTGTTGGCCGAACCGGAAATTCGTCAGGGTATCAAGGAATATGCCAATTGGCCGACCATTCCGCAACTGTATGTCAAAGGCGAGTTTGTCGGCGGCTCGGACATCATGAAGGAGATGTATGAGGCAGGTGAGTTGCAGACATTGATTGCAGGGGTTATGTCGGCATAATCTTTAGGGAAGCGCTGATTTACTCCGCCATGAGCAGTGTTGCGGGTTATGGTGGATGGCTGATGCTTTTCTGGTTGGTGGCAGGTAAAATCTCATTTTGAGGGTGTGCGTTTCGGTACTGCTCGCTTGCTCGCGCGAACCGGAAAAACACGCCGTTTCTTGGCGCGGGTTTCGGAAACTGTTTCCCGGACAGGTTTTTTTTCTGCGTAAGGATTGTGGCTGACATTGAATTGCACTTTGAGCGGGGTGCCATGCAGCTGGAAGGCGCGCAGGAAAACGCCTTCCAGATAACGGCGGTAGCTTTGAGCAATTTGATCCAGCGCATTGCCGTGGATAACGATGAGTGGCGGATTCATTCCTCCCTGATGCGCGTAACGTAATTTGGGGCGGAAAGCGCCGGTGAATGGTGGTTGGTGCGCAGCAACGGCATCGATGAGTACCCGTGTCAGCAGTGGCGTGGGCAGTTTGGCCATGGCTGCCTTGTAGGCTTCGTCGACCGAGCGTAGCAGGCCGGTGAGACCACTGCCATGCAGTGCTGAAATATAATGGAAACGGGCAAATTCGAGGAATTGCAGTTTGCGGGCAATTTCCCGTTTGATGTGATCGCGTTCATAGTCGCTCATGCCATCCCATTTGTTGACAGCAATGACCAATGCGCGCCCTGCCTCGAGAATGAAGCCGGCCAGATGCGCATCTTGTTCGCCGATGTCGGCGTGGGCGTCGAGGACTAATACCACGACATTGGCATCAGCAATGGCTTGCAGGGTTTTGATGACGGAAAACTTTTCGATGGCTTCAAAAACCTTGCCGCGTTTGCGTACACCGGCGGTATCGATGAGAGTGTAATGGTGACCTTGGCGTTCAAAATCGATATAAATGCTATCGCGTGTGGTGCCGGGTTGATCGAAAGCGATGACGCGTTCTTCGCCGAGCAAGGTGTTGACCAGGGTAGACTTGCCCACGTTGGGACGTCCGACCAGTGCAATCTTGGGATGTTCGGGTTCAGGTTCCGCCACCTGTTCGGGTAAATGCGCCAATGCGACATCGACCAGTTCGTTCAGGCCTTCGTTGTGGCTGGCTGAAATGGTCAGAGGCGTGCCCAGTCCCAGTTCATAAAATTCGGCGGCAGCAATGTCGTGTTGGATGCCTTCAGCTTTGTTGACCACGACATGCACCGGACAGGCAGCTTGACGCAATCGGTCGGCGATGATTTTATCCTGTGCAGTGCAACCGGTTCTGGCATCGACCATGAATAGCACAACGTCTGCTTCGTCGATGGCTTGCAAGGTCTGGCGCGCCATTTCATGCATGATGCCGTCTTTGACGACGGGTTCCAGTCCGCCGGTATCGACGACCAGATAGGGTTTGTCGCCCAGCTTGCCCAATCCGTAATGGCGGTCGCGGGTGAGCCCCGGTAAATTGGCCACCAGCGCATCACGGGTTTTGGTCAGTTGATTGAATAAGGTGGATTTGCCGACATTGGGACGACCAACCAGAACGATGGTCGGTTTCATGACAGGCTGATGAAATACAAGCCGCCCTTGCCGGTTTGTACCAGCAGTCCATTGCGATATGGGACGGGGGCGGTGAGGATAGGAGAACCATCCGTGGCAATACGGGCGACAAAGTGGCCATCTTCCAAAGACAGGAAGTGAATGTAGCCTTGCAGATCGCCGACGGCCAGATAGTCACCGACACGGCATGGCGCAGTCAGCTGACGCAGGTGCAACGCGCTTTGTTTCCACAGGTTGACGCCGTGTTCGCTTTCAAAGGCGTAGACATTGCCTTCCGTGTCGCTGACATAAATGTTGTTGTCATCCATGGCGAGTCCGCTGGTGCTGGACATATCCTTGGCCCAGAGCTGGTTGCCGCTGTGGACATCGAAACAGGAAAGCCGCCCCTGAAAATTGACAGCGCATGCTTCGTGATCGTTGACGACCGGATTGCTGGTGACGTCGTTGATACGCTCGATTTCTGTTGCGCCATGCGGAATGGATACTTCGGCATCCCATCCTATGCTGCCGGTGTCCAGTGTCAGGGCAAGCAGTTTACCGCCCGCATAACCTGCGAATACGCCACCTTTGTACAGAACAACACCAGCCTGGCTTTGCAGGGTAAGTGACGGTAAGGTGTGGCGGTAACGCCATTTTTGCACGCCGGTCGCTGCATCAAGCCCATAGATGTCGCCATCGCCAGTGCGTACGACCAAAATGCCGTCAGCTGCCCTGGGCAGACCTTCAATGCTACTGGAGAGTGTGGTTTTCCAACGCTGTTTGCCGCCGGCGTCATAGGCAATCAGTTCACCTTTTTGGGTGCCCAGAAACTCGCTGTCGAGTGAAGCACCAACGCCAGCGCTAAGATTCGCGGGCGTTTTTATTTTCCAGACACGTTGGCCATTTTGCGGATTGATGCGCGCCAGTTCATTACGGTTGCTGGCAATGTAGATGGCGTCCAGCACGGCAGCCGGGCTGAAAGCGGCTGTTTTTTTGTCGGACAGACGGGTATGCCAGACCGTGGCGACATTGATCTGGTTTTTGATGACTAATAGCGGAGCAGGTTTGGCAACGACCTGTTTTTTACCGCTGAACCAGTGCATGGGGTTCAGGCTTGCGCAGGCGCTGAGTGCCAGTGTGAGTAATAGGCTGGATGCTGCGAGTGGCAATTTCATGGTTTGACGGTTCCGGCAATAGCATTTAATTTGATTTCGACGACTTGACGATAAGGGCTGCTGGCCGGCAATTCGCTGAGCGCTGCCTGCCACGCACCGATAGCGGATTGACGATTGCCAAGTGACAGGAAAATATCGCCCCTGAGGTCATTATACAGGTCGGCATCGGAATCGGTGGCCTGTTTATCATGGTCGGCATTGAGTAAATCGAGTGCTTCTTTGGCTTGGTGCTGATCCAGCAGCAGAGCAGCCAGATGCAGTCTGGCCAGATTTTTTATGCTGTTTTCCTTGCTGTGATCAAGAATCCATTGCAGGTCTTTTTTGGCTGTCGCGATTTGTGCGGCTGATTGCGCCGGATTCCGGGCGATATTGCTGCCGTCGCTTGCCGCCGCAATCAATGCGCTGCGTGATGTATAGGGGCTGTTCGGATAACGCTGAATCAATGTGTTGGCCAGTGAGTTGACTGCCGAAATCTGTTGGACCTGTTGCATGCCCTGCAGCGTGGCGTACAGGCTCGCTGCTTGCAGGGCTTCTTGTTGTTGCCGGTGTTGCCACCATTGCCAGCCGACGGCACTCGCTGCCAGAGCCAGAACGATGCCGGTCAGCAGATCACCGTATTTTTTCCAGAATGTTTTGAGTTGATCGATGTGTTCCTGTTCTTCAAAACTGAGGTCATGGTTCATGGTTGCGAGCTCCGGAATGTCAGGATGTGCTGGATGGCGTCTGCTGCACAGTATGCCTGTTGAGGCAAATCCAGGCGCAGGGACTTGAGTGTAATCTGTTGCGCAGCGATTTCATTGTCGCCGATGATAACAGCAAAGCGGGCTCCGCTTGCGTCCGCTTTTTTCATTTGCGCTTTGAAATTGCCGCCACCACAATGTAGCAGCGTGGAAATGCCTGCCTGCCGCAGTTGGCGGGCAATTTGCCAGACATGATGTTGGGCGGCTTCGCCCTGATGAACGATGTATACGTCGGTCGGCGGAGTTTTCATGTCAATGGCTTGTATCTCGCACAACAGCAGCAGGCGTTCAAGGCCAATGGCAAATCCGCAGGCCGGTGCAGGTTTACCGCCCATTTGAGCCATCAGGCCATCATAACGGCCACCGGCACACACCGTGCCTTGAGCGCCAAGCTGGTGACTGACCCATTCAAAAACCGTATGGTTGTAATAATCCAGACCGCGTACCAGTCGTGGGTTGATGGTAAAGGCGATATCGTGTGCGCGGAGAATGCGCTGGACGGTTTCGAAGTGCGCGATGGCGATATCATCAATTTCATCCATCAATTTGGGGGCAGCTTCGACAATCGCTTGCATGGCAGGATTTTTGCTGTCCAGAATGCGTAATGGATTGCTGTGCAGACGCCGGCGGGCGTCTTCATCCAGTGCTGATTCGTGGGCGGTGAAATAAGCAATCAGCTTGCTGCGATGGCGTGCACGCGCCGTGCTGTCGCCTAATGTATTGATTTCCAGTGTCAGGTCGCTTAATCCCAAGCGTTGCCACAAGTCAGCCGCCATGACGAGATGTTCGGCATCAAGTTCGGCATCGGCAAAACCCATGGCTTCGATACCAAGTTGATGAAACTGGCGATAACGGCCTTTTTGTGGCCGTTCGTGGCGGAACATGGCGCCTTGATACCATAGTCGGCGTGGCCCCTGATACAACAGGCTGTGTTCGATGATTGCCCGCACACAGGCGGCGGTACCTTCCGGACGTAAAGCCAGTTGTTCGCCGTTCAGCGCATCGGTAAAGGTATACATTTCTTTTTCGACGATGTCGGTGACTTCGCCAATGGCGCGACTGAACAGGGCGGCCTGTTCTACGATGGGTGTGCGGATTTCCTGATAGCCGAAAGCTGCCAGCCATGCGTGCAGGCGAGTTTCCAGCCATTGCCAACGAGGGGTTTGATCGGGCAGGATGTCGTTCATCCCGCGGACGGCCTGTAATGCTTGCGACATGGTTTAGCCTTGTTGACCTTGTTGATTTTATGATGGGTTTTTTGATTGAATCGGGATGATGCGCGTCTGGTGGCGCGCATCATCCATGCTTGCATCGCTGTGGCTGGTTTGCCCCGGCACATAATGTTCCCGCACATAGCGCTCTACGATGTGCTGGAACTCTTCGGCAATTCGTTCCCCTTTCAGGGTGACGGTTTTGACGCCATCAACATAAACGGGCGCTACCGGAACTTCACCAGTGCCGGGCAAGCTGATACCGATATTGGCATGGCGTGATTCGCCCGGCCCATTCACCACGCAACCCATAACGGCGACCTGCATGGCTGCCACGCCGGGATGCTGGTTGCGCCAGACCGGCATTTGGTCGCGCAGGTAGCGCTGGATATCTTGAGCGAGTTGCTGGAAGACAGTACTGGTGGTGCGCCCGCAACCGGGACAAGCGATGACCATGGGCGTAAAAGAACGTAATCCCATGGTTTGCAGAATTTCTTGCGCCACGATGACTTCTTGACGGCGTTCACCGCCAGGTTCCGGCGTTAGTGAAATACGGATGGTGTCGCCGATACCTTGTTGCAGCAGGACGGCCAGTGCTGCAGTTGATGCGACGATGCCCTTTGAGCCCATGCCCGCTTCAGTCAAGCCCAGATGCAGGGCGTAATTGCAGCGACGCGCCAGTTCCTGATAGGCATCGATGAGTTCCTGAACACCGGACAGCTTGCATGACAGGATGATTTTGTCGGCAGGAAGTCCCAGTTGTTCGGCACGGTGTGCTGATTCCAGTGCAGAGGTAATGAGCGCTTCACGCATCACCCATTCCGGCGGTTGTGGTGTGGGTTGGCGGGCATTTTCGTCCATGACGCGGGCTAAATGTTCCTGGTCGAGACTGCCCCAGTTGACGCCGATGCGCACGGGTTTATCGTGTCGGCAGGCAATGTCTATCAGCGTAGCAAACTGTTCATCACGTTTGGCACCGCGTCCGACATTACCGGGATTGATGCGGAATTTGGCAAGTGCTGCGGCGCAGGCGGGTACGGCGGTGAGCAACTTGTGGCCATTGAAGTGAAAGTCACCGATAAGCGGCACCGGGCAGCCACGTTGATCGAGGGCATCACGGATATAGGGCACCGCTTCGGCAGCTTCCTGGGTGTTGACGGTAATGCGTACCAGTTCTGAACCAGCCTGCCACAGATCATGAATTTGTGTGGTAGTGCCGACAATATCCGCTGTGTCAGTGTTGGTCATGGACTGGACGACAATCGGCGCATCGCCGCCAACCGGGACATTGCCCACCATGACGGTTCGGGTAGGGTGACGTGAAAGCTTGTTGTGCATGAGTGGAATGTTCAGTTGTATCAGGGAAGGGTCAAACGGGCAACCTTGACGGCAGTATGGGGAGCCAGATCAATGGGTTGGTGATTGTCGGTCAGATGTACCTGCGCAGCATTGCCGATTACCAGGGATAGCTGTGAAGTGCTGTCGAGACTGGCCATATCGCCGGCATGATACATTTTCGCCATGAGTTTGTGGCCTTGTGCGTCGCGAATTTCGACCCACGAATCGCCGCTGAACTGTAATTCAAGGTGTTGATTCTTTTGTGCGCTGGTCGGTGCCGGCATTGCTGATTCTTGCGCGGTGGCTTGCGTGATCGCTGAAGGGATTTTCGTTGAAGACGTGTCGGACATCACCATTGTATTGGGTGGCGTGACTATGTTGGCCGGTGCATGAGCAGGCACGCTGGTTGACGTGACGATCGGGGTGTCGGTTGGCGTAACGGGTGCGGATTGCGAAGGATGCAGGTTGTTGCGGCGCAGGATACCGCCGTCTGTTGCAGATAACCAGTGATAGGCAATCCAGGGGGCCAGAAGCAGAATCAGCAGTGCCATCAGGATAAAAGTCAGGCGGAACCACGAATGTGGTTTTTCCAGCGTGATGTGTTCGTGATGGACAGATAATTTGCTATCGTTGTTTGCCGTGTGGGGTAATGCACGGATAAGTGCATCGGGATCCAGATTCAGCAAGCGGGCATAGCTGCGTACGAATCCGCGACTGAAAGCCCAACCCAGTTCGTCGAAGTGGTTGCTTTCCAGTGCTTCGATTTGGCGTGGACTGATTTTGATGCGTTGCGCGACGTCAGCGGTACTCATGCCGATCTGCTGCCGCGCTTCGCGCAAATGTGTCCCGACGTCGATCGGTATATCGACCGATGTCACGTTGGAAGAAATGGTTTTCATTTCGTCAGTCATAATTGCCCTGATTGAGCAGACGGGTTTCCGGTGCGTCAGGAAAGTTGCTGCGCAGCAGCATGCTGGCGCTGGCTTCAGCATTGGCATTGTTGGTTTTGTGCGCGATACGGATGGCGAGCCAGAGCAGTTTGGCATTGTCCTTGTTGAGGTCATGGATCAGCATTTCTGCTTCGGTGTAGCGCCCTTGCCGATAGTAGATTTCGGCCAGCGGAACTTGTGCTTTGGGTTGATTCTTGTCGCGACGCAGGGATTTTTCCAGATAGCCTTCGGCAATGAGGGGGTGCCCGGCATTGATTTCGCACAAACCGGCGTTGGTCAGGGAGTTTTGCCGTTTGTTGTACAGGGGATTGGCGGTGGCGATGTTGAATTGTTTCATTGCTGCATCGAAATGTTTCTGACTGCACAAGAACCAGCCGTAATTGTTGTGAATTTCAGGTTCGTTGGGCGCCAGGTTTAGCGCACGGTCAAAATTTTCCTGTGCCGGTCCGGTTTCATTGAGCGCCATGTAAATCAGTCCCAGAATGTCGTATGCTGAGGCATAATTTTCGTCGGCATCCAATGCCTTGTGCGCTTCATCAAGAGCGATGGCATATTGTCCCCGCTCAAAATAGCCAGCGGCTAACTCGGTATGGATTTGTGCGCGTTCCAGTTGAACGTTGTGATAGTTGTCCGCAGGGTCTTGTGAAGCGACGGCGGGCGCGGTGAGATTGGCGCAGCCGGTCAGTAACAGGCAGAACAGGGTCAGTGTGGCGAATGTCAGGCCAAGTGATTTCATGCGACTTTCTCCAGTTTATGCACGGTGCGACGGGTTTTGTCCTGTACGCGACCTGCCAGTTGACCGCAGGCAGCGTCGATATCGTCACCACGGGTTTTACGGATAGTTGCCACCAGTCCGGCAGTGGTGAGCAGCGATTGAAAACGCTGTACCGTTTCTGCTGTTGAACGCCGATAGTCGCTGCCGGGAAACGGGTTGAATGGAATCAGGTTGAATTTGCAGGGAACGTCTCGCACCAACTCGATGAGTTCACGTGCGTGCGCCGGTTGATCATTGATGCCCGCCAGCATGATGTATTCGAAAGTAATGAAATCACGCGGCGCGCGGTCGAGATAACGCTGGCAGGCGGCCATCAATTGTGCCAACGGATATTTGCGGTTGATGGGAACCAGTTCGTTGCGCAGGGCATCGTTAGGAGCATGCAGAGATACGGCGAGCGCAACCGGACAGTCTTCACGCAACTGATCCATGGCCGGCACCAATCCGGAGGTGCTGACGGTGACTCGCCGGCGCGATAATCCCCACGCATGGTCATCCAGCATCAGACGCAGGGCAGGGATCAGGTTCTGGTAATTGGCTAATGGCTCACCCATTCCCATCATGACTACATTGGTTATCGGGCGCTCATCGGATGAATCGCTGGTCAGCGTGTGGTTTGCCCACCAGAGTTGGCCGATGATTTCAGCGACTGACAGGTTACGGTTAAAGCCTTGTTTTCCGGTGGAGCAAAAACTGCAGTCCAATGCGCAACCAACCTGAGAAGATATACACAGCGTACCGCGGTTGGTTTCAGGAATGAAAACTGTTTCAACCCCGTTTTTACTGCCAACATCCAGCAACCACTTGCGCGTGCCATCGCTGGCAATTTGCTCACTCAGCATGCGGGGCGGTTCAACGACAGCAAGTCGGTTCAGCTTTTCGCGCAAGGACTTGGCCAGATCACTCATGTCGTCAAAACGGGATACGCCGGCCTGATGAATCCAGCGTGCGACCTGTCGGGCACGAAACGGTTTCTCACCCTGATTGGCAAACCAGTTGGTTAATCCATCCAGATCAAAATCGAGCAGGTTGGTCGCAGACATTTTAATAATGGAATACCAGTTTAATAATGGAATGCCCGTTGCTGGTCAGCGAGGATAGACATTCAGCGCTGGGAAGAAATAGGCGATTTCGACGGTGGCATTTTCTGCCGAGTCCGAACCATGGACGGCATTGGCGTCGATGCTGTCGGCAAAGTCGGCGCGAATGGTGCCAGGGGCTGCTTTTTTCGGGTCAGTGGCGCCCATCAGATCACGGTTGGTGAGAACGGCATTTTTACCGCGCAGTACCTGCACCATAACCGGGCCTGACACCATGAAATCAACCAGGTCTTTGAAAAAAGGGCGTTCGCGGTGAACAGCGTAAAAGCCTTCTGCTTCGGCGCGAGAAAGGTGCACCATGCGTGCAGCGATGATACGCAGTCCGGCATCTTCAAAACGCTGGTAAATTTTGCCGATCAGGTTTTTGGCAACGGCGTCTGGCTTGATGATGGACAGGGTGTGTTCTACGGTCATGATGCAAACTCCAATGATGATATGAAACCAGAATAATAATGTTAGCTGCTTGTCGAAAAATTATTGCGTATGCCAGGTCGCGTTTGCCGAGTCGCGTTTGCCAGTATTTTGTTGAAAAATCATTTAAAACTTTCATTTACGACACGTAAATTTCGGTTTTCCATCTCTTTTCGCCTTATCTTGACCACGCGCATGACGTTTTTTAATGACCTGTTGGTGTGCGTGCGTCTTGTAAACCGCGACAAAATGGATGTTGTCACATCGGTTCACACGCAGGCACCGCGATGATTCGTTAATGATAACTCGTTAAAGTAACACGAAAAAGAGATAAAATAAACCAAAAAGATGATTTTTTGTCTGTTTTTAATCCGACTTTCGCAGCAATCAGGTCACCGGCCTTTAGGCCGGTGGATGTTTGGTCAGGGAGAGGTGTGCATCCCTCCCTGACCGCGCCTTTAAAACCTCGCCGTTCAGGGCGAGGTTCGGCGCTCCTTCCGGCCTTTAGGCCGGGGTTTTAAACCGGCAAGGCAATAGAATAAAATTTGCATGATAATCGTGCGGAATTTTTTCACAGCGAAACTTTGCACCATCGGGTGTGTGGAGTGTGAAACTCGAGAAGATCATCCCATTGCTTCACGTAATCTGACAGAACGTTCAGCACGCCAGTCGGATGGAAATGCTATCGCGTTGGATGGAAACAGCAGGATAACCGTAGAGCCGAGCAAAAACCGTCCCATTTCTTCCCCTTGTTGCAATTCGATGGTGTCGTGGCAGATTTTTGACCAGGGTTGTTGTTTGTGTCCGGCGTTGATGACGCCATCCCATACCGTGGCGATGCTGCCCACCAATGCGGCACCGACCAGTACCATGACAAAACGGCTGTCATCGGATGAAAATTCACATACCAGTCGTTCGTTGCGTGCAAACAGGCCAGGTACATGGTGGGCATTGGCAGGATTGACCGAGAGCAGTTGTCCGGGGATATAGTGCGTGCTGACAAGTTTCGCCCGCCGGGGCATGTGTACGCGATGATAGTCTTTGGGGCTCAGATACAGAGTGCAAAATTTTCCATGCATAAAATGTTTGGCCAGTACCACGCTGCCTAGCAGTTGTTCTGTGCTGTAGGTTTTGCCTTTGGCCTGAAAAATCTGATTATCATCAATATTGCCCAGTTGACTGATCGTGCCATCTACAGGGCATAGCCAATCGGCAGCGGCGGCAGGACGTGCGTCGTCGCGCAAGGCACGGGTAAAAAAAGCATTGAAACTGCTGTAGTGATCCGGTACGGGATCGGCAGCTTCTGCCAGATTGACCGGATAACGGGACAGAAAGTATTGGATGAGGCGACGTGACAACCAGCGTTGTTCGGATTGCGCCAGCCAACCGGCCAACCGGCTTAATTGCGTGTTGGGTAACAATTGTTTGCAGCGGACGATGAAGGATTCGGGCACGGTTGAAGAATTGTATCAAAAGCCGACATTATAACAAATCTCCGCATTTTCCTTGGTAATTTGTCTTGATAAATCCATGCGGTGAGAGAGTTGTGCGGCAAATTTTGCGGGGCAAACGGGTAAAGCAAATGAGTGGAGTAAGTGACAGGACAAATGGAAATGACCTGTTTATCTCGTTATTCCGCCCTAGTCAGGCGGAAAAAAAACGCTATAATGGCACTTGGTATTTTGTTCAATACGCAAGGAGCTTATCCATGGATTCATCCCGTCGTTCGTTTCTGAAAACCGCAACTTTGTTGGCTGGCGTTGCCGCTGTTCCTGTGACTTTTATGAGCCGCGAAGCTTTTGCTGCCAAGGTGGCCAAGGCTTCCATGCAGTATCAGGACACACCAAAAGGGACTGCTGAGTGCAGTACTTGTGTTCAGTTCATTCCTGGAAAAACCGCCAAGGCAAAGGGTACCTGCAAGGTGGTTGACGGCGCTATCAGCCCACATGGCTGGTGCTTGGCTTATACAGCCAAGAGCTGAACGCTATCGGAATCAAACCGAGGTTCGGGTATGTGCGTTGATGCCCGAATTTGCCACACAACAAAAAACCCCTTTAAAGGGGTTTTTTGTTGTGTGGATGTTGTTGTGCGCGTTTTTGTGCGGCGAGGCGTTCGCGCTGTTCGAGTTGGCGTTGCCACAGAATATAACCGATGCTGCCGATGAGGCTGATGCCGATGATGGCGAGGGTAATGTGCTGCAGTTGTTTCTGGATGAGCGGCAGGTTGTTGCCAACGAAATAACCCATGCTGATCAACAAGGTTGACCAGGTGCCGACACCAAGCAAGGTATAAGCCGAAAAGCGCAGAAACGGCATGGCAGACAGGCCGGCCGGCAAAGATATCAAGTGGCGGATACCGGGAATGAGGCGACCTGTAAAGATGGATATGGCACCATAGTGGCGAAAGAAGTGATCGGTTTTATGCAGCAGAGCAGGGCGAACAAAGAAATATCGCCCCCAGCGTTCCAGAAAGGGGCGTCCGACCCAGAGAGCAAATGCATAGTTGAGGGAAGCACCGCAGAGCCCGCCGGCAAGCGCATAAAACAGAATCAATGGCAGGCTCATTTTGCCCTGAAAAGCCAGGAAACCGGCAGGAATCAGGATCAGCTCGGAGGGCACAGGCGCTACGGTGGATTCAAGCAGACAAAGCAAAAAAATGCCACCATAACCCCAGTGTTGCACGGTTTGGACGATGGTGTCGATGATATGGTGCAACATGGGTGATTTCCGATCCGGGTGTTATGGAGATACGTTGCGATACAGGTGTGTTTATCAGGGGTCGATATTTTATGATGCCAGGAGTTTGTCGTGCCAGATATGGGCATCACGCCGGACGACATCCTCATCCAGTTGGGTAAACCGGCGTTCGTCGAGCAGCAATTTGCCGTTGACCCAGACATGACTGACGGCGTGCCGGTTGGCAGCATATACCAGTTGTGTTGCTGGATGGTAACACGGTTGGGTTTCCGGCTGTGACAGGTCGACGGCAATCACGTCGGCCAGTTTCCCTGGCCGAAGAGAGCCGATGTCGTGATCCAGCCCCAGTGCACGGGCACCATTGATGGTTGCCATTGCCAGCACGTCGTGCGCTGGTAATGTGTCGGCCGCGCGGGTATTGCCTTTGGCAAGCAGGGCGGCAAGCCGCATGGTGTCAAACATATCAAGGGTGTTGTTGCTGGCGGCACCGTCAGTACCCAGGCCGATATTGATGTGACGGGCAGATAGTCCGGCGATTGGGGCAATGCCGCTGGCCAGTTTGAGGTTGGAAGCCGGACAATGGGCGACATGGCAACCGTGTTCGGCCAGTAGATGTTGTTCATCGTTATCAAGATGAATGGCGTGTACGGCAATCAGGCGTGGACTGGTCAATCCCAGGGCATGTAGCCTGGCAAGCGGGCGTTGGCCATATTTGGCAAGACTTTGGGTGATTTCGTCTTCGGTTTCATGCAAGTGCATGTGAATCGGGACATCCAGTTGTTCGGCCAGAGCGATAAGCCGTTCAAAACCGTGGTTATCGAGCGTATATGGGGCGTGTGGCGCAAAGGCGAAGTTGAGTAGTGGTTCGTCGCCCAGATGGTCACGCATGAACAATCCCTTGTTCAGGTAATCGATAGTGTCGGACGCGTAGGCCGTGGGGATGTCGATGACAATCATGCCAATCATGGCGCGCATGCCACATGCAATGGCGGTTTCGGCTGCGATTGTCGGAAAAAAATACATGTCGTTGAAACAGGTAATACCGCCACGCAGCATTTCGGCGCAGGCCAGACGGGTGCCATCGCGTACGAAATCAGCGCTGACGTGACGTTTTTCTGCCGGCCAGATGTGACCTTTTAACCAGTCCATGAGTGGCAGGTCGTCTGCATAACCTCGCAACAGCGTCATGGCGGCGTGGGTATGCAGATTAATAAGGCCGGGCAGGATAACATGCTGGTTTAGTTGATGACTGGTGCGGGGTTGATAGCGGATACGTGCCTGTTCAATGGGCAGCAGGTCAATGATTCGTTGATGGTGAATGACCAGTGCGTGATGATCGAGAACGGTATTGGCCGGTTCAATGGGGATAATCCAGCGTGCTTCGATAAGCGTATCGACGGTCTGGGTATCGGCTGGAAAGGACATGTTTGCGTCAGCCTTCGGAGGAAGACAGGATGTCCCATGATTCGGCCGCCAGCATACGGGTGAGCGCAATCAGAGGCAGACCAATCAAGGCGGTGGGGTCGTCACCGGACAAGCTTTCCATTAGCGCGATGCCCAAACCTTCTGAACGGGCACTTCCGGCGCAGTCCCAAGGTTGATCGCGCTGCAGGTAAGCATCGATTTGTGCGGCGCTGAGCGTACGCAGACGGACGTGGGTGACGATGGTGTCCTGTTGCAGGTGGTGTGTCTTGCTGTTATACAGGCTCAATGCTGTGTAAAACGTGGTGGTTTTCCCGTTCATGCGTTTGAGTTGTTCGGTTGCCGCAGCATATCCTCCGGGTTTGCCGAGCGCTTGATTATCCAGGCTTGCCACTTGATCCGAACCAATGATGAGTGCATCGGGGAATCGGAGTGCCAATGCCTTCGCTTTTTGTGCGGACAGGCGGAGCGCCGTAGCAGCGGGTTTTTCGTCGGGCAATGGCGTTTCATCGATGGCCGGGGTTGCTGTCTGGAAGGGTACGCCCAACCGTTCCAGCAATTCACGGCGGTAAGGTGAGCTTGAGGCCAAAATCAGTGTACGGGTCATTCTGGCTGAATTTCCAATAGCGCCTGATCTGGCGTCACCATATCACCTTTGCTGACAAAAAGGTTGATGACGGTGCCGGAAATAGGCGCCTGGATTTCATTTTCCATTTTCATGGCTTCAATGATAAGAACAGGGTCGCCCGCCTTGACTTTTTGTCCGGTCACAACGAGAACGTCGACAATGCTGCCGGGCATGGCGGTGGTAACGTGACCGCTGTGACTTGGGCGCGGACATTTGTCTGCCGGTTTTGTGGTCTGCCGGGTTGTGGCAGTGTTGCCGGCTTCTGTGGCGATGGTTACTTCATTCAGCGTTTCAACAAATACTTCTTCTGAGACGCCGTCGACAGACACATAGTAAGGGCATTCGTTTTGCTGGGTAGCGCGTCCGGTACCTGTGAGCTTGATGTGGTAGGTTTCGCCATGCAGGGTGACACGAAATTCGTCAGCGGCGACCCGTTGTTGCTGATTGCCGGTATTTTTGGCGCTGACTGGCAGCAAAACCTCCGGTGACAGCGTGCCGGCATTGCGCTCCTGTAAAAAAGTGCGTCCGAGATCGGGGAACATGGCATAGGTGAGGATGTCTTCCTCGGATTTCGCGATGCCTTCTACTTCGTTACGTAGTTTGTCCAGTTCATCCGGAATGAGGTCGGCCGGGCGGCAGGTGATGACTTCTTGATTGCCGATGGCCATGTTGCGTATGGCTTCGTTGACGGCTCCCGGCGTTTGCCCGTATTTGCCTTGCAGGTAATGTTTGACTTCATTGCTGATGGTTTTATAGCGTTCGCCGGTCAGAACATTCAGTACGGCCTGGCTGCCGACAATCTGTGATGTGGGGGTTACCAGCGGAGGAAAACCCAGATCGGCGCGAACACGGGGAATTTCGGCCAGCACTTCGTCCATTCGGTCGAGCGAGCCTTGTTCTTTCAATTGGTTGGACAGGTTGGAGATCATGCCGCCGGGTACCTGGCTGGTCAGAACGCGGGGATCGACGCCGGTGAAACTGCTTTCAAATTGCCAGTACAGCTTGCGTACTTCACGAAAATAGGCGGCGATTTCTTCCAGATTGTCGAGTTTGATGCCTGTGTCGTAGGGCGTGCCGGCAAGTGCTGCGACCAGACTTTCTGTGGTTGGGTGGCTGGCGCCCTCGGAAAAGGCGGAGTTGCAGGTGTCAATGATGGTGGCACCAGCTTCAATGGCCTTCAGGTGGTTCATGCTGGCCAGGCCGGACGTGGCGTGGCTATGGTTGTGGATGGGCAGGTTGGTCGCTGTGCGCAGTGCGGTGGTCAGTTCAAAGGTGACATTTGGAGTGAGCAGGCCAGCCATGTCCTTGATGGCAATGCTGTCACAACCCAGATCGGCCAGTTGTTCGGCCAGGCGAATGAAATGCGGGATGTCGTGTACCGGGCTTGTTGTGTAGGAAATGGCGCCCTGCGCATGTTTGCCGGTTTTTTTGATGGTTTCGATGGAAACCCGCATGTTACGGATATCATTCATGGCGTCAAAAACGCGAAAGATATCGACGCCATTGTTGGCCGCTTTCCAGACAAAATCGCGCACTACATCGTCAGCATAGTGGCGATAACCCAGCAGATTCTGCCCGCGTAGCAACATCTGAATGGGTGTGTTGGGAAGCGCTTTGCGTAGTGAAGTCAGACGCTCCCAGGGGTCTTCTTTCAGAAATCGTACACAGGCGTCAAATGTGGCGCCTCCCCAGGCTTCCAGTGACCAGAAACCGATGTTGTCCAGTTTGGGACAAATAGGCAGCATATGCTCGGTGCGCAGGCGCGTGGCAATCAAGGATTGGTGGCCGTCGCGCAGGACGAGGTCGGTGATGAATACGTTAGGCATGAGACTATCCGAAAAGTTACAATCCGTTATGGGCCGAAATGGCAGCGGCAATGGCAGCAGCCAGAATTTCTGGTGGCTTGCCGGTAGCATAGTTTATCAGTTCCGGGTGCGATTCGACGAATGAAGTGTCGAAATGTCCGCTGCGAAAGGTGTTGTTGCCGAGAATTTCCAAATAATACGGGATGGTGGTTTTGACGCCAAATACGGTCATGTCGTTGAGCGCGCGGCGGCCACGTTCGATGACACCCTCCCAGGTCAGGCTCCAGACAGTCAGTTTGGCGCACATCGAGTCATAATAAGGTGGAATGACATATCCGCTGTACATGGCAGCATCGGTGCGTACGCCAGGGCCGCCCGGCGCGTAGTAGCGGGTGATGCGGCCAAAACTGGGCAAGAATCCGTTTTTTGGATCTTCCGCATTGATGCGGAACTCCATGGCAAAGCCACGGTGTTGGATGTCTTCCTGTTGATACTGTAGCGGAAGTCCACTGGCAACCCGAATCTGTTCCTGAACGATATCGACGCCTGTGATGGTTTCGGTAACGGTGTGTTCTACCTGTAGGCGGGTATTCATTTCCATGAAATAAAACTGGTTGTCGGCGTCGAGCAGGAATTCGACCGTGCCAGCGTTTTCGTAATCGACTGCACGTGCGGCGGTGACGGCGAGTTTGCCGATGTATTGTCGTTGTGCTTCGGTCAGTTGTGGCGATGGGGCGATTTCGATCAATTTCTGGTTGCGACGCTGAATGGAGCAGTCGCGTTCAAACAAATGGATGACGTTGCCGTGGTGATCGGCCATGATTTGCACTTCGATATGGCGCGGATTGACGACGCATTTTTCCAGAAAGACTTCGGGTTTGCCGAAGGCTTTGCCTGCTTCGGATACCACGCGATCATAGTTTTTAAGCAGTTCGGCTTCCGAATCGCAGCGCCGGATGCCGCGTCCACCCCCACCGTTGGTGGCTTTGAGCATGACAGGGTAACCGATTTGCGCAGCAAGCTGGCGGGCGGCTTCTACGTCCTTCAGGTTGCTTTCGCTACCTGGCGTCACCGGAATGCCAGCCTTTATCATGGCTTTGCGCGCCTGGACTTTATCGCCCATCATACGGATGACATCGGCGTTCGGGCCGATGAACAGAATGTTGCGTCGTGCGCATATTTCAGCCAGCATCGGGTTTTCGGACAGGAATCCATAACCGGGGTGCAGGGCATCACAACCGCTGGCGACAGCAAGGTTGACAATGTTGTGTGCGTTGAGGTAACCCTGTACCGGATCGGAGCCGATATTGTAGGCTTCGTCAGCCTTTTTGACATGGAGTGCATGCCGGTCGGCATCACTGTAAATGGCGACAGAGGTGATACCCATTTCCGAGCAGGCGCGCACGATACGTACGGCAATTTCTCCCCGGTTTGCGATAAGAATTTTTTTAATCACGCTGTATTGATACCTGTGGTTAAATGGTCAATTGGTCGGCAAAACAACTGCATTTTGCCAGTATGGTATTAAAAAACGGTTCGGAGTATTCGTCGATTTCGTTCGAATTCCGTTTTTTGTCATTCCTTTGTCTCAAGTTCACTCGAAATGCTCCGGCATCTTGCAAACCGCCCATTCGGTTGTTTCAATCCGGCTCTGGTCGTAATGTGCCGTTCCGGTCTGTACATTCAGGTTCGTCGAGAAGTTTCGCCGGGAATGTATTGGGTTATCCATGAAGGGTATTCATGAAAAGTTTCTGCGGTGATTCTTTGCTGATGACATGATGAATATCATGTGAATATCATGAATATCAGGCTGAATATCAGGCAAATTTTTCCATAAATTTTGACAAATGCCAAGCCAGATTATATCATTGTCTTTTTTTGTCGTGGCGATTGTCGCGGTGTTGTGACAAATGTTGTGACAAATCGATACGGACAATACTGGAGTATTTTATCATGGCTGTGCAACAGAACAAAAAATCCCCTTCCAAACGTGGAATGCATCGCGCGCACGATTTTCTGGTCAACCCGCCACTGGCTGTGGAGCCGGTGACCGGTGAAGTGCATTTGCGTCATCATATCAGTCCGAACGGTTTTTATCGCGGCCGCAAGGTGGTTGCCACCAAGGGTGAATGATATTTCCGGCAATCCGCTGGCAGATCAGTTTCGGGTGTCATGAACGCCATTGCTGAGACTGGGGTTTGTATGGGTGAGTGTGTCACTGTTGCCGTTGATGCCATGGGTGGCGACCATGGGCCGCGAGTGACGGTAGCGGCGGCGTTGCGTTGTGTGCAGCGCGATCCGGATTTGGTGGTTATTCTGGTCGGGCAGCAAGACGCGATTGAACAGGCTTTGCGTGCCCGGCGAGCAGTTGCGCATGAGCGTCTGCGCATTTGTCATGCGGAGCAGGTAGTGGAAATGGATGAATCTCCCGCACTTGCCATGCGTAGCAAAAAACAATCTTCCATGCGTATTGCCATCGATTTGGTCAAAAGTGGCGAGGCGGCAGCCTGTGTGTCGGCGGGTAATACCGGAGCATTGATGGCAACGGCGCGATTCGTGCTGAAGATGCTGCCTGGTATCGAACGTCCGGCAATTGCCAGTGAACTGCCTACCATGCAGGGTAGGGTCGTCATGCTCGATTTGGGTGCGAATGTCGATTGTACGCCTGAACATCTTTTGCAATTTGCGGTCATGGGATCCGTGCTGGTTTCCGCGCTGGATCGTAAGGAAGCACCTAGCGTTGGTTTGCTCAATATTGGCGAAGAAGACATCAAGGGTAATGAAACTGTCAAACGGGCATCCGAATTGTTGCGGCGCAGCGGGTTGAATTTTTATGGCAACGTGGAAGGCGATGACATTTACAAAGGGACGACTGATGTCGTCGTTTGCGATGGCTTTGTTGGCAACGTGGCGCTAAAGACCTCGGAAGGTTTGGCAAAGATGGTGTCAACGATGCTGCGGGAAGAATTTTCCCGCCATTTTTTTCGGCGTATTGCTGCCGTGATTGCCTGGCCGGTATTGAACGCTTTCAAACGGCGAGTGGATCCCCGCCGTTATAATGGAGCAACCTTGCTGGGATTGCGTGGTGTGGTGATCAAGAGTCATGGCGGGGCAGATCGTTTTTCATTTGAACAGGCCATTGATCGTGCCGTGCATGAAGTGCGCGAGGCGGTGTTAGAGCGTATTAGCGAAAAAATGGCAATGGCACAACATATAACACAACAGGATGCAGCCTGAATTGACCCTTTTTTCTACCATTGCAGGAACGGGAAGCGCACTACCAGAGCGTATCGTTACCAATCATGAACTCGCTGAACGAATCGACACAAGCCATGAATGGATTGTGGAACGCACGGGCATTCATCAGCGACATCTGGTCTCCGAAGGGCAGAATACCAGTGATCTTGCTTGTGCTGCGGCATTGCAGGCCATTGCTGCATCGGGTATCGACGCGGTGGAAATCGATCTTGTTGTGGTGGCGACCACGACTCCGGATCTGGTTTTTCCAAGTGTTGCCTGTCTGGTGCAACAAAAACTCGGTATCGTCAATCGCTGTCCGGCTTTTGATTTGCAGGCTGTGTGTAGTGGCTTCATTTATGCGTTGTCGACGGCAGATAACTTTATTCGTGCCGGACAGGCGCGTTGTGCCTTGGTGATTGGTGCAGACGTCATGTCGCGCATTACTGACTGGAATGACCGCAGCAATTGCATCCTGTGGGGTGATGGTGCTGGTGCGGTTGTTTTGCGTGCCAGCGATACACCGGGTGTTTTGGCAACGCATTTGCATGCGGATGGTCGTTACCGCGATTTGTTGCATGCGGGTTCTGCACCGGATGGTGGCGGCTGTGCCGTGCGTATGCAAGGGAATGCGGTCTTTCGTTTTGCAGTCAGAACGCTGGACGAAATCGTGGATGAAACGCTGGAAAAAAACGGGTTGCAAAAAGATGATATTACCTGGTTGGTGCCGCATCAGGCCAATATCCGTATCATCGAGGCAACAGCGAAAAAATTGGGCATGTCAATGGACAAGGTGGTGGTGACAGTCGATCGGCATGCCAATACTTCCGCCGCTTCGGTGCCGCTGGCGCTGGATACGGCTGTGCGGGACGGGCGTATCAAAAAGGGTGATACTTTGCTGCTGGAAGCGTTTGGCGGCGGGTTTACCTGGGGCTCTGCATTGATAAAATGGATGGTGTGAATACGAGCATGAACACGAGCACAAGCAGGAACGATCAGCATGATTCGACAGGTTTTGCAATGGTTTTTCCTGGGCAGGGTTCACAGTCGGCAGGGATGATGCAAGCGTGGTCAGAAGTGTCGGTAGTGCGTGATACGTTTGTGCAGGCATCTGATGCGTTGGGTGAGAATCTCTGGCAAATGGTGACTGAAGGTCCATTGGAAACGCTGAATCTGACAGTGAATACGCAACCGGCGATGCTGGCTGCTGACGTGGCAATATTTCGCGCGTGGCGAGAACAGGGCGGCGCCATGCCGGCCGTAACAGCCGGACATAGTTTGGGCGAATATGCCGCGCTGGTAGTTGCCGGTGCGCTTGATTTTTCCGACGCTCTGCGGTTGGTGCGGCTGCGTGCTGAGTTGATGCAGTCGGCCGTGCCCGAAAATACGGGTGCCATGGCGGCTATTCTTGGATTGGACGATGCGACGGTGCGCGCTGTCTGTCGGGAAGCGGCAGAGCATCTGGTGCTGGAAGCAGTCAATTATAATTCTCCTGGTCAAGTGGTGATAGCCGGGCATCGGCTGGCTGTTGAGCGCGGCATGGCATTGGCTAAAGAACGGGGTGCGAAACGGGCATTGTTGTTGCCCGTTTCAGTGCCGTCGCATTGCGCGCTGATGCGTCCGGCAGCGCAAACGCTTGCCAGTGCGCTGACGGAGGTTGCCGTATCCGTGCCCATGGTTCCCGTGTTGCATAACGCCGATGTGGCGGCATATCGTGATCCACAACAGATTCGGGATGCGCTGGCACGGCAATTGTATTCGCCGGTGCGTTGGGTGGAAACCGTGGCAAAAATGGTATCCGACGGTGTCGTGCAGGTAGCGGAATGTGGTCCTGGCAAGGTGCTGGCCGGACTGATGAAACGTATCGAAGCAGACATGCAGGTGTTTGCGTTGACGACACCTGCCAGTTTGCAGGAGTTGAGTGAATGTCTGTTGAAACAGGAGGCGTGATGTTATCTACACAGACAACACCGACACGCGTGGCACTGGTGACAGGCGCGAGTCGAGGGATAGGCCAGGCGATTGCCTTGCAGTTGGCGCGCAGTGGTTGTTATGTCGTTGGCACGGCAACCAGTGAAAAAGGGGGTGAGGCTATCAGCGAATATCTCGCCCGGCAGAGCTTGGCAGGCCATGGCATGTTGCTTGATGTCACCAACCAGACCAATGTGGATGCGGCGCTGGAAGATATCACCCATCGGGTCGGGAACGTATCGATACTGATTAACAATGCCGGTATTACCCGTGATGATTTGCTGATGCGCATGAAAGACAGTGCTTGGGATGAGGTTATTGATGCCAACCTGACTTCTGTATTCCGTTTATCCCGTGCCGTATTGCGTGCCATGATGAAAGCACAATATGGGCGGATCATTAACATTGCCTCGGTTGTCGGCGTGATGGGGAATGCTGGTCAGGTGAATTATGCTGCCGCCAAGGCAGGCATGATTGGTTTTTCCAAATCGCTGGCGCGTGAGGTGGGCAGTCGCCAGATTACGGTGAATTGTGTTGCACCGGGTTTCATTGATACGGATATGACTCGCGCTTTGCCGGAAAAGGCACGCAGCGGCCTGATTGGTCTGATTCCGCTTGGGCGTTTGGGGGATGTGGCTGATGTGGCGCACGCGGTGGATTTTCTGGCATCGGACGCGGCGGGATATGTCACGGGAGCAACCCTGCACGTTAATGGCGGAATGTATATGGATTGAATCCGCTGTTTTCATAAATTGGCGCGCATCTTCGCTGGTCTTTTGTTTCATGTAAAACTTTTGCCCGATTGGGCGTACGAAGACGGTTGGCTGAATTTACCTGCTGTCTTTCTATTCTTTGGGGCATATTTTTGTTAAAATGGGCACGCTTTTTGTCTGTTGCAAAAGGGTGCCTGGTGTTTGGCTGTTAATTATTGGGAGTGGTTTGCATGGAAAATATCGAGCAACGCGTCAAAAAGATCGTCGCTGAGCAGTTGGGTGTTGATGAAGCAGAAATCAAGTTGGAATCTTCTTTTGCCGGCGATTTGGGCGCAGATTCTCTGGACACGGTTGAACTGGTGATGGCGCTGGAAGAAGAATTCGAATGTGAAATTCCGGATGAAGAAGCGGAAAAGATTACCACAGTACAACAGGCTGTGGATTATGTGAATGGGCATCAAGCAAAATAATCCGGGGTCATGAACGCATCGTTTTGCTGTTGGCAGGACGATTTTGATAGCCTCCGGCTTGGTTCGGTTTCGGGAATCGTGGAACAATGAATCAACCGGAGGCATTGGCTGTTTTGGCAGAAAATCTTGTTTTTCTGCTGTTTGTTGTGGTGGAGACGTCTTGTCCAAGCGTAGAGTCGTGATTACTGGTCTGGGAATCGTTTCCCCTGTAGGTGTGGGGGTCGAATCCAGTTGGCGCAATATTGTGGGTGGCGTGTCCGGCATTACCCGGATCACCCGTTTTGATCCGGCGCCTTTTGCTTCGCAGATTGCAGGTGAAGTGCGGGATTTTGATGTCACGCAATATCTCAATCCCAAAGATGCTCGTCGTATGGATCTTTTCATCCAGTTTGGCATGGTGGCGGGGATGGAGGCAATTCGGGACTCTGGTCTGGAAGTGACGGAAGCCAATGCTGAACGTATTGGAGTCAGTATCGGGTCGGGGATTGGTGGTTTGCCGATGATTGAAAGTACGCACAGTACGTATTTGCAGCAAGGTGCGCGCAAGATTTCCCCGTTTTTTATTCCAGCGTCGATCATCAATATGATATCGGGTAATTTGTCGATTCAATATGGCTTTAAAGGGCCAAATCTGGCGATGGTCACTGCTTGCGCCACGGCCACACATGCCATTGGCGATTCTGCCCGTTTGATTGAGTATGGTGATGTGGATATCATGATTGCCGGTGGCGCTGAATCAGCGCTGAGTCCGTTGGGTATCGGCGGATTTGCCGCTGCGCGGGCTTTGTCGGTGCGTAATGATGACCCGGCAGCTTCCAGTCGGCCGTGGGACAAGGACCGCGATGGTTTTGTCATGGGAGAAGGCGCCGGTGTGTTGGTGCTGGAAGAGTATGAGCATGCGCGAGCTCGTGGCGCAAAAATTTATGCCGAACTGGTCGGCTTTGGCATGAGTGGTGATGCTTATCACATGACCGCGCCGATGGAAAATGGTGAAGGCGCCGCCCGGTGCATGCGCAATGCGTTGCGCAATGCCGGTGTCAATCCGGACGAAGTCGATTATATCAATGCGCATGGTACGTCAACTCCGCTGGGTGACTTGTCGGAGACTTCCGCTGTGAAACTGGCGCTTGGCGATGCCGCATATCATACGGCCATCAGTTCGACAAAATCCATGACGGGACATTTGTTGGGTGCTGCTGGCGGTGTGGAAGCGGTATTTTCCACGCTGAGTGTCTATCATCAGATCGCGCCTCCCACCATTAATCTGGACAATCAAGATCCGGCTTGTGATCTGGATTTTGTGCCCAATGTGGCGCGTGAAATGCGAATTGATGTCGCGTTGTCCAACTCGTTTGGTTTTGGCGGTACAAACGGGACATTGGTATTCCGGCGCATCTGAGTCAGTTATTGGCTATCGCTCGTGCCCGGTGTATTCGGTGGCGTCTGAAACAAACCCCGTGAGGTAATGAGCAATGCCATACGCCGTGCTGGATACCTGGCCTGATTTGTTCGCGCATCATGCGCAATATCCGGTCGAGTTCCCTGTGTTACTGGAAAGCGGAGGGGGGCAGGGTTGGGATATGCTGATGGCGTATCCGAGTGCTGTGGAACGATTTTTCGATGCCAATCTCGTGCAGTTTTTTGAGCGTTTGCATGATGTCTGGCGTGTCACGCAACAACCTCCTGATCCGACGTTGGCACATTTGCCGTTTCGCGGTGGCTGGTTGTTGTATCTGGATTATGAAGCGCTGCGTGTTTTTGAGCCAACAGTGGCTGGCTGGACGGACAGGGAAGATGATTTTCCGCGGGCCGTACTGATGCAGATACCGGCCGCTGTGTTACAGGACAAGGCGCGCCATCAGACATGGGTGTATGCTGACGACGAGGTGATGCTGCGCGAATTGTGTGTTGCCATGCAGCGACCGTCACGTCCGCCTGATGACGCAGTGTCTGTTGCTGACGTGACAGAAGAAGATGCGAATCTGTTTTTGGATGCAGTGCAAAAAATCCAGGCGTATATTGCCGCCGGTGACGTTTTTCAGGTGAATTTATCCCGACGCTGGCAGGCCAGGGTCAAGACATCACCTCAAATTATTTATCGTCTGTTGCGTCAGGTAAATCCGGCTCCTTTTTCAGCCATTGCTCGTTTTTCCGCTGAGCACACCTTGTTGAGCGCTTCGCCGGAGCGTTTGTTTCGCCGTCAGGGTTCGCGCTTGGAAACGCGACCGATTGCCGGAACAATTGCCCGGGTTGCTGATGCCCGGCAAGACGATGAATTGCGTGCGGTATTGCTGGCGCACCCCAAGGAACGAGCCGAGCATGTCATGCTGGTTGATCTGGAGCGTAATGATTTGGGGCGGGTGTGTCTTCCCGGTTCGATTCGGGTGGAAGAATTGATGGGCATATCTACATATGCCTTTGTGCATCATATTGAATCTACGGTCAGCGGAAAACTGCGCCCGGATGTCGTTCCGCTCGATTTGCTGCGCGCGTTATTTCCTGGTGGTACCATTACGGGTTGTCCGAAAGTACGTACCATGCAAATCATCCGTGAACTGGAATCATCGCCGCGAGGCGCTTATACGGGCAGTGTCGGTTATTTGAACCGCGATGGTGATATGGACATGAATATTCTGATTCGCAGCTTCGCCATGACGGGTGATCAAGTACGGTTTTCTGCCGGTGCGGGCATCGTGGCGGATTCAGTGGCAGTGCGTGAATTGGCAGAAACACGCGCCAAAGCAAGAGGGATGTTGCGCGCATTAGGAATCATGGCATGATACTCGTGAACGGATTGCCCGCTGATTGTGTGAGCGCCCGGGATCGCGGCCTCGCTTATGGCGATGGTGTTTTTCGCACCATGCGTTTGCAGCGGGGACGAATCCTGCACTGGGAACGCCAATACGAACGGTTGGCACAAGATTGCGCCGTATTGGATATGGTTTGTCCTGCCAGACAAGCATTCGAGCAGGATATCGATGTTGTGCTTGCCCGGTATGATACGGGTGTGGTCAAATTGACCGTGACGCGAGGAGAGGGTCGGCGGGGGTATGCGCCGCACGGGATGATTACGCCTACGCGCTTGCTGCATTATGCGACGTTACCGGTATATCCTGATGACTGGTTGCATCGGGGGGTGGCAGTACGTTTGTGCCGGTTGCGTCTTGCCCGGCAACCGAGGCTTGCGGGCATTAAACATCTGAATCGACTGGAACAGGTGTTGGCGCGCGCCGAGTGGCAGGATGACGAAATTTTTGAAGGCTTGTTGTGCGATCAGCGCGGATGGCTCATCAGCGGGACGATGACAAATTTGTTCGCGCGACAGGGAAACCGGTTGTTGACACCTCGATTGAGTCACTGTGGTGTGGCCGGATTGACGCGGGATTTGGTCATGGAATCGGCACCAGCGCTGGGATTGACTGTGCAGGAAGATGCGTTGACGGTGGAATTTCTCAAGGCGGTTGACGAAGTGCTGTTGTGCAATAGCCTGATTGGTGTCTGGCCGGTATGCCGTCTGGATGATAAAGTCTGGCCGGTGAGCGGGTTGGCGGCAGCGTTGCGCGAGAAATTGCTGAATTGAAAGTGCATGTTGAAAGTATCATGTCGAAAGTGCCATGTTGAAATCATTATGTTGAAATGGTTGGTGTACGCTGCGTTGGCCGGTATTCTGGTCGTACTGGTCGTGGTTTTTTCCTGGTCCGGCACGGCGTTGCCTTTGTCGCAAGCGAGGGCGGTGGACGTGAAACCAGGCAGTGGCTTGTCGGTCATTGGTCGCCAGCTACAGCAGGCGGGTATCTTGCCAAAAGGGCATCAGGCTCTGATAAAGTGGTGGTTTCTGGCGCATGCCAGTGGTGAGGCAGCGCACGTGCAAGCGGGTTTTTACGTGGTTGAGCCAGGTGTATCGCCCTGGAATTTGTTGCGGAAAATGGTGCATGGAGATGTCACGTCGCGGCATATCCAGTTTATTGAAGGCTGGACATTTGCCCAAATGCGCGAAGCGCTGAACCGGTACCCGTGGATTGCCCATGATACGGAAAGCATGAGCGATGCCGAGATATTGCGCGCATTGTCCATTCCCCACCGCCATGCGGAGGGATATTTTTTCCCTGACACGTATGATATTGCCAGCGGCAACGATGATTTGTCGATTTTACGCCGCGCGTATACCACCATGCAGCAACGATTGATGTCTGCCTGGCAGACCCGCGATCCCGGGCTGCCCTATCAGACACCGCAACAGGCGCTGATTATGGCTTCTATCATTGAAAAAGAGACGGGTAATGCGAATGAGCGTTCGCTGGTTGCTGCAGTATTCGTCAATCGCTTGCGTCTTGGCATGCGCCTGCAAACCGATCCCACAGTAATTTATGGTTTGGGCAATGCGTTTGAAGGCAGATTGCACAAAAAAGATTTGGCTATGGATACCCCCTGGAATACGTATACTCGTTATGGTTTGCCGGCAACGCCGATTGCCATGCCGGGGATAGCGTCGATTCAGGCGGCTTTGCATCCGGCACACACGAACGATTTGTATTTTGTCGCCAAAGGCGATGGCACGCATGTATTCAGTACGGATCTGTCCGCACACAATCGGGCAGTGAATGTTTATCAGAAACAACGCGTGTCAGGAGTGCGATAATGCCGTTTATCAGTTTCGAGGGGATTGACGGCGCAGGAAAGTCAAGCCATATCAATTGGATGGCTGATTGGCTGCGTGAACAAGGGTGCGTGGTGGTGACAACGCGTGAACCGGGCGGCACTCCTTTGGGTGAACGGTTACGTGAATTATTGCTGCATCAGGCAATGGTTGCCGATACGGAACTGTTGCTGATGTTTGCGGCGCGTGCCGAGCATTTGGCACAGGTCATCCGGCCGGCATTATCTCGTGATGAATGGGTGTTGAGCGATCGGTTCACCGATGCAAGTTATGCGTATCAGTGTGGTGGGCGTGGCATTGAACCGGCGCGTTTGTCGATACTGGAACAATGGGTGCAGCAGGGTTTGCAGCCGGATTTGACGCTTGTGTTCGATGTGACGCCGACACTTGCTCGCGAGCGTTTGCGGGCTGGCGATGCGCCTGACCGCTTTGAACAGGAACAGCAGGCATTTTTTGAACGAGTCCGTGCAGTATATTTAACGCGTGCCGATGCTGAACCGCAGCGTATGCGGGTTGTGGATAGCAGTCAGAGTCTGGCCGTCATCCGTGAACAATTGCGCCGGATAGTGCAACCCGTGGTGGATAAAGCCAAATGAGGTTGATTATCGTGATTGATTATCGTGATTGATTATTGTGGTTGAGTATCCATGGCACACTGCCGTGTTGCAGAATTTGTGGCGGGGGCGAGAGCGCCTGTCACATGCATTATTGTTGCATGGTGCACCGGGTTTGGGTAAAGCGGCTCTGGCGCGCGAATTTGTGCAACTTCTATGCTGTGCATCGACAACCGGCAGTGTGGCGTGCGGGGTATGTGATGCTTGTCGCTGGATTCAGGCGGAGAATCATCCTGATGTACATTGGGTGGTGCCGGATGAGTCGGAAGACAGTAGCGATGCGCACCGTGCATCGTCGAGTATCAGCGTGGGGCAGATTCGCGTCGCGAGCGAGTTTTTACAGCGCCCGTCCCATTATGGCGGATGGCGGATTCTGGTTGTTTTCCCGGCAGAAAACATGAATCTGGCGGCGGCGAACGCGCTACTCAAAACGCTCGAAGAGCCGTTGGACAATTCACTATTGTTATTGGTCAGCCATCAAATTGCACGGTTGCCGGCGACCGTGCGTAGCCGTTGCCAGCAAATTCATCTTGATTTGCCTGATGCTGCGTTAGCGGAAGACTGGTTGCGCGCACAAGGCGTAGCGTCTCCTGCCATATCACTCGCGCTGGCAGGCGGTGCGCCGTTACGGGCGCAGGAATTGGCCGCACCGGAAGTGGAGCAGGCAAGGCAGGAATTGTTGACAAACCTGCTGGTGCCGGAGAAGATGTCCCCTTTACTGCTTGCGGCGCAATATGCGCGGATGTCGCCAGAAAACTGGCTACGTTGGTTGACATGGTTGCAGCAATGGGTGCACGATTTGCTGTCGCTGCGCATCGGTGGCTTAATCAGGTATCATGTCGATTGTTCGGATGTGGCGGCGGCGCTGGCGGTGCGCTCCGATTTGCCGGTTTTGTGGCAATTACAACAACGATTGTTGCAGGCGAGGCAGGCGGCTCTCCATCCGTTGAATTTGCAATTGGTGTTGGAAGAGATTTTATTGGCCTATTGTGCTGTGTTTTTGAAGAGGAATAAGCAATGAGTTCCATGGCAAGTATTGCGCGCCCGGGAGTATTATCGCTGGCAATCAAAGAAAAGTCAGCGCTGTTTGCCGCCTACATGCCTTTTGTCAAGGGTGGAGGGCTGTTTTTGCCTTCGACCAAAACTTATCAATTGGGTGACGAAATTTTCATGTTGATAAGTTTGCTGGAAGACCCGAATAAAATTCCCATTTCCGGCAAGGTGGTCTGGATTACGCCGGTTGGATGTCATGGCGGAAAAACGCCAGGCATCGGCGTGCAGTTTGATGAAAATGACAATGGCATTTTGGCCCGTAATCGCATCGAAGGGGTATTGGCGGGAGCGCTGAAAGCCATTCGGCCCACGCATACCATGTAATGATGCTGGTTGATTCGCATTGTCATCTGGATTTTCCTGCGTTTGCCGGGCAAGAATCGGCCGTGATGGACGCCATGCGCATGCATGGCGTCGGCCATGCGTTGTGCGTGTCTGTCAATCTGGCTGATTTTCCCCGTGTACTTGATCTGGCGACGCGGTATGCGCACATATTTGCCTCGGTCGGCGTTCATCCTGACAATGATGAGACAACCGAACCCGCACAGACCGAACTGGTGGCGCTTGGGCAGCATGAGCGGGTAGTGGCAGTGGGAGAAACCGGGCTGGATTATTATCGCTTGCAAGGTGATTTGGATTGGCAGCGCGAACGCTTTCGTACCCACATCCGTGCAGCGATTGCCTTGAATAAGCCGCTGATTGTGCATACTCGCTCGGCGGCTGAAGATACCTTGCGTATTCTGCGCGAAGAGGATGCGGCACAAGTGGGTGGCGTGATGCACTGTTTTACCGAAAGCATGGATGTGGCGGAGGCAGCACTGGAACTGGGTTTTTATATTTCATTTTCGGGTATTGTGACGTTCAAGAGCGCTTTATCACTGAAAGAGGTAGCGAAACAGGTTCCGCTGGAACGAATTCTGGTTGAAACCGATTCACCCTATCTTGCCCCCGTGCCGCACCGCGGCGCTACCAACCAACCCGCCTGGGTACGTTATGTGGCCGAGGAGGTTGCCCGTTTGCGCGATATGCCGTTTGAGGCGTTGGTGCAAGCCAGCACGGCCAACTTTTTTCGGTTGTTTCGTGCGGCAAAGCCGGTGATAGTGGCATGAGGCGATTTTTTGGGTTGTTGTTGCTGTTGAGTTTGACGGCTTGTGTGCCGGATGTTTTGCTGCCGTCTTCTTATACGTTCACGTCTGAAGCGATGCAGCAGGCGCTGGATAAATCTTTTCCTCTCGAAAAGCAGTATGCCGGGCTGCTGGATCTGACGCTTTCCCAGCCTAAAATCGAATTGCGCCCGACCGAAAAACGTGTGGTGTTGACTTGCCGGACGACGCTGACGCTGCTTGCAGGCGAGCAACCGGTGCAAGGCGAATTACAGGTTTCCAGTCAATTGGCTTACGACGCCACGCAGCGTACCGTGGTATTGCAGCATCCTAAACTGGAAAAGGAAACTTTGAGCAACATTTCCGCATCCATGACTCCGATTTTGCAAAATATAACCGCAATGTTGGTGCAAAAGAAGATGGATGGTCTGGTGGTGTATACGTTTGCGCCGAACCAGTTGCGGGTGCTGGGGACGACATTGGTGCCGGACGACATCGATATCACCCCGTTCGGTGTGGTGCTGCACGTGAAACCTGCAGCATAAAAAAAGCGCGATCCTTTGTCGAGTTACCTGGGGCGCTGCTGATTCGTCGTACCCGCAGGATGGCTGCGTGGTGCAGTGCAAGGCGCGAAATGCGACGTTGTGTTGCCCACAACCAGCGGTTCGCAACGATGCAATGTGCCGCGCAGCCGTCCTGCCCTTTGGGTTGCAACGGGCATGGCAAATCAAGCCCGACAGGCTCCTAGACAAGATGTTCGCGCATGTGTGGGTGTTTTTCAAAAATTGTATTGTAACATCAATCTGTTATCAACATACGCCGTACCGACGAACGGGATGTCGTGTTCGATGCCGAGACGGTTTCTGATGGTCAATCCCTTGAGTGCGCCGCTGCAATGCCAGGCGATGTCCAGCATATACGCCGTGGCGTTGGCGACATAGGGCGCGGTGTAGTACCAGGAAACGGTGGGCAGGATATCCAGTTGTTTCATCGGGTGCAGGTCTGAGCCCAGCATCCAGGCCGACCCCGGTGCGCGTGCCGACACCAGACCATAGTTCATCACTGTGGTGTACAGCGGGTCGGTGTTGTAGATGAAGGTGTAGGGCGAATAAAAATTGCCGTTGTACACAGGCCCTGCGTAAGCGCCGTTCGGGTTGCCGGCGGTGCCACCAATTGCCGTGACCGTATTTTTGACAGCCTGGTTGTACGCCAGGAAGATATCGCTTTTGTTTTGGTCGAATTTCATTCCACCCTTGAAGCCGTAAATGTCGGCGTCGACCGAGCCGATGTCCCCCGAGCCATGTTCGTCGGCATTCTGAAAATCGAAAAAGAATTTGTGTCCGGCAAAGGTGGGGGTGTAGCCCGCTTCCACATACACCATGTCGGTCAGTCCATACCAATCGTAATACCATGCCTGCGCAAAACCCTGCGCGTTGTTCCAGGTCAATCCGGAATCAACTGCGCCGCCGCTCTGGCCGGGATAAACGACTTTGTCATATGACAACAGCGCCAGGCTGGTTTCAGAGAATGCGTCGTTGGTGCGGTTTTTGTAATCCAGAATGCGATCAAAGGAAAACTGCACGTCAGAAGCCAGGTTGATTTTGGTGCTGACGCCCTCGAACAGGTTGGGAATCATAAACCCGTCGCTCGGATTATTCCATGGGTTGTTGATGAGTTCGTTACCGGCGCGCAACATGAAGGTCTTGTTTTCATATTGCAGATACGCTTCGCCCAACATGCCCAGCGAGGGCGACGTGCCCATCAGCAAGGGGTTGAGATAGGGGAGGCCATAATTTGCCTTGTAATAGGGCGCGCTGTTGTAGGTATAATTGTTCAGGCCGACGTCATAGGCGAAATAATAGGCCAATGCGGCCGTGAAACCATCCCAGTTGGCGGTTTGCGCCTTGACCTTGCCGCCGAGCGAAAACGAATTCATGTCGGTCAGTTCGGTTTTCAGTTGCGGGCTGGATTTGTCGCCATAATACAGCGGAAACGGAGCGGATACGCTGTTGGAATCAGTGCCTGCGAAGTCGCGGCTGAAGTCGTAGACCCGGATGTCGCCATTGACATTGCCGTTACCCAGCCAGTCGGTAAAATTGCTGACGGATACATCGTCGGCAAAAGAGGCTGCGCTGCTGATCGCCAGTATGGCCAGCACGAACAGAGATGGTTTTTTTATGCGCATGGTTTAAAACTCCCTTAGTGAAAAGTGTGTATAAATTTGTGCATATCGCAATGTTTTGGTGCGCAGTTGCGATATGTTTTTATTTAAACAACGAGTGGCGTAACAAAATCGACACAAAACGAATGGTCAGGAATAATCAAGCATAAATCATGCCGTAATTTATTGCGCCATGAATTTATTGCGCCATGA
>JAJYHV010000015.1 GCA_021790515.1 Pseudomonadota bacterium
TCCATCAGGGCTCGCAGACAGAAAAACCGTCTGCAATAAAGCCGGATATAAGACTGCAACCGATTCAAGTTTTTCCAAACACGCAATATCTCTTGCAAAACGGGAGGCGTCCATATAAGCGCTGATTAATTCCCACACGGTCGCGACGGTGGCTTGGCGGAGTGAAATGCAAGGCGCGACGGGCAGTCAAGGGTTATTCTCCCTTGGGTCAGTGCCCAAGAAACAGCCTTGACAAGCGGCGCAACGCGGAAACTCGCCCGCCAAACCCCGTCCCGCCGTGCATGTTTTGCACGTTTTCAACGTGGCGGTTGCAACCAAATTGCGCGCTCGCTTCGCCGACCTCCTTGGCATCGTAGTCCCGGCTACGACCTTCGTCGTTCGTCTCGCGATCATCGCAATTTGGTCTGCTTTGCTCCTCGTGGAGGAGTAAATCAGCGCTTCCTTAGGCCGAGGTTTTAAACCAGCAAGGAAATAGGATGAAGACGATGGGCGGTCGGGAAGATTTGGTTTGAATGTTTGGCCGTCGGTGTGTTTTGGCTAGCGTGTTTTGGCTAGTGTGTTTTATAACTCGCGCCAGTCGAATCCATGTTGCTGGCTGGCGCAATCGAGCCAGTCAGGGTGACAGCCCAGAATGGCAGTCAGGCTGGTCAGCGCGAGTTCCGGGGTGTTGTTTTGCTGTGACAGGTGGGCGGCAATGAGGTGGCGCAGCTTGCTGGTATCGATACGGTTGAGCAGGCTGGCAGCCGTCTGATTGTCCAAATGACCGAATTGTCCGGCAATGCGGTTTTTGAGCGATGCCGGGTAATGGCTGTGTTGCAGGGTATGGGCATCGTGATTGCATTCGAGCACCAGTGCATCGCAGGCATCGAGTTGGTTGGCGATGTGGGGCGTGATCGTGCCGGTGTCGGTCAGGATGCCCAGGCGGGATTGTCCATCGCTGAATACGAATTGCACTGGTTCACGCGCGTCATGCGGTACAGGAAACGGTTGCAACTGTAACGCGTCGATGTTGAATGCACTGTGGCTGTCAATCAGTTCGACGGCAGGCAGCTCATCGTGTTGCGCCAGCAGGTAACGGTGTGTGCCATACGTCATCCATAATTTGATGGCGTATTTGCGGGCGAAACGCACCGCTCCCTGCAAATGGTCGCTATGTTCATGGGTGATGACAATGGCAGAAATGTCTTCTGGCATCAACTGTTTTTGCGCGAGACGGGTGGCGGTTTCACGCAGACCGAATCCGCAATCGAGCAGCACACGTGTGCTGCCCGACTCAACCACCAACGCATTGCCTTCGCTGCCGCTGCCCAGACTGGCAAAACGCATGGGGTTATTTCAGCTGATCGTACAGTTTGTGTACGATGCGTTCGGTGACATCTTTGCTGGCGGGATTGCCTTTTCCGTCGAGAATGCGCACGTCGGTGCCGGTCGCGGACGGGTTTTCATCCAGTTCGAGTTGATATTCGGTCACATTGTTGCCCATACGGTTCCAAAATGCCAGTTTGTCCCAGAGGCTGTTGGTCGGTTGCTTGCTGATGCCTGCGCTGCCTTCGGTGATGGTATAAATGCCTTTGTTGCGATCGCTGTTGTCTAGTCCATAGCCGATGCGATCGATGGCAAGACCAACACGGCGCCAGGCGCGATCAAATGGTTCGTCGTCACGCAGCACCAGCGTTCCGTCGTTCAGATGGGCAATGTGCGCCAGTCCGCTGGGTGCCGTACTCTTGAGCTGGGCCAGCGCTTGTGGATGGGCAAGGCCAAAATCCTGCATCAGGCGCGTCAGCATGATGGCTTCGGCACCGGGGTCGGCAGGACCGGGTTGCCACTGAGTGTGTAGTCCGTCAATGCTGTTGTCGTATACCTGTACTACTGTGCGTTCGGTCAGATAAATGTCGGTGAGTGCGGGATTGGTCGGATCACGTTCGATTCTCACGCGGAACTGGTCACGCTGGCCACTGGAATACAGGCCGCTCAACACACTGCCAAGCGCACGGTGAATGATATCTTGTGGTAGTTTGTCCTGGTCTTCTTTCCATTCGGTCAGTTGTACGCCTAGTTTTGGGTCATCTTGCACCAGTTTGTAGCCGTTTTCTTGCCAGAAACGGGTCAAGACCGGCCAGATTTTTTCCGGCGGTTGCGCTACCACCAGCCAGCGTTCGCTGCCATCACGTTCCAGATGCACGCTGTTGACGGGTTGTGGCAAGACATCCGGTGTTGTTTCTCCATTATCGTGGGCTGGTTGGGATGCGTTGGCGGCAGTTTGTTCGGCAGCGGTCTTGGCGGCCTTGGCTTCGTTGGCTGCGTAGTCAGAGTAGGTGGCGCTGCCCGGTTTGCCATTGGCATTGACATCGTAATGCGTATCCAGTGTTGGAACGCTCAAATCGGGCGGGACCTCGAGCGGGTTGATTTGGGGTGTGTTTTGATAGGCGACTGGTTTGGAATTGAATAATTCCTTGATCGAGCTGCATCCATCAAGCTGGATTAGCAGGCTGGTACTGGCAAGTATTATCGTGAGTGATTTAAGTTTCATTGTGGACGTTTCCGTTAACCGTAAAATGTGCAGTAAAGTTGCGTTAGACAGTGGAGGTTGATGGCAGTATTCCCGCTTGTTGCAACGCTTGTATTAATCGATCGTGATGGGCGGGGGAGAGTTCGGTCAGTGGCAAACGGATGCCGTTGCCGATTTTCCCCATGTACGCCAATGCCCATTTGACCGGAATCGGGTTGGCTTCCACGAAAAGATCGGTATGTAAAGCAAACAGGCTGCGATTGATGTCGCGCGCACGTGGCAGGTCGCCAGCAAAAGCGGCAGCGCACAGGTTGTGCATGGACAGTGGCGCTACGTTGGCGGTGACGGAAATGACCCCATGCCCGCCCATGAGCAGAAAAGGCAGTGCGGTCGCATCATCGCCGGTATAACAGGCGAAGTCGGTTGGCGCACGCAGCAGCAAGTCGGTATTGCGTTGCAGATTACCCGTGGCGTCCTTGATGCCGATGATGTTATCAACTTGCGCCAATCGTAGTGCAGTGTCGTTCTGGATGTCGCTGACCGTACGTCCTGGCACGTTGTACAGAATCATGGGCAGGTCGACCGCTTCTGCGATGGCGCGGAAATGGCGGTATAGTCCTTCCTGCCCCGGCTTGTTGTAATATGGGGCAACCGATAACCCGGCGACAGCACCGGCCGCATGGGCGCACCGGGTCAACTCTATTGCCTCGCTGGTGGAATTGGCACCTGTGCCGGCAATGATGGCCAAGCGACCCGCAGAATATTCGACGGCCGCACGGATGAGTTCGCAATGTTCAGCAAAATCGACGGAGGGAGATTCGCCGGTGGTGCCAACGATGACCAGGGCGTCCGACTGTTGGTCGGCATGCCAGTCAACGAGTTGCCGCAGTGCCGTAAAATCCAGACTGCCATGTTCAGACATCGGGGTAACAAGTGCAACCAGACTGCCAGTAAGCATGATGAATAAAACAACCCGTCAAAAACTGCGAGTTTACCTGATTTGGCGATGGCAGAAAACCGGTTCATTTGATTGGGGGATCAATTGGGGGATCATAATGAGGTGAATGGTAAGCAAATGGGGTGACGTATCGCGAATCAATGATTCATTCCCGCAGGATTGCAATGTGATTGCAATGTGATTGCAATGGCAGTTTGGCGGAATCAATCAGCGCTTCCATAGAGAAATCATTGCAGTGCTTACTATTGCTGTGTAGCATCTGTGTCAAGAAAACGGTTGGGAGTTTGGGTTGAAAGATCGCGTCGCTCAGCAGCAATTAAATGAACTGTTGCATCAGGTCAGGGAGAACGAAAGCAAGCTGGAAAAGTTTGCGCGCCTTGAACAGCGGTTGGTAGCGGCGATTAACCTGATCGATATGCTGCAGATATTGCTGGTTGAATTTCCTGTCGACTTCTCGTTGCAGGCAGTGTTGCTGGTATTGCTGGATCGTGACGGAGAGTGGAAACGGACGTTGGGTGAAGACGCCGTGCAGCGTTTCGCTGCGCGCGGGCTCAGATTGTGCCCGGATTTTCTGGATGCCGGGCCGGATGTCTTGCCCGTGTTGCGTCCGTCGTTGAGCAGGTTTGAGCCAAAGCGGCATGGTGGATTGTTTGCCAATTTGGCCACCCAGCCCGGTTCGGTGGCGATTTTGCCACTGTTGCGTCAGGAAAAGCTGATGGGTCAATTATGCCTGGCCAGTGAACGTGGTTCACGTTTTGCCGATGGTGATGGTACTTTGTTTTTGGAGCGTATGGCGACGTTCATGGTGCTGTGTCTGCAAAATGCGCTGTATTTTGAACGGTTGGAACGATCGAGCTGGTTGGATGGTTTGACACAGGTCAACAATCGGCGTTATTTTGATACCCGGTTGATCGAAGCTGTGCATTTTGCCTTTCGACACAATCAAAAGTTGTCGTTGGCCATTTTTGATCTGGATCATTTTAAGCGCGTCAACGATAAGTGGGGACATCAGGCTGGTGATTTTGTGTTGCAGCAGACGGCGCAATTGATTCGCTCCCATTTGCGTAACAGCGACAGTTTTGCCCGTTATGGCGGAGAGGAATTTGTGGCGCTGTTGCCGGGAACACCACAGGAGGCAGCGATCGAGTTGGCGCGACGTATTTTGCAGGCTGTGGCGGATTTTCATTTTGGGCAGACGATGCAATTGCGACTGACTGTTTCCATCGGTGTGGCGCAACTGGGTCAACAATTGCCATCCGATATGGTGGTCAGCGCGCAGGGACTGGTTGGCCGGGCGGATGCTGCCTTGTATCGCGCCAAACGGGGAGGGCGCAATAGGGTAGTTGGGGCATGACAGCCACCATCGTGGCTCGGGTCGGCGAGGAAAAGCTGACCGCATTGCCAGACGATCTGTATATTCCGCCGGATGCGCTGGCCATATACCTGCAGAGCTTTGAAGGGCCGCTGGATTTATTGTCCTGGCTTATCCGGCGTGACCGGCTGGATATTCTGGACATTCCCATGGCTGAATTGACGGCGCAATACATGTCTTATGTGGACTGGTTGCACGAGCAGCGGCTGGAACTGGCGGCGGAGTATCTGGTGATGGCGGTGTGGTTGATGGAAATCAAATCGCGCATGTTGTTGCCGGCGATAGCGGCCAGTCAGGGCGACGGTGAGCAGGAAGACCCGCGCGCTGCGCTGGTGCGGCGATTGGTGGAATATGAAAGCATCCGGAGCGCAGCAGAATGGTTGGCGGCATTGCCGCTGGCCGGGCGGGATGTGTTTGTGGCTGGAGTGCCGCAGGAATTGTCAGCGCCGGATTTGCCTGTAGCCGATTTGCAGGCGTTGACGGATGTTTGGCAGGCATTGTTGAAGCGGGAGAAACTGACGGTGAAGCACCGCACTGCACGGCGCGAACTGTCCCTGCGTACGGCGATGACGCGATTGCTTTCTGGTTTGCAAGGTGATTTATTCATGGATTTTTCCAGCCTGTTTGAAGCGCAACGTGGTGTGTCATGGTGGGTAGTGCATATTTTGGCCATGCTGGAACTGGCGCGTGAGCAGCGGGTGGAGATTGTGCAAAACGAACCGTTTGCACCCATTTATGTGCGGGAGAAACATGCCGGAAATTGAACAAGAGCCGTTAAAAATCGTTCTTGAGTCATTATTGTTGACCAGCACCGAGACGCTTGGCCTGAGTGATATGCGGCAGGCACTGTCAGCTCCGGTCGAGACAGAATCATTGCTGCGCGCATTGGATGCGTTGGCGGAAGACTGGCGCGACCGTGGTCTGGAGTTGGTGCGGGTGGCCGATGGCTGGCGTTTCCAGACGCGTGCGACGTTTGCGGTTTATCGACAACGCTTGCTGGCAGAAAAGCCGCCACGCTATTCGCGGGCGGTGATGGAAACGCTTGCCGTGATCGTCTGGCGCCAACCTGCGACACGTGGTGATATTGAGGCGATTCGGGGAGTGACTGTGTCAGCCTCCATTTTGCGCATTCTGGAAGAGCGGGGCTGGATACGCAGCAATGGGCAACGACAAGTGCCGGGTCGACCGGCGTTGTATGTTACGACTCCTCAGTTTTTGCAGGATTTTGGTTTGCGTACACTGGATGATTTGCCGCTGACGACTCCGGCAGACAAATCGTCAGGTGAGACTGTATTGTGGGTGAACCGGGAATTGGATCTGCAGGCGCCAGACGCCAATACGTCAGTTGATGTGGTATCCACAGCGGAAACGGATACTGTGCCGTATGCTGCGTTATAATGAACACTCAATTTATTGTAAAAGGCACAACATGACGGCAGAAGGTTCACGTCGCCACCGGACTTCTTTACGCACGGACAAATTGTCGCCGCAACCGGAAGCAACCGAAGACGACCCCCAGGCATCACAGAAGCTGCAAAAGGTATTGGCGGCAGCAGGTATGGGATCTCGGCGTGATATGGAAGACTGGATAAGCCAGGGTCGGGTGACGGTGAATGGCGAAATAGCCATTCTGGGTGCGCGGGTTGATGCGCAGGACAGGATTCTGATTGATCGTCGGCCGGTACGCTGGCCGTTTGACGAGGCGGCTTTGCCGCGCGTGTTGATTTATCATAAACCCGAAGGCGAAATTGTTACTCGCGACGACCCCAAGGCACGAAAAACCGTTTTCGAGAGCTTGCCTCATGTGAAGAATGGCAAATGGATTGCCATTGGCCGACTGGATTACAACACAGAGGGTTTGCTGATTTTTACCACCGATGGTGCGTTGGCCAATCGGTTGATGCACCCCGGCTTTGCCGTGGAGCGGGAGTATGCCGTGCGCATCATGGGCGAATTGACGCGCGAGCACATGGTGACGTTGACGACCGGAGTGACGCTGGATGACGGGGAAGCCCGTTTTGAGCGTATCATGGAGGAAGGGGGCGATAATGCCAACCGCTGGTATCGGGTTGTGTTGCGCGAGGGGCGAAACCGTGAAGTGCGACGCATGTTTGCAGCAGTCGGCATGATGGTGAGCCGGTTGATTCGCGTGCGCTTTGGCATGGTGAATTTGCCGGCGCGGGTCAAGCGTGGGCAGATGCTGGAGTTGGAGTTGTCGCAGGTGGCGGCGTTGCTGAAGTGGGCGGGGTTGCCCGTGCCGGAAATGTTGCCGCAACGACGGCCAGAAGACAAAAGGCGATGAGAAATGCTGGAATTCATTTTTTTTGATCATGGCTTGTGTCAGCGTTTTGTGACATATCTGGCGGGTCAGGGCCTCGCAGCGGTGGTGCGTGACGATCATTTTGGCTGGGTCGTCGGAGTCGACGAAACAGTTCTCGACGAGATGCGGATTTTGTCCATTGAGGCTGAATATGAGGCGCTGGAGCGCGAGCAGATGCACCTGACCGAGCGCAGCGAAGGCGGGTTGGAAAAATTCGCCGCAGGTTTCGGTGTGGCGCTGCCATCCGGGGAACAGATTATGGTCGATATCCCGCCGAACCTTGCCACACGATTGATAGCACAATTTAGTCTGGATGAAATTCATGAGATGTTTTCACGTGTTGCTGCACAGGCGTTGCAGCCCGATCACCGTCCGGTTTGTCAACGCGATGAGTCGTCATGATCGTTTGTTGATTTTGCTGGCTTCTGTCATGGCTGTTGACCGATGAATTTTGTCGATTCTATGGTTCCCCAAAATTGGTGGGGCTTGTGGTTGCTGTTTGTCGCCGGAACGGCGTGGGTGCTCTGGCAGGCGCCGTGGCGGGTGCTGCGCAAGCCTGGTATCGCCAATCTGATGGCAGGGGGCGTTGTGCTGGTGCTGGGGTTGTGGCAGGTGCACGCCGATATTCGCCCTGACCTGATGTTGCACCTCATTGGGGCAAGTTTGCTGACCCTGCTGTTCGGCCCCTGGTTTGGTTCGTTGTGCCAATTACTGGTGTTGCTGATCAGCACAGTCTGGTCTGGTCATGCATGGCAGGCGTTGCCTGCCAATACACTGTTACTGGATTGGGTACCGGTTGCAACCACGTGGGCGGTCTATCGTCTGGTTGACAGCAGGTTGCCCAATAACCTGTTTGTGTATATTTTCTTGAACGGATTTGTCGCTGCGATGCTGTCGGTGGCTGTGGCGGCTTTTGCATCGGTTGGTTTGCTTGTGGCCATGGGTTATGCCAACTGGGAAGCGCTGAGCCAGAATTATTTGCTGTTTTATTTACTGATTGCTTTTTCAGAAGGCACCAGTACGGGTATGATTATCACCGTATTGGTGGTTTATCGTCCGCAATGGGTGGCAACGTTCAGTGACGAACAGTATCTCCGGTAAACGTCGGCCGGCGACATCAACAGATATGCCTTTTGTGACAGCACGTTGGCGCCCGCAACAGATTGAGTTTCCGGCGGATTTGCCGGTGGTGGCCATGCGCGACGATATCGTTGCCGCCATACGTCGGCATCCGGTGGTGATTGTCTGCGGTGCGACGGGTTCTGGCAAAACCACGCAATTACCCAAGTTATGTCTGGAAGCCGGACGTGGGGAGCAGGGGCGTATTGCCTGTACTCAGCCACGTCGCATTGCGGCGCGCGCACTGGCCGATCGTATCGCGCAAGAGTTGCATACAGCAGTGGGAGAAGGCGTCGGCTACAAGGTGCGTTTCCATGATCGCGTGCGGGAAGACACCGCCATCAAGATCATGACCGATGGCATGTTGCTGGCCGAAATCGTCGGCAACCGGTTGTTGCGCGAATACGACACCATTATTCTGGATGAAGCGCATGAGCGTAGCCTGAACATCGATTTCTTGTTGGGTTATTTGCGCGGTTTGTTGCCCCGTCGTCCGGATTTGCGCGTTATCATTGCGTCTGCTACGCTGGATGCAGCGCGGTTTTCAGCGCATTTCCATAACGCGCCGGTGATTGAGGTTTCCGGACGCAGCTATCCGGTGGAGCTACGTTATCGCCCGCTGGAAGCTGCGTCGAACAATCCTGCGACTGAACAGAAATCACGCCCGCAACCCGATGAAGATCGCTTGACGCAAGCAATTCTGTCTGCTGTGGATGAGTTGGCGCATCTGGGCGATGGCGGTATTTTGATTTTTCTGCCCGGCGAACGCGAAATTCGTGACGTGGCGGAAGCCTTGCGCAAGCATCACCCCGCGCATACCGAAATTCTGCCGCTGTTTTCGCGTTTGTCTGTGCAGGAACAGACACGGATTTTTCAGCCCGGCAATGCGCGCCGTATCGTGCTGGCCACCAATGTGGCTGAAACCTCGCTCACCGTACCAGGCATTCGTTATGTGGTGGACAGCGGTTTGGCGCGTGTGCCGCGTTATTCCTTGCGCAACAAGGTGGATCAACTGCTGACAGAGCCCATATCGCAAGCTGCCGCCAACCAGCGCGCGGGCCGTTGCGGCCGGGTAGCGGCGGGGGTGTGCATCCGATTGTATTCGGAACTGGATTTTGCGGCACGGCCACCTTATACCGATGCCGAGATTTTGCGCACATCGCTGGCGGGAACGATCTTGCGCATGCAAGCGTTGAAGCTGGGGCAACCGGAAGCATTCCCGTTTCTGGATGCGCCAAGCCCTCGCGCCATTGCGGAAGGTTTTGCCGTGCTGGAAGAGTTGGGCGCGGTGGATCAAACCCGTCGCATGACGGATACCGGCCGTCAATTGGCGCGCTTGCCGCTGGAACCAAGGGTGGGTCGGGTGTTGCTGGCAGCACAGCAATTTGGTTGTCTGCGCGAAGCCTTGGTCATTTGTGCGGCGCTGTCGGTGCAGGATGTGCGCGATCGTCCGGCGGCGCAAGCAGGGTCAGCCGATGACCGGCACCGCGCCTTTGCCGACGAACGTTCCGATTTTATGGGCCTGCTGAAATTGTGGGCGTTTTATGATGACGCATTGCGCCACCAGAAATCTCGCCGCCAGTTGCAGCAGTTGTGTCAGGAGCATTTTCTCAATGCTGCCCGTTTGCGCGAATGGCGCGAGGTGCACGGACAACTGTCCAGCAGCGTGGCCGAATTGGGGGTGCGCGAAAATGAGATTCCCGCCAGTTATGAAGCGATTCATTGCGCTTTGCTCGCGGGTTTTCCTGGTCAGATTGGGGTCAAACAGGACGAAGGCGGTTATCAGGGCACACGGGGTATCCGTTTCTGGTTGCATCCGAGCTCGATTCTGGCGAAAAAATCGCCCAAATGGGTCATGGTGGGCGAGCTGACCGAAACCAGCCGTTTGTATGGTCGTCTGGCGGCAAAAATCGAGCCGGAATGGCTGGAACGCGTGGCAACCCATCTGTGCCAGTCGCAGTATTTTGATCCGCATTGGGATCGGCGCAGTGCACAGGTAAATGCGTTTGAACAGGTGCAACTGTTTGGCTTGATCATTGTGCCACGTCGTCGGGTGCATTATGGCAGCATCGATCCGGTTATCAGCCGGGAAATCTTCATCCGGCAGGCTTTGGTGGCGGGTGAGTTCGACACGAAGGCAGCGTTTTTCGCCCACAATCAGCGCGTGCTGCAAGAAGCAGCAGATCTGGAGCACAAGGCGCGGCGTCTCGATGTGTTGGTGGACGACGAAGGCTTGTTTGCATTTTTCGATGCCCGCGTGCCGGCGCATATCGTGAACGGTGCCGGTTTTGAACGCTGGCGGCGGGAAGCCGAACAGCAGACCCCGCGTTTGCTGTGCTTTGAAGCGACCGATGTGATGCGGCATGATGCAGCCAGCGTGACAGAAGAGTGGTATCCCAAAGTGCTGCAGGTCGATGGGTTGGATTTGCCGCTGCACTATCGTTTTGAACCCAATCATCTGCTCGACGGAGTGACGCTGAATGTGCCCCTGCCGTTGCTGAACACCCTTACCGCTTGGCGCATGGATTGGCTGGTGCCGGGAATGCTGCGTGAAAAACTGAATTGGTATGTGCGAAATCTGCCAAAATCGTTGCGGCAAGCGTTTGTGCCCGTAGCAGATACGGTCACTGCGGCGATGCAAGCGTTGCGGCCCACAGGCCCGTTGCCGGAGTTGTTGGCCGGGTTTTTGTCCGCACGCACCGGGTTGAATATCGTGGCGTCTGTCTGGGGGGAGCCGCCACCGCACCTGAAGATGAATATTCGTTTGCTTGCGGATGACGGCGAAGAATTGGGTATGGCGCGCGACATTCAAACTTTGCGTGCCCAGTGGGGAAGCAGTGCGCAATTGGCTTTTTCCGAAGCGGATTCGGATATCGAGCGCTCGGGCATGACCCAATGGGAGGTGGGAGAACTGGCGTGCGAATTGTCGGTGCGCCGGGCTGGTGTTGCCGTGGCGGCATATCCGGCACTGGTGGACGAGGGCGAAGACGTCAGTCTGTGTTTGTTTGACACAGCAGAAGCCGCACAGGCCGCGCACCACGCGGGTGTATTGCGGCTGGCCAGAATTGCCCTGCGGGCCCAATTGTCGCAACTGGAGAAAGATTGGCCGGATGCAACCCGTTTGGCGCTGGCCTATCGACCACTTGGCAATCCTGACGCGTTGCGGTCCGACTGGTTGCAGGCAATTTTGGAGCAGGCTTGTCTGGCCGACCTGCCCGATAATGAACTTCCCCGTAGCCAAAAATCATTTGAGCAACTGATTGTCAAGGCGCGCGTGCGTTTGCGCCCGGTTGCCGATGCGCTCAACCGTGTGCTGGCAGAAGTATTGGCACAATACGCAATTCTTGCCCCACAAGTGGCACGGATTTCCGGCATTTCCGGCAAGGACATGCAGGAACAGTTGCGGCAACTGGTGTATTCAGGGTTTGTGCGCCAGACGCCGTGGCCACACATGCAGCAATTGTTGCGTTATCTGCAGGGTTTGCAGTGGCGTGTGGAGAAATATGGCGAACGTCGCGAACAGGATGCTCGCCATACGGCAGCCATTGCCCGGTTACGCGAACCATGGCAGGTTAAAATGCAGTCACGCGAACTCAACGGTGAGCAGCGACGGCAATTGCTGGCGTTTCGCTGGCAGTTGGAAGAGTTACGCATCTCGTTGTTTGCCCAGCAGTTGAAAACGCCGTATCCGGTGTCTGTCAAACGATTGGAAAAACATTGGCAGGAGATTTCGGGTTGTTGATCGACGCGAAAACTCTTTCGCTTTACCCTCATTCCTTGCGGGCAAGAATTGTCGCTGGCGTAACCATCGGTCAGGGCGAAGTTCGGCGCTCCTTCCGGCCTGAAGGCCGAGGTTTCAGACCAAAAAGGAAACAGGATCAATATCCTGCGCGATCATTATGTAAATTTGTACAAAATCCGGGATAAAACCAGATGGCTTAAAACCAGATTTCCGGATACCTTCTGGTCGCCGGGACGTTGTTCACCAGGACCGCCACGACCAAAAGGATCAATGGTCCCAGCGTCGCTGGCATAATCACATACCAGAATCCAAGCTTGTGCAGGGCTGTTGAACCGATTACTGCATTCAAGGCCGTGGCACCGCCCGGTGGATGTAGTGTCCGTGTGACATGCATGGTGGCGATGGCGCTGGCAACCGCGATGGCTTGTGCAAGTGCCGGGTATGGATGAAACAGTTTCCAGCAAATGACCCCGACGATGGCTGAGACAAAATGTCCACCCACCAGATTGCGCGGTTGCGCCAAAGGACTGCGTACTGCACCGTAAATCAACACGGCTGAAGCGCCAAAGGAGGCAATCATCAGTGATAAATCAGTACCCGCAAAAAAAAAGTGGTCCAACCAGGCCACAGATGCAATACCACAAAAGCCGCCTATCCAGGACCAGATGATTTCGGAATTATTGACTCTTGGTAAAAGGGTGCGTGTGGTGCCCCTCATTTTGAGAAAATATTCAGGAACTTTCATTTTTTTCCTTGAAATAAAAATTCGTTGCTGTGTGCAGCAGGTATGCCATGCATGACCGCAATGGGTGAATTGATGCAAAGAATCTGGTTATCCGGTGATCAGTTTCCAGGCACAAATAAAGTCTTTGCGCATCAACAAACCAAGCAGGTGATTATTTGCATCGACAATGGGCATACTGCGCCGGTCATGCAAATAAAATGCGTGAATGATTTCGCCGAAATTCGCATGTTCATTTACTGTGATGGCGGGCGTGGTCATGATGGCACTGGCAGATATTTTATGATAAACATGATTGAATTCAAAAGCATTGTCTGCCATGTTGAGCAATATCTCGAGAAAAGTATTGGCTTTATGCCAACGTAAAAAATCGGTATCAGTCAGTATGCCCACCACGCAACCGTTTGCATCCAGCACGGGCAAGGATTTGAATTCGGATCGAATGAGAATCGCGGCAGCTTGATCCAGTGGCAGGTCTGCCAATATGGGTTCATGTACAATCCGCATCAGATTTTTTGGTTGAATTTTAGTGAGCAGGCGTTCTATGGCATGGTGATAAGCAAGGTGATAGAGCTCGCGAAAATCCTCGGTGGTAATGTCGATGTAGCCGGAAATATGCTGCATGGCATCGACGATGTCCGCATCGGACAGCTCAATTTCTATGATCTCACTGTTGCGGGTACAGATGTTTGAGTTGGTGATCTTTTCCATAGGCGCTTTTAATGTATTGTCGATTTGATGATGGTTCACTGAACGAACGCGCACATGCAAAGAACACGACAGCCTGTGCTGTTTCAACGAGCAGACCACCTGGCAAACCAAAATTCCCGGTTTGACACCTGTTCGGCTGGCTGTTGTGTTTTTATTGTGTGATCCATTTCCAGCTTCAACTGCATTCATGCCATACTGTGATGTATTGCAGTCTACGCGGGCAGATTATCCTCTATCCTTGACTTAGATCAAGATTGGTAACATCGTATGCATCAAGGTATGCATCAAGGTATGCATCAAGGTATGCATCAAGGGAAGCGCTGATTCATGAGGAATTCGGCGACGGCATCATGAGCGCCATTGATTTCAGTATGAATATTTCACGGGTGGCGGACCACAAAGGCGACCGGGTAAAAATTGTTTTGAACGGCAAATTTTTACCTTACAAAACATATTGCAAAACATATTGATTGTGTGTCACACCGGCGTTTCGCTGTCACTGGATCGGTTTACCACGCACTTGCCGGCGCGCACAGACGGCTGACAATCTGATCACCCATCAGATGTGAATCGAAAATTTCCTTCACATCTTTTGCGGTCACTTGTTGATACAGTACCCCTTCCGGGTAGACCAGGACATTCACGCCACCATCGCAGGGACCCAGGCATCCGGAGTAGGTGACGGCAACGCGGTCGTAGGCGTTGTGTTGTTGTAATTCGCGCCAGAATGTTTGCAAGACTTCGCTACTTCCTTTGCTGGCGCAGGAACCGCGCGGATGGCCTTCCGGGCGTGATTGTGAGCAGACGAATACGTGTTTGACTGGTTTTGGCATGATGATGTTCCTGTATGGATAGTGGAATGGGAATAAAAATGGCCGGTCTCAGTAGCCGGGTTTGATGGTGGCATCACCCAGCACCAATGTCTGGCAGGCAAGCCGCATATTGGATCCGGCTTTCTTTTCGGCCAGCGTGGCTTGCTCCAGAACGGAAGCTTCCGAGAGGTTTTCCATGCCGGTCACGATTTCTGTGAGACATGTGCCGCAATCGCTTTCCCGGCAACCATACGTGATGCCGGCGCCGACTTTCTCTGAAACTTCGATGATGCGCGTGCCCATAGGCACGGTAACCGTGACGCCGATGTCAGCGAAGGTTAATTTTGCTTTGGCCACAATAATTCTCCTTGGGATAAATCGGGCATGATGAATGAATGTTTCACAATGGGGCGACTGTGGCATCACCAAACACTTGCGTCTGGCAGGCAAGGCGGCAGTTTTTTCCAGCGAAATTTTCACGCAGTATCATCGCCTGCAGCGATTCCATATCGTTGGCACTTCGCCAACCGTCCAGTATTTGCTGGAAGTGGGCGAAAATGGTGGCTTTTTCCGGGGCAGATGGTTTGGAGAGATGTTCTGCCCCTTCCAGGACTGTGAACAGACAGCTGCCGCAGTCTCCTTCACGGCAGTTATAGGCAATGTATGAGCCAACTTTCTCTGATATTTCAATGATGCGGGTTCCTACCGGGACGGTGACGGTGACATTGACATCTGCAAATTTTATTTTGGCTTTGGCCATGATTTTTCCAGTTCTGGTTTTGATTCAAAGTTGTGACATATCAATTTCTCGTGCGCGAGGTTTACCAATCAAGAAGTTTCCGATGTCTTGTCCGAAACGGTGGCAGTCTTGCAGTTCGTCTGCGCTGGGGATGAGTTTGATACGCAATCCGCTCAATGGCACACGCATTTTGAGGCCGCGCAGGCGGTCATCAATCATGCGGACGGCTTCGCCGGTCCAACCGTATGAACCAAAGGCTCCGGCGACTTTGCCTTTGACGTTGATTTTGGAAAACGAGGACAACAGATCCCAGACCGGTTTGACGGCGTCGCCATTGATGGTAGGGGAGCCAAGCAGGATGGCATCTGCTTCTTCGACCAAATCAATGAACGGTTCCACTTCGCCGCCTTCCAGGTCATACAGGGAAATACGAAAACCGCCGACTTCTGCTGCACCATCACGAATGGCTTCGGCCATGTGCATGGTGTTACCGTAAGAACTGATGTAGAAGATGATCATGCTTTTGGTGTCACGATCCCGTTCCAGATGCAGATGAGGCGTAGACAGTTCGCGATAATGCTGAACATAATGCTGTGGATGGTCGCGCAGAATAGGGCCATGTGTGGGGGCGATCAACTGGATGGGCAGCGGTTCGATGAGTTCCAGCGCACTGAGAACGTAAGCCTTGAACGGGCGCATGATGTGGTTGTAGTAGTATTCGAACGAAAACCGGAAATCGCCAACGCGATCGTTGAACAACAATTCATCACAATAATGGCAGCCGAAAACATCGCCGGAAAACAACACGCCTTCTTCCACCAGATAGGTGCATTGCGTGTCCGGCCAGTGAAGATAGGGTGTGTTCAGAAAGCGCAAGGTACAGTCCCCGAGACTGATGGAGTCATTCGTGGTGACAGGGATGTAGTCAATGTCGTTATTGTTCAGTAACGCCTTGAGCATCAGTTGCGCTGCATCCGAGATATACAGCTTTGCCTGTGGTGCCCGGCGCATCAATTCGGGTAAGGCGCCTGAATGATCGGGTTCAAGATGGTTGAGCACAATGGCTGTTATTTCATGGTATCGGGCAACGGCCTCCAACCGCGTAAAAAATTGATCGGCACGTTCTGCCTTGACCGTATCGATGACAGCCACGCCTTCTGATCCACGAACCAGATAGGCGTTGTAAGTCGTACCGTTGGGCGTTTTCAGAATAACGTCAAAAGTACGCATCGTCGGATCGAGGGCGCCAATCCAGTGTACTTTGTTGGTGACCGCAATGGCTTCGTTTTTCATATGTTGCCCATTCATTGTCGTGTTCAACCGAAATGTTCAACCTGAAGTGTTCAACCGAATTTGAACAGGACACCATAACCGCCACGCGGATACTCCCAAGTGACGTTGTGGTGATCGTTGCAGATGATACGGCAAGTACCACATTCCAGGCAGCCATCCGTAATCAGCACGATACGACCATTGCCTTCCATGGTGTAGCATCCGGCCGGGCAACAGACTGTGCATTGCCTGGTTTGGCATTGTGCGGCGCAGATTTCTTCGTCGCGTATCTGGATGTGCGGACGTCCGGCATCGACACGGTAACGGTTCTGAAACAGCTTTTCTTCGATTTTGAGGCTCATTCGAATGCCCTCCACAATTTGAATGCGTCACTCATCAGGCCAAACAATGAGCGACGTTGCCGAAAATCGGCCAGAATGGCTTTCTCCTTGCTCTTTTTGTCGATACCATCGACCTTTAGCATGCGATGGGCTGCCTGATTGAGCATTTCCGGGTAAGCGGTGAAAAATTGTGAGTTGGCGTGAAAAATTCCCGGCATGTTCTGGTATTTTTTCAGGTCTTTCATCACAAAAGAATCGTTGAGCTTTTGTTGATACCGCGCCAGATTTTTGGTCGAACAGGGTTTTTGCTCATTCATCAGTTCGATGATGGTTTCCGCAGCGAAACAGCCGGAGGTCATCGCCAGATTGGAACCTTCCCGGTGCATGGCGTTTACCAGCATGGCCGCATCTCCGGCAATCATCCAGCCCTCGCCATAGAGTTTGGGAATCGCTTTGTATCCGCCTTCCGGAATCAGATGCGCGGTATATTCTTTCATTTCGCCGCCTTCCAGCAGGGGGGCAATCGACGGGTGTGCTTTCATGTCTTCCAGCAATTGATAGGGAGTGATTTTTTGCGTCTTGAAATCAGACAACATGCAACCAACGCCAACAGTCAGCGATTCTTTGTTGGTGTACAAAAAACCTGTTCCCATCATGCCACGGGTAATCTTTCCTGCCATTTCAATCACGACACCGGCTTCTCCTTGCAGATTGAAGCGCGCTTCAATGGTTTCTTGCGGCATGAAATGAATTTCCTTGACGGCCAGCGCGACATTGGCCGGGTCAATTTCGGCATGGAATCCCGCTTTTTTGGCCAGCAGTGAATTGACGCCATCGGCCAGAATGACGACGTCTGCATAAATGGACCCACCCATACGGTCGGTTTGTACGCCGACGACTTTTTTATCATCCATCAGCAGTTCTGTGACGGTGGTTTCACAAATGACCAGTGCACCTGCTTGCTGGACTTTTTCGGAAAACCATTTGTCGAATTGTGCGCGAATGATGGTGTAACGATTGTATGGCGGTTTATTGAAATCGTCAGATCGGTAATGTGCACCAATGAATGACGCGTCATCCAGCACCCACATGCGTTGTTCGATGATATGTCGTTCCAACGGCGCCTCATCGCGAAAATCCGGAATGATGCGTTCCAGCGCGTCTGCGTACAGAATCGCTCCTTGTACGTTTTTTGAACCCGGATATTCTCCGCGTTCCAGTTGCAGTACTTTAAGTCCGGATTTGGCGAGCGTGTAAGCTGCCGCATTACCGGATGGTCCGGCGCCAACCACGATGACATCAAATTTTTCAGCCATGATAAATCTCCTTACGTTCAGCCTGCTTTACGTGCCACAGCCAGTTGCTGTTTGAAAATCTCGGTCAGCACGGGCAGAATGGTCATGGCATTGCCGACAATGCCATAATGGGCAAAGTCAAAAATGGGCGCATTGGGGTCGTTGTTGATGGCAATGATGACATCAGCACCTTCCATACCTACGCGGTGCTGAATGGCACCAGAAATACCGGCTGCGATGTAGAGTTTGGGACGCACCGTTTTGCCGGATTGGCCAACCTGTCTGTCGAGTTCTGCCCAGCCAGCCTGAACGACCGGGCGAGTGGCGCCGACTTCTGCGCCCAGCACTTTGGCCAACGACCAGATGAGCTGGAAGTTTTCCGGTTTTTTCATGCCGCGCCCACCAGAGACAATAATGTCGGCAAAGGGTAATTGGGGTTTGTCTTGCGTGTCGTCCGGAATGAAGCTGAGCACTTTGGTGACAATCTCCGTTTCTATCATGCCGAGGCTGTGTTCGACAATGCTGCCGCTGCGGCTGGTGTCGCGTTCTGGCATCGACATGACCCGTGGCCGTACAGTGGCCATTTGCGGTCGGTAATTCTTGGTAATGATGGTACAAAGCAGACTGCCGCCAAACGTCGGACGCGTTGCGGCAAGGCCGCGATTGTCCGGGTCGATATTCAGTTCGGTGCAATCGGCAGTCAAGCCGGTTTCCAGCGTGGTGGCGACGCTACCGGCGAGATCCCGTCCTTGTGTGGTAGCGCCCAACAGCAGAATTTCCGGTTTGTAACGATTGACCAGATCGGTCATGCCTCTGGTGAATGGTTCATTGCGATAATTTGCCAGGACAGGGTCTTCCACCAGATAGCAGTTGTCGGCGCCATAAAAGAAACTTTCTTCACAGAATCGGCGTGTGGGCAGGCCGGCAGCGCCCATGACGACACCAGACAGGCTGACGCCAAGCTTGTCGGCCAGTTTGCGGCCTTCACCGAGCAACTCCCAGGAAACCGGGTGTACTTCGCCCTGTTCGTGTTCGATGAATACCCAGATGCCTTGATAAGCTTTCAGGTGTTCATCCAGTTCAAAATTGCCGCGTCCAGCTTTTTTAGGGCTTGCATTGCGTTCAGGTGTTTGTGTCATGGTAGCCTCGGATAACGGTTTGGACAGCAGGTTGAGGGGTGTGATGGCAATGCATCAATGGCTCCTCAAGCTGTCGTGCAATTTTGGATGCTGGGTGAACAGCTTGTTGACCAGCGTCAGCGCAATGTCGCGTGGATCATTGCTTTCGGTATCGATGATGTCGGCACGGCGCGCCAGCGGTTTGGGCGCAAACACCTTGGATACCAGCGTTGGAGAACCTTTGAGACCGATTTTGTTGACATCTTCGATACCGGCGGCGTCCTTGTTCCAGATTTTGGTGGCATACCGTGCAGCGCGGAACATGTTTTCCATGGTGGCATAACGCATGTCGTTACTGCCTTCCAGCATGGTAATCAGGCATGGCAGGCGGGTCTGCAGGACTTGTACGCCATTTTCTGCGCGACGTCGCACCTGAATGGTGTTTTTTTCCAGATCGATGGCGTCAATTTGCGCAACGTAGGTCAATAGTTGCAGGTTCAAGCGTTTGGCAATGCCCGGTCCGACTTGCGCAGTGTCGCCATCGATGGTCTGTTTGCCCGCAAAAACCATATCGACCTTCATGTCTTTTTCTATTTGTCGAATGGCTTGCGCCAGTGCGAAAGAAGTTGCCAAGGTATCTGCACCGGCAAAGGCACGGTCGGTAACCAGAATGGCTTCGTCTGCGCCATAAGCGATGCATTTCTTCAACGCTATTTCGGCTTGGGGAGGTCCCATGCTGATGACCGTGATCCGTCCACCGTGAACATCTTTTAACCGTAATGCTGCCTCCAGCGAAAACAGGTCATATGGATTGACGATGGCCGGCACACCTTGGCGCATGATGGTATTGGTGACAGGATGTACGCGAATCTGCGCGCTGTCCGGAACCTGTTTGATACAAACGACGATGTGCATGATGTGCTCCTGTATTAGGGATCATTAATGAATAACCGTGATATGGTTATTCATTAACGAGCCCTTGGCTGGTGCCGGGTAGCGTGGATTTGAGTTTTTCGAGGGAAAAACTCTTGGCTTCGGCATCCTGAAAAACCTTGAATACTTTTTCGGTGGCAGCGTCGGAACGGACGAAATCATGGTAGGCGCGCTTTAGTGCATCGTGGTAAACGATGAACAGTTCATCGGCCGTCTTGGTGGATAAATGACGTTCCTGGTGCAGATATTGGTAAAAGCGTTTCAGTATGTGCAAGCGGTTGACATTGACAACGGTTTCATCCCACGGAATGTTGAAATAGGCCAAAAATTCTTCTGCAGCGGAAAATTGTTTCAATTTTTCAATCATGGCGTTCATGATGGTATTCCTGTGTGGGTGGTGGTTTCCAGATAAAAACGGCGCAATTCATCGGCGTTGGGCGAACGTTTGTTCAGCGTGCTGTGCACCCGGATCGCTTGCAGGACGGCATTGACTTCGTCTGTCGTCAGTATCATGCCAAGGCGGGCATAGGCATCGAGTACGGCATGCGAACCGGAATGCTTGCCCAGTACGGTATGGTGGTGGCGCCCGACTTCGGTTGGGCTGAAACCTTCGTAATTCAGCGGATTTTTCATCAGGCCATCGACGTGAATGCCCGCCTCATGGGTAAACACAAACTCGCCGACGATGCTTTTGTTGCTGGCCACGGTACGCCCGGAGGCTTGAGCTACCAGTGCCGAAATGTCCGGGAAGCGCAGGGTGTCAATCCGGGTTTCAATGTGGTGCAGATGGCGCAGTGCCATGACCACTTCTTCTAACGCAGCGTTGCCCGCGCGTTCACCCAAGCCATTGACGGTGGTATTGACATGGGTGGCACCCGCCTGAATGGCGGCCAATGTGTTGGCAGTGGCCAATCCCAGATCGTTGTGGGCGTGCATTTCCAGTTGCAGATCACAGGTTTGACGCAGATTATGAATACGCTGCCAGGTCCCGAATGGCTCCAGCAAGCCAAGGGTATCGGCATAGCGCAGCCGGTTGGCGCCAAAGTGTTGAGCCGCTTCCGCGATGCGTTGCAGAAAATCCTGGTCGGCACGCGAGGCGTCTTCCATTCCGACGCTGACCTTGAGGCCAAGATCGCGGGCGCGCGGAACATAGTGAGCGATTTGTGCCAATACCCAATCTTCATTACGCCCCAATTTGTGGGTAATCTGGATGGAGGATACCGGGATGGACAGGTTGACCCAATCAACGGCGCAATGACTGACCGCGTTGAGGTCTTGCTGGCACATGCGCGCCCAGACCATCAATTGACTGGCAAGCCCCAAGTCGACAATTCTCTGAATCTGTTCGATTTCTGTGTTACCCATGGCAGGAATGCCGATTTCCATTTCCGGCACGCCAGCGGCGTCGAGCGCGCGAGCGATAGCGATTTTTTCTTCGATGTTGAACGCCACACCGGCGGTCTGCTCGCCATCGCGCAAAGTTGTGTCGTTAATCGTTACCATGATCGCATCCCATTTCGTTATTGCCGCCATTCTCTGATAAGCAATTCACGTGCCAATAAAATTTATTATTTATTTTCATCATGTTGAATAAATATTATGGTGATGGTTTTGATGCGTCTGTTATGTTTGTTATGTTTGCTGCATGATTTGTCGCAGGATGGCGAGTGTCTGGTTCGTTTTGCCAGGAGCTGTGTTGTGAAGGTTGTCGCGCCTGCACTTTCCTGTGCTTTCCTGTGTTTTTTTGTGCTTTCTTGCGGCTCCGGTAGCTTTATAGCGCGAGATGTTCCAGTGATTTTCCTGTCAGAGCATGTTGAATGGCATGGTTCATGCGCCGGGCGGCAAATTCTTGCGTAGCCTGATTCAGTGTTTCCGAGGCTTGCCTGAGCGCTTCTATCTGGTTGACGCCTTCTGTTTCAATGACGTCGACCAGATGGTGCATACATTGCCGGATGGCGTTCAGTTCGGCAGGGTTGAGCAAGGTTTTTCCGTCCTGGGCCAATGCCGCTTCGGTCGCGTCGAGCAGGCGGCGAGCATCGACTTGCGTTTCGCGCAACATGCGCATGCGCATGTCATCACCGGCTTTGTTTTGTGCTTCAGTCAGCATGCGTGCAATTTGTGCATCATCCAACCCATAAGATGGTTTGACCGTAATTGCACTTTCAATGCCGCTGGTCAGTTCGCGCGCGCTGACACTGAGCAGGCCATCGGTATCGATTTGCAGGGTGACACGGATACGGGCAGCACCGGCATTCATGGCCGGAATGCCATGCAGGGTGAAACGTGCCAGTGAACGGCAATCGGATACCAATTCACGTTCACCCTGCAGGATGTGAATGCTCATGGCTGTTTGTCCGTCACGGAAGGTGGTGAATTCTTGCGCCATGGCAATGGGCAGGCTGCTGTTGCGCGGAATGATTTTTTCGACCAACCCGCCCATGGTTTCAATGCCCAGAGATAATGGGTTGACATCCAGCAGCAACCAGTCGTGGTCGCCCCGATTGCCAGCCAGAACGTTGGCCTGGATGGCAGCACCCAATGCCACAACGGCATCAGGATCCAGATTGGTCAGGGGTGGCCGGCCGAAAAATGTCGCCACAGCTTCACGGATGTGAGGCATGCGCGTGGCACCGCCGACCAGTACCACACCGTCGATATCCTGATTGGTCAATTTGGCGTCGCGCAACGCTTGCCGTGTCGATTTGAGCGTTCGATTCAACAGTTCATTGCTGATGCGCCAGAAGGTGGCGCGATCGAGTTGCAGGCGGATATTGGTTCCGTCGGACAGCTCAAAGGCGATGGGTGCGATGTCTGTGTCGGATAAATATTCTTTCGCATTTTTTGCATGGTGCAATAATTGTTGCCGATCTGAAATGGAAAGATTGGCTGATGGGCATTGCTGGCTTATCCAGTCTGCGATGCGACGGTCGAAATCATCACCACCCAAGGCAGCATCACCATGGGTAGATAATACTTCGAACACGCCCTGGCTTAATCTGAGGATGGAAATATCAAAAGTGCCGCCACCCAGATCATAAATGGCGTAAGTGCCTTGTATGGCTTGATCCAGTCCATAGGCAATGGCGGCAGCGGTAGGTTCATTGAGCAGACGTAACACTTGCAACCCGGCTAGGCGGGCAGCATCGCGGGTGGCCTGACGCTGGGCATCGTCGAAATACGCTGGTACAGTAATGACGACACCTGTCAGCGGGCCACCAAGACTGGCTTCTGCTCGGTTTTTCAAGGTGGTGAGAATTTCTGCTGCGATTTCTACCGGAGATTTATCACCGGCGATGGTGCGGATTTTTACCATGCCCGGCGCGTCAATCAATTGGTAGGGCAGGCTGGTTGCCAGTCCGTTCAGGTCGTTGAGTGTACGCCCCATCAATCGTTTGGCTGACGCGATGGTGTTGGGGGCGTCATGGTGTTGGCTGGATAGTGCAGCATGACCGGTTTCGGTGCCGCCGTCTTCCAGAAAACGAACGACGGATGGAAACAGGCGGCGGTTCTGCGTATCGCTCAGTACACTGGCAGCGCCACTGACCACGCTGGCAATCAATGAGTTGGTCGTGCCAAGATCGATACCGGCTGCCAGACGATGCTCGTGTGGTGCGGTAGACAGGCCAGGTTCCGAAATCTGCAAAAGTGCCATGGTAATCACCGAAAGATAAACATGAAATAAACAATGGTTCGATTCAGGATTCAACTCAGACCACCATTCGGTTGGGTGAAATGAAATTCAAACCTGATCCGGAAACCGGAAAACCGGTTCAGACGCGAAAGCTCTCACCGCACCCGCATTGATCTTTGACGTTGGGATTGTTGAAACGAAATCCTTCGTTGAGACCCTCACGAACAAAATCGAGCTCTGTTCCGGACAGAAACTCGTGACTTTTTTGGTCAGTCAGGATAACGACGCCTTCACTTTCGAATTGCAGGTCGTCTTGTGTCGTTTCATCGGCAAATTCCAACGCGTAAGCGAGCCCGGAGCAACCGCTGGTTTTTACGGCCAGACGCAGGCCGACACCTTTGCCACGTTGGGTGAGGAAATGCCGGATACGTTGTGCGGCGGCGGGGGTGACGGTAATGCTCATGATGCCTCCTGCATAAAAGTTATCTGGAAATCACATGGAAAACGAGCTGCCGCAGCCGCAGGTCGACGTGGCGTTCGGGTTTCGAATCAGGAAGCGCGAACCTTCCAGCCCATCTTCATAATCCACTTGCGCACCCATCAGGTATTGCAGGCTGACGGCATCCACCAGCAAGGTGACGCCAGCGTGTTCAACGGCAATGTCATCTTCGTTGACTGTTTGGTCAAAAGCAAAGCCATACTGGAAACCTGAGCAACCGCCACCGCTGACATATATGCGCAGTTTGAGCAAAGGGTTGCCTTCTTCCAGAATCATGGTGCGCACTTTGGCGGCAGCATGAGGGGTAAAGTCAACCGGTGCCGGGGCGGTTTTTGGTTCCGCTGTCAGGTGAATGGTTTCCAGAATGGGGGTATCCAACATTTCTTCGAGCATGATGTTCTCCTTGGTCAGATGTCGTTGGTCAGATGTCGTTGGTCAGACGTCGTTCAGCGCGTCGCTGTGTTGTCGCAGGGGGTACAAATGGCATAATCATCCTGCGTGGAAGCGCGTTTTTCACGGTAATCAGCCACAGCAGCCTTGATGGCATCTTCCGCCAGAATGGAGCAGTGGATTTTGACCGGTGGCAGCGCCAGTTCTTCGGCAATGGCCGTGTTTTTGATGTTCAGGGCTTCATCCAGCGTTTTGCCTTTCACCCATTCGGTGACCAGCGAACTGGATGCGATGGCTGATCCACAACCATAGGTTTTGAAACGGGCTTCTTCGATGATGCCGGCGTCGTTGACGCGAATTTGTAGTTTCATCACGTCGCCGCAGGCTGGGGCACCTACCATGCCGGTGCCGATGTTTTCGTCTTCCTGGATGAACGAGCCGACATTGCGGGGGTTTTCGTAATGTTCGATGACTTTTTCGCTATAGGACATGGTGGCTCCTGAATGTGAAGGGTTAGGGATCGTTAATGTGCCGCCCACTTGACGCTGCCAAGATCAATACCGTCTTTGTACATATCCCAAAGTGGTGAAAGGGCGCGTAATTTGGCAACCTTGCTGTGCATCAACTGAATGGTGTCATCAATTTCTTCACTGGTGGTGAAGCGTCCGATGCTGAATCGGATGGAGCTGTGCGCGAGTTCATCGCTACGTCCCAGTGCGCGCAGGACATAGGACGGTTCCAGGCTGGCCGAGGTACAGGCTGAGCCGCTGGAGACAGCGATTTCCTTGACGGCCATCAGCAGTGATTCGCCTTCGACATAATTGAAACTGATATTCAGATTGTGCGGCACACGCTGTTGCATGTCGCCGTTGATATAAACTTCTTCCATGGATAGCAGTCCGGCCAGCAAACGGTCACGAAGCAGGCGAATGCGTTTGTTTTCCCATTCCATTTCTTCACGAGCAAGACGATAGGCTTCGCCCATGCCGACAATCTGGTGTGTGGCCAGCGTACCGGAACGCAAACCGCGTTCATGGCCACCACCGTGCATCTGCGCCTCCAGTCGTACCCGTGGCTTGCGGCGGACATAAAGGGCGCCAATGCCTTTAGGTCCATAGGTTTTGTGTGCGGAAAACGACATGAGATCAACTTTGGAAGTGCGGAGGTCGATGGCCACTTTTCCCGTGGCTTGCGCTGCATCCACATGCAGCAACACACCCTGCGCCCGGCAAATTTCGCCTAACTCGTCGATGGGTTGAATGACGCCGATTTCATTGTTGACCAACATGACTGAAGCCAATATGGTTTCTGGGCGAATCGCCTGTTTGAATTGATCGAGGTTGATGAGGCCGTTTTCCTGTGGCGCCAGCCAGGTTATTTCGAAACCCTCTCGTTCCAGTTCGCGACAGGTATCCAGAACGGCCTTGTGTTCGGTCAGCATGGTAATCAGATGGTTGCCACGCGAACGCAAAAAGTGGGCAGCACCCTTGATGGCAAGGTTGTTCGATTCGGTTGCGCCGGAAGTCCAGACGATTTCTTTTGGATCCGCGTTGACCAAAGCCGCCACTTCTTCGCGGGCATGTTCCACGGCTTTTTCCGCCGCCCAACCAAACGCATGTGAACGGCTGGCAGGATTGCCAAACTGCTCGGTCAGCCATGGAATCATTTGTTCTGCCACCCTGGGGTCAACCGGCGTCGTGGCGGAATAATCCAGATAGATGATGCGCTTGCCTGTCATGATCGTTAATCCTGTCAAATGGAGCCGGTTGGTATTATGCAAATAGCATGCCATTAAATAAAAATATTTATATTCAATACGATAGTAGATATTTTCGGCCGCATTCTTCTTGTTGCGATTGTTGTAATCTCGACAAAATGTTCATTTGTCACCGGATTTTTTTGCGCTCGCCGGGAGAGTAATTGCTGAAATGCCCTTCGCGCGCGGCTTGTTGCCGTGCGCGCTGGATAATGGCGTTACTTTTGCCGGGTGCAGCAGGCATGGAAAGAAGTCGAGTGAGATGCTCGCTTTGACAATGTGGGCATACGGGGACGGTTGCGTTACGGATCAGTAATTCGCAGGTCTGATTACAGTTGGTGCAGTGATATTCAAAAATGGGCATATGGATTCTTTCCTGGGTTACGCCATCTGGCAGACGATGGATAAGCAAAATAGATTCCAGCGGGCATCGTAATGAATAATCTGGTATTTTCTTGATGATTTATTAAATTGATTTATTGGATATTTTTGTCTTGTTTGCTGGTTTGAAACTTGCTTGCTGTATCGCTCATGGCCGTCTGTGTTTCGCACGAATGCGACAAATGGCGTTGTAATTGTTGGTTTTGTGTGTATGATTGTTTTTAACAAATCGTTGAAAAACGGTTGTGCTTGCCAAAATCCTGTCATTGAAAAGTGACTAAAAATCTTCATTAGTATTGTTTGTGAGTTTTGATTTTTAGTTTCAATTCTGGCTGTGCCCATGCCGTTTTCCAACGCTGGGCGGTGTGCGAAAAAGCTGTTGAATCGACAGATGATCGCGCAGATGCGGTGCGGATACATTAGGTAGCGTGTTTTCTTGCATTCAATACAAAGAAAAATGATGGAGGACAAGAAATAGATCGGATAACCGGATAAAAGGAAGCGAATGATGGACACGATGTGTGCTGGAGAGTTGGTGACGACCAATAAAACGGAGATTGGACAGGATCGGGAATTGCTGACAATTTATGAAATCAGCAAGATTCTGAGTTCTTCGCTCAATCTGTCGCGAACATTGCGGGAGACTCTCAATGTGTTGTCGAATTATCTGGATATCCGGCGCGGCATGGTCAGTCTGTTGCAGAGCTCCGGTGAATTACGGCTGGTGGCTGCGCATGGCTTGAGTCGTGAAGAATTTCGGCGCGGATGTTTTGAACCGGGGGAAGGAATTACCGGAAAAATTCTGCAAACCGGTATGCCGGTCGTGTTGCATGATATTGCTGCCGAACCGCAGTACCTGAATCGCACCGGATCGCTGGAGGGCCTGGGTGACAAACCGGTGTCGTTTGTTGGCGTGCCAGTCAAACACAATACCAAAGTCATTGGTGTGTTGAGCATCGATCATCTGGCCGATCAGCGCCATCGTTCATTCCAGAAGGAAGTCATGTTGTTGAGCATGGTGGCCAACCTGATTGGTCAAACCGTGCGTTTGCAGCAAGGTGTGGCGGCAGAGCGTGACGCGTTGTTACAGGAAAGCCGTCGCTTGAAGACAGAATTGCGCGGTAAATACAGTCTGGATAATGTGGTGGGTTATTCCAAGAGCATGCAGGAAGTTTTTGCTCAGGTGCATCAGGCTGCGCCGGGCAGGGCAACTGTCCTGTTGCGTGGCGAGAGTGGTGCGGGCAAGGAAGTCATCGCGCGTGCCATCCATTTTCTTAGTCCGCGCAAGGATGGGGCGTTTATTAAACTCAACTGTGCCGCGCTGTCTGAAACCTTGTTGGAATCGGAATTGTTTGGCCATGAAAAAGGCGCGTTTACGGGAGCGCAAAGCGAACGCAAAGGGCGTTTTGAACAGGCGCATGGCGGTACGCTGTTTCTGGATGAAATCGGCGATATTTCGCCTGCGTTTCAAACCAAATTGTTGCGGGTATTACAGGAGCGCGAGTTTGAACGCGTGGGCGGCAACCGTTCCATCCGTGTCGATGTGCGCTTGATTGCCGCAACGAACCGTGATCTGGAAAAAGCGGTCATGGATGGCGGTTTTCGTGCGGACTTGTATTATCGTATCAACGTGGTGGGAATTTTTTTGCCGCCGTTGCGCGAGCGGCGGGAAGACATCCCCTATTTGGTTGAAATGTTCTTGAGCCGTTTCAATCGCGATAACCAGCGACAATTGCAGGTGTCGCCGGAGGCGATGCGGGTCATGCTCAATTGTGGCTGGCCGGGCAATGTGCGCGAACTGGAAAACTGCGTTGAGCGGACTGCCACGATGACCCATGGCAATACTATTCGGGATGTCGATTTTTTATGCCAGCACGATCGCTGTCTGTCACGTATGTTGCAGGGCGATCTTCCCCCTGAGCATGAAATCGAGCGGCACGTTGCGCCGGTGAGCATGCCCGTCAGCACGCGTGACAACGCTCGCGATACTACACGTGAGTGGAGATCAGGTCATGACACAAGTGATGGTGGCATGCCGCCGCTTGGTGAGCGGGAGCGATTGATCTGGGCGCTGGAGCAATGTGGTTGGGTACAGGCCAAAGCGGCGAGGCTGCTGAATATTTCGGCGCGGCAGATGGGGTATGCTTTGTCGAAATACAATATCGAGGTGCGAAAATTCTGATCGGGTGTTTGGGTCAGGGATGTCGGTTTCCGTGTTGACTTTGCGACAATATTATCACAAGCGCGACATTCACATTGTTTGGTTTGGTAAGGATTGAGTCGGCTAATCATCGCAACATATTGATTGTTAAATTATAAATTTCTGGCATGTTTCTCGCTTCATGATTGGTAACGCGTTTTTACGCATTATCTGACGGGAGCGGAACATGCAAGAAATGATCGGTAATACGGATAATCACACCAATCATGCATTGGGTGAGATGCTGGACAAGATTGCAGAGCACAAAGGATGTGGTACATCGGGTGGTTCTGGAAAATCCAGTTGTGGTTCTTCGGATGGGCCATCCGACATGGCGCCGGAGGTGTGGGAGAAAGTCAAGAATCACCCCTGTTACAGCGAGGAAGCGCATCATCATTATGCGCGCATGCATGTCGCTGTTGCGCCAGCCTGTAACATTCAGTGTAATTATTGCAACCGCAAATACGATTGCGCCAATGAATCACGGCCTGGGGTGGTCAGTGAAAAGCTGACGCCAGAACAGGCGGCCAAAAAAGTGCTGGCAGTGGCATCGGCCATTCCACAAATGACGGTACTGGGAATTGCCGGCCCCGGTGATGCGCTGGCCAATCCTGCCAAAACCTTCAAGACGTTTGAACTGATTCAGAAAACGGCTCCCGATATAAAATTGTGTCTGTCTACCAATGGGTTGGCGTTGCCTGACCATGTGGATACCATCAAGGCGTTCAATGTCGACCATGTCACGATCACCATCAATATGATTGATCCGGAAGTCGGGCAGCATATTTATCCTTGGGTGTACTACAAAAACAAACGTTATACCGGTATCGAGGCAGCGCGCATTCTGACCGAACGGCAGATGCAGGGGTTGGAAATGCTGACAGCCGCTGGTGTGTTGACCAAAATCAATTCGGTGATGATTCCCGGCATCAATGACAAGCATCTGGTTGACGTCAACAAGGCGGTGAAATCACGTGGGGCGTTCTTGCACAATATCATGCCGCTGATTTCTGCGGCTGAACATGGCACAGTGTTCGGCTTGAATGGTCAGCGTGGGCCAACGGCGCAGGAGCTCAAGGCGTTACAGGATTCTTGCGAAGGCGAAATGAACATGATGCGGCACTGCCGACAGTGCCGTGCCGATGCGGTTGGTTTGTTGGGCGAAGATCGCAGCGCCGAATTCACGACGGAAAAAATCGATGCGATGGGTGAAGTAGTGTATGACGCTGAATCCCGCAAAACGTATCAGGAATTGGTGGAAGCCGAGCGTGTTGAAAAGGTTGCGGCCAAAGAGGCGGCGCTGCAGGAATTGGACGTGACCGATGTTCGCATCATGATTGCGGTGGCGACAAAGGGTCATGGCCGGGTCAATGAACATTTCGGTCACGCCCATGAATTTCAGATTTATGAAGTGGGCTCGTTCGGTGCAAAATTTGTCGGCCATCGTCGCGTCGACTTGTACTGCCAGGGAGGTTATGGTGACGAAGATACCTTGCCGTCAGTCGTCCGGGCCATCAATGATTGTCACGCTGTGTTTGTGGCCAAGATTGGGGCTTGCCCACGAGATGAACTCAAGGCGGCGGGGATTGATCCGGTAGACAGCTATGCTGACGAATTCATCGAAGAGTCTGCCATTCTGTATTTCAAGGAATATTTTGCCAAAGTCTGCGCACGGGAAATCGAGCACCGGGCGCGTGGTGATGCTGATATCCGGCAGGGTGCATTTACAGCAGCAGCATAAATTGTTCGTGGGTCATGCTATTGACGGGTAACAACGTAGTGAACAGAAAGGAAACTGAAAAATGGCTTATAAAATTATCGCATCACAGTGTACCGGTTGTTCGGCTTGCGAGCCGGAATGCCCGAATGTGGCGATTCGTGAAAAAAATGGTGTGTTTCTGATTGACCCGAAAAAATGCACCGAGTGCATCGGGCATTTTGATGAAGCACAGTGTGTCGCGGTATGTCCGGTGGATGATACTTGTGTCATCGATATGGCTTATCCCCGTTATCAAGCATAAACACAATTCTGGAGGAAATTCGATGAACATTACCATCACACCAAAAGCTGAAAAATTCATGCGCCGTATTGTCCGTTTCGGCGGCGCGGAAGGTTCCGGGTTTCGCTTGAGCGTCAGCCCTGGCGGTTGCTCAGGTCTGGCGTCCGAATTCAGCGCTGAAGCCACACCATTGACCGGCGATGTCGTGTTTGACTGGAATGGGCTCAAGCTGTTTCTACCCGTTGAAAGCCGTTTGATGTTGGAAGGGGCCACCATTGATTTTGTGGAAACTGCCACCGAATCCGGCTTGAGCTTCAAATTGCCCAATGCACAGTCGTGTGGTTGCAGCAGTTCTTCGGGTTCGTCGGCTGGCAGCAGTACGGTGGTGAATATTTCCGCCATCACGCGAGCCTGAAGTGATGGTGCAGCAGCAGGGATAATATGAAAGGAGCAAATAATGCCTGTCGCACAGCAGTTTGCGTCTGGATCAGCGGAAGCGCTGGTCATGGACGAGGAGTGGATGGCATCCGCTTGTCTGGGCGGCGTATTGCCGGCAGCGGTGACCAGCAGTCTGCAACGCGCGGCATTGATGTACCAGCGTGGTGAGGATGCTGAGCCTGTTTTGCTCGATGTGTACAGGGAAGCACAGCATCATCCTGCGGTTCATATTGCCCTGTATCGGTTTTATTTTTACCGGCATCGGATCGCGGAAGCCTTGCAGGTGGCGGAACGCTGCCTGCTCAAAGTGGCCAACGATTTGCATCTGCCGTCTGATTGGCGCGAAGTACAACCACATCAGGCCAGTTTCGGGACTTTTGATGATGTGGTGCCCAGGTTCTATCTGTACACACTGAAGGCTTGCGCATATTTGAACATGCGATTGGGCAGATTGGATATTGGCGGCGCGATGTTGCAACAGCTAAGGCAACTTGATCCGAAAGATCGGTTGGGGGGTTCAGTGTTGCAAGATGTCTTGGCACGGATTGGGGTTGATGATGAATGAATCGATTCATGCGGCGGATACAATTGATACCTCATTTCCCGCGCTGGATTGGCAGGGGCAAGCATTGGATTGCGCGCAATGTGCGCAATCCGTGGCAAAACAGTCTGGCCAGGCGGTGCGTTGCGGATTGCGGGTAGCTTGTGTTGAGGATCGCTACGCTTTGCGTATTGATCGTTTTTTCAGATGGAATCCGGCGCTGGCCCGGCAATATTTGCGCCACCCTTATTTTGAAGTGCGTGCCATTGCGGCGAAATATGTCGATGTGTTCTATCTGCCGCAACTCGTCAAGGATGTTGATGAAACCGTACGCTGGAGTGCGGTACACCGTTTGGCGCCAAGGCAATTGCTGGCGTTGCGGCAGGATCCGGATCGGGAAGTGCGGATACGTGTTGCAGCGAGACTGCCGGAGGCAAATCTTGTCAGCATGATGGCAGACGAAGATTATTTTGTGCGCACGATAGTGGCGCGCCGGTTGCCGCAGGCGTTGCTGTCGGCCATGAAATATGACAAAGATGCCGAGGTGCGTGCCGAGGTGGCCAAGCGCATCAGCGTGGATGGCCTGCTTGATATGGTGGAAGACGCGTCGGAAATCGTACGTTTGGTGGTCGTACATCGTTTGCCAATGGGGTATCTGGGGCAGATGATGAATGATATCGATTGGCGTGTGCGTTATGAAGTGGCCAGACGGGCCGGTTTCGATATATGGAGCAGGCTGCTTGATGACGAAGACGAGGCAGTCAGGGAAATGGCGCATTCACGTCAATCGATCCGAGCGACTGCCCAGGTTACCCAGATGCAGTTTGGTGTGGGAGGCAAGCGATGAAGATCAGCCGTGACAGCAGTATTGTCGAGTTAAATGATTCGCCGTGTTTTGATTATGGCGAAAAAGTGAAAAGCCTGAAAACGGTGCGCAACGACGGCACGTTTCCGGGCAAAGAAGTTGGTGACATTCTGGTCAAAAAGGGCGATTACGGTTATGTCACCAGCATCGGTACGTTCCTGCAACAGTTTTATATTTATGGCGTCGAGTTTGTCGAGCATGGCTATAAGGTGGGCATGCGTGCCAAGGAACTGGAATCGCTGGATGAAGCGGGCGCTGATGATGAAAGTAATTGGGAATGATGGAATGATTTCTGGAGACGGGAAATGATGGATATACGTGAGCCCAAATATCAGTGGGGACAACCGGTTATCAGTCTCGTTGACTTGTTTAATGACGGATCGTACCCGGATTGCGAACCCGACACACTGTTGGTGGCGCAAGGTGCGAGTGGGGAAATTGTGCAGGTAGGGCATCACGTTGATGCAAACATACCGGTTTATCTGGTTGAGTTCGGCATTCCGGGGCAGGCAAGCAGAGTGATTGGCTGTGTCGAGGATGAAATTCAACCTGTGTCCTGATTGATACGGTGTCCTGATTGATACGGTGTCCTGATTGATACGGTGGCTGATGGGGAGTGAATTGTGGCGGCACATCCAAATGAACTGGATGCCAGACGCATCATGAAGCGATTGGCGCAGCGCCAGCGTTACCGTTATGTCACGCCAAGGGTGGTGTTTATTGAGAATGGGTATCAAATTGTGAGTCCGTGTTGTTCGCGCAATGTGGATGCCCGGGGTGGTGAAATCGATATTGCCCGGTTGGAATATGACGCGGATCAACTGACATGGTTGTTGTTTCGCAAGAATCACCGGACACTGCAGTGGGAGTTGTCCATCAGGTCTGAGCATCTGGAAGGCGTCTTGTCAGTACTGAATGACGACACGAAAAGGGAGTTTTGGCAATGAATGCCACGGTTTATCTGGATAACAACGCAACGGCACCGATGTTGCCGGAAGTCATGACGGCGGTCATGACCAGCATGCAGGATTGTTATGGCAATCCATCCAGTAAACATCATGTGGGCGACATGGCGCGGGAAGCACTGATGCAGGCGCGGGGAAAAATGGCCGCTTTGCTGTCCGCCGCACCGGCTGAAATCGTGTTTACCAGCGGGGCGACGGAAAGCAACCATCTGGCGATTTTGGGAGCGCTGGCGCGAGATCCGGCGCGACGGCATCTGATAGTCAGCCAGGTTGAGCATCCATCCATTCGATCGTTGTTACCCCGTGTGCAGCAAATGGGGGTTCGGGTGACGGATATTCCGGTGGATAGTCGGGGCGTGCCGGATATGGAAGCGTTGCGACACGCGCTGACCGAAGAGACAGCGCTGGTCAGCATGATGTGGGTCAACAATGAAACTGGCGTAGTGATGCCTGTTGCCGAAGCCGCGGCGCTTGCTGCCAGTCGCGGCGTGCCGATTCATGTCGATGCGACACAGGCAGTCGGGCGTATGCCAGTCGATATGCGTGCCTGTCCGGCGGATTTGCTGTCTTTTTCCGGACATAAGTTCCATGCGCCCAAAGGGGTGGGTGGGTTGTTTGTCCGTAAAGGGTTTGTGCTGCCGGCGTTGTTGAGTGGACGGCAAGAGCGTGGCCGGCGTGGCGGTACCGAAAATGTGGCAGCTCTCGTTGGGTTGGGGGTGGCGGCAGAATTGGCCGGCCAACACCTGCTGACCGGATTGGATGTGGTGCGCAGTTGGCGTGATCGTTTTGAAGCCTTGGTTGCGGCGCGTATTCGTTCCATGCGCATCAATGGCGCTGGCACCGCACGTATCGGCAATACCAGCCATTTGAGTTTTCCCGGGCTGAATGCGGAGACCATCATTCATCGTTTGGATAAGGCGGGAATCTGTGTATCCAGTGGCGCCGCCTGTGCTGCCTCCGGAACGGAAGCTTCGCATGTGTTGCTGGCAATGGGACAGAGTGAGGAAATGGCACGTTCTGCGATACGGGTGTCGTTTGGTGTTTGCAATACGGAAGAAGAAGCCATTCTGGCTGCAGAAACGCTGTGTGATGTTGTACAGCCATTGTTGAATCGGGCTGCCTGAAAACAAGATGGATAGGAAAAAATCATGAAAATCATGCTGCGCAAGAATGCTGCGGGTACTTTGTCGGTGTATGTGCCGAAAAAAGATTTGGAAGAGCCTGTGGTCGAGATGTCATCGGCAGACATGTGGGGTGGTCAGATTACGCTGGCAAATGGCTGGCGACTGGATTTACCGGCGATGCCGGCGGGTACGACGTTACCGATAACGGTTGATGCACGCAAACTGGGTGATTGACATGGCGATAGAAGCGAGTGCGATTGCACAATTGGTTGCATTGCTGGATGCGTTACCGCCGGCGACCAATCCCAGAGTTTCATTGCTGAAGCATTTTCCGGACTGGACGATTTCCTGTTGCGATGCGGAAGACATGCGGGATGAAGTGCCTCATTGTCAGGCTGGCCGCTATACCGTGTTTTTGCTGGATAGTCGCGAGCATTGCTGGCGCATGACTGATGCACTGGATATGGCTACTGGTGTTGTGCTGGCAGAAAAAACGGGGGCTGAACATGGATGATGACGAAGACTGGATTGCGCTGAGTGACCCGGATATCAGCATGGCCGAGCTGGATGCCGTGACGAACGTACTCAAATCGGCGCGAATTTCTGCCGGGGAGGTTGTTGATGCCTTTGAAAACGATTTTGCTGAATATCTGGGGCGGCGTTATGCCGTGGCAGTGTCGAGCGCCACGCAAGGGCTGGTGCTGGCGTTGCGCGCGCTTGGCATACGCCCCGGAGATGAAATCATTACCAGCGCATATGCCTGGTATCAGATTGCACATGCCATTACCCTGGTGGGCGCTGTGCCGGTATTGGTGGACATCGATTATTGGTCCGGCGCGTTGCTGGCAGACAAGGCAGCTGCAAAAATTACGCCTGACACCCGCGCCATATTGGCGGGCAATCCGAATGGGCATCCGGCAGATTGGGACGCCCTGCGCGCGCTGGCCGGTCGGCATGGGCTGGCATTGCTGGAAGATTCGACCGAGGCAATCGGCTCACGTTATCAGGGAAAACTGGTGGGCACGTTTGGTGATGTGTCTGTGTTCGATTTTTCCCAACCGGCTGCGCTGGTCTGTGGCGAGGGTGGAATGGTGGTGACGGATGATCCGGTGTTGGCGAGCGAGTTACGTTATTTTCGTGGTCGCATCATGGACGAACGTTTTTCAATTTCGATTGCAAGCCGTGTGCCACATCAGGCCATGATGAGTGACATGAGCGCAGCCCTTGGTCTGGCGCAACTGGAACGTCTGGATGAAATTCTGGCGCGCCGTAAACGTGTCGAGAGCTGGTATCTGGCGTACATTCAGTCATTCGAGGGTATCAAGCCCGCTTACATTGCTCCGGAAGTGGACGAGATCCACTGGATGACATTCTTGGTCCATTTGGGGACGCGCTTTACCCGCAGTGCGCGTAATCAGATTGTGGATGATTTGTTGACGGCGCATATCGAAGCGCCAGCGTACTGCAACCCTTTGCATCTGCAATATTTTTACGGCAACCTGGGTTATCGCAAAGGGGATTTGCCCGTCACGGAAAAAGTGGCGGATCGCGCATTGGCTTTACCGTTTCATGGGCATCTGGACGAAGATACGGTGGCTTTTATCGTACAGACGGCCAAAGATTCGTCTGTGAATGTGGGGGCTGGTGCGGCCATTTATTGATGTTTATTGATGTTTATTGATGTTATTGCTGCGTGTTTTATACGCATTTTGTAAAGGAATCACCATGGCTGAAAAATTCCCTCCCTTGTTGCTGGATGCACTGCGCCAAGGAAGCGTCATACCGTATCTGGGTGCGGGTTTGCTGGATGCAGCGGAAAACACCGTGCGTCTTCCTGCCACACCAGAGGCGTTGGCGGAACTGTTGACCACCAAGGTCAGCGTGCCGCATAAAATCCGCAAACGGCTGACTGCAGCGGCGCAATACATCGAGAATTTCAAGCACCGAAAAACCTTGGTCAATTTGATGAATGGCGTATTTTCCCAGCACGGTACGCCGACAGCGCTGCATCAATGGTTGTCGACGTGGCCGGATTTGCCTTTGCTGGTGTCTGCCTGGTATGACGATACCATGCAGCGGGCACTGGTTGGACGAACCGGTGGTTGGGGCATGGTGCAGGGATTGTCGCAATCGGAGCATTTTGGACAATGGATCGGGTATTACCATGCGGATGGCAGCAGTGCCACAGAGGCAGAAAGTGCTGATTGGCAAACTTTGTTGTATCAACCGTGGGGTAGTGCCAGCCCGGCAGGTAATTATCTGGTATCGGATTCCGATTATGTGGAAGTATTGACAGAAATCGATATCCAGACGCCGATTCCGGAGCCAGTGCAGCGTTTGCGCGCCGGACGGCATTTTCTGTTTTTGGGTTGCCGGTTTAATGACCAGTTGAGCCGTTCTTTTGCGCGGCAGATCATGAAGCGTTCGTCCGATCAGCATTGGGCGATCTTGCCAACTGATATGAGTCGTAATGAACAGCGGTTTTTGTTGGAGCAACGCATCACACCGTTGCATATGTC
>JAJYHV010000036.1:0-1511 GCA_021790515.1 Pseudomonadota bacterium
CGCAATGCAGCCTGAAGCTGTTCTGTTTTCCAGCCAGGCTTGCCGACAATCAGCAAATTGCATTCATTGCCGTTTTGCCACAAGTGTTCAAACGCTGCCAGCACATCGGCGTGTCCCTTGCGCGGCTCCAATGTGCCAACCATCAGCGCCGTTGGTCGCCCGGCCAGTTGTCGAAAAATACTATCCGTTTCATGGCTCGCCAAGGGGAAGGTGACTGGCGGCACAAAATTCCAACCCATGGGCATCACGTGGCTGTGATATCCGTCCTGTAGCTGATAATGCTCGGACAGCACTTGGCGCAAAGCGGTTTCAGTAGCGGATGAGATATTCAAGAATCCATCGGCATGGCGAGCCAGAACGCTCAACCACTTGCGATAACGCACCACCATCTTGTCCGAAAACCAGTCAGCATGTTGCCATGGCAACAGGTCATACATGACAAACCACAATGCCACGCCTTGCCTGCGCAGCGCATCCAATTGTTTCTCGTGCAAAAAAACAGAATCCAGCGCGTAATCCAGCCCCAAAAACACGTCACCTGCTTTGGCAGGCAACACGTATTCATGCACTGGTTTGGTTTCTGGCCAATGAATGGCATGGTAGGGTCGTTTGCGAGTTGCGCCGACCGGAATCACCCGCCAGCCAAGTGGCGGGTTTTGCAGCAGTTCCAGCGCCACATGGCGCACCACGCGCTGGATGCCAGTGCCGGCATCATGGCGGGCGATAACAGACACATCCACAAACAAGGTGCGGGGTTGATGTTTGTCGAGCGGGTTGCCAGAGATTGCCGGGGATATTGAACGCGCCCGGCTCACCTGCCATCTGGTCAACCAGCGTGGCTGCAACACAGGCTGAAGATGTTTTTCAACTGTCCAGCGCATTAAATCAGATTGTCCAGTTTTCAACCTGCAGCCCTTCAACACGCACAAACTCACGCTCATTGTTTGTGACCAGTATCCATCCTTCTACTTTTGCGTGCGCGGCGAGCCACAAATCGTTGTTACCGATCATCTCTCCCCGCTGTTGAAGCGATGCACGAATCTGTCCATAATGCGCTCCCGCTGCTTCTGTTAAGGGTACGATTTTCACCGTTGTCACCAATTGCGCAATAACAGCCATTGCCCGCTCACGCCACTGACTTTTTCCTGCACCAAAGCGCAGCTCGCCCAATGTTACAACAGACATCGCCAGCTCATCAGTCTTCAGTTGTACAAATCGCTCACGCACCGCAGAAGGATGATGTTTGGCGATATAGATACAAATGTTTGTGTCCAGCAAATAGCGCACCGCCATCAGAACGATTCTCTTTCCTGCGGCAGCGAGTCTTCCCGATCTTGAGTCCAACAATCCAATGGCATTTGACTCAAGGTATTGAAAATCACCGAAGCATCACGCGGATGCTCTCGAAGAACAATCTCATCACCTCGGCGGAATATTTCCACCTGATTGACAGAAAAACGGAATTCTTTCGGCAAACGCACAGCCTGACTGTTGCCGGATTGAAACACTCG
>JAJYHV010000036.1:2044-5272 GCA_021790515.1 Pseudomonadota bacterium
GCTATCACGATGGGTAGTTCGCCCATCCATAAGCGCGCCATATATTCCATGGCAAGTTTGCTCACGGCATAATCATTGGCGGGCGCTGGCGGGCAGTGTTCATCCAGCGCGCCGGATTCGGTGTTGCCATACACGTTCGCGCTGCTGGCAAGCAATATTTTGCGCGGTTTGTAGTGACTGTTTGCCAATGCTTCCAGCAAATTTCGCGTACCGACCACATTGGTGCGGTAAATCGCTTCGACATCGCCATGCGCCACAAATGCAATGCCTGCCAAATGCACCACCACATCAGGTTGCACCTGCGCCACCACATCAGCCAGCGCTGCGCGGTCGAGCAGATCACAACCCGATACGCCTTCCGCCGCCTGATGCGCCAAGCCCGTGACCGCATATCCGGCAGCACGCAGTTCGTCCGCCATATAACGTCCGGTAAAGCCGCGAATGCCGATGATCAAAGCAGATTTATTCATCATGATCGCCAAGTTGATGACTTGTTGCCCCTTGAGCAACTGCCTTGAAAAATTCTTCAGAAAAATCCGCACTGTGCGGCACGATACCCAATGTGGATTGGCAATGGTCAACGAAACGTTGGGAAGTCAGATATAACGTACCCAGCAAGTCATGCAGATTATTAAAATGTTCTGCAATATCCGCATAATCAATCTCATAATCGTGCGCAGCAAGATTACGGGTTGTTCGAAGCAATTGCCAGTCTTCTATCGAATCAATCACTTCATGTTTCTGATAATAGGCAAGCACTTTCAAAAAACTGTCATGTTGCTCACCCAGCAACAACAATGCATGACGCAGGGCTGTCGCCAGCGTATCTTGCAACTTGGCAAAACGTTCGTTCAAAACTGACAAGGCATCAAATAGCGCAATATCTTTTTTATGCGCTTGCAAGCTCTCTCCTTGCAATGGCCATACTATTTTTTGCGTCGCAGCATCCAAAAAGTAAACGCAGCGTTGTATGGCTTCAAGCAAGTGGGCAAGATAGGTTTTCTCTACCCGCAACAAGTCTGTTTTCATATCAACACTCCTTGCAAGCGGGCAATATTTTGGAACGGCGTACGCTCGGCATTGAGTTGTGACACCACAATATCCACTGGCATGCCCAAACCCTGTTCGAGGGACAACTTGATACGGGCACGCTGCAGCAGGGAGAGTCGATCTGTGCTTTCCACATACAAATCAAGATCGCCCCCTCGCGCATCGTCCCGCAAGCGGGAACCGAACACATAAATCTTCACAGGTTCACCGGCCACAGCCGTGACAGCGCTACGGATCAGAGCGATTTGATCAGCACTCAAGCGCATCGGAACGACACGCCACGTTCAATGTACCTGATTTCGTGCATGGTTCACGCATTTATATTGAATGTGCCATTTCGGCATGTAATTTTATTCTCAACGCAGACATGATTTTGAGAATCGTCGCAAAACTCGGATTGCCTTCGCCAGATAATGCCTTGTAAAGACTTTCTCGACCCAAACCGGTATCTTTGGCAAGTTGTGTCATGCCTTTGGCGCGAGCGATAGTGCCGAGCGCTTTGGCGATGAATGCAGCATCATTCCCAGCCTCTTCGAGGCAAGCTTCCAGATATAGCACCATGTCATCATCCGTTTTGAGGTGCTCGACACTGTCCCATTTACGTAATTTTATCGTTGCCATATCACACCTCATATCTCTCGCGCAATTTCCAATGCCGTTTTAATGTCCTTAGCCTGTGTAGATTTATTACCGCCGGCCAACAAAATTACCACTTACATTCCAAGCTGGACATAATAAACACGATAACCAGGCCCATAATGAATTCGCATCTCCGAAACGCCTTCGCCGACTGGTTTACAATCACCAAAGTTACCGCCTTCAGCACGGTCTATTCGCACCTGTATGCGCCGCACGGCTTGCTTATCTTCCAAGGCATTGAACCAATCATCAAAAACGTCAGTTGTCTGGATTGAGTTCATGACCAAACAGTTTCATGATATACCCAAACAGATATACCCAAACAAGAAAAAGTGTAATATTTGGGATACAATCGGACAATTGCGGTTCAAGTCTTGTGAAATCACTCAAGCGCATCAGAACGACACGCCTCGCTCATTGCGGCGTATGTCTGCCTCCACCATCATCTGGCACAGGGCTTCCAGCGTGGTGTCCGGTTTCCATCCCAGTTCCCGCCACGCTTTTTCCGGGTTGCCGATCAGCAAATCCACTTCTGCCGGACGATAAAATTTCGGATTGACACGCACCAGTGTTTTGCCCGTGTTGCGATCCACGCCCACTTCGCTTTCCGCCTTGCCTTGCCATACCAGATCAAAGCCGACAGCCTTGCCCGCCATGGTCACAAAATCGCGCACCGTTTCAGTACGGTTGGTTGCCAGCACATACGTATCCGGTTTGTCCGCCTGCAACATCAAATACATGCCCTCCACGTATTCTTTGGCATACCCCCAGTCACGTTTGGCATCCATGTTACCCAATTCCAGCACATCCTGTTTGCCCAATTTGATCTTGGCCAGGCTGTCGGTAATCTTGCGGGTCACGAATTCCAGACCGCGCAAGGGGGATTCGTGGTTGAACAATATTCCGCTGCTGGCAAAAATCTGATGGCTTTCACGATAATTGATTGTCATCCAATGCGCATACAGCTTGGCTACGCCGTATGGGCTGCGCGGGTAAAACGGCGTGGATTCATCTTGCGGAATCGCCTGCACCTTGCCGAACATTTCCGACGTGCTGGCCTGATAATAACGGATGGCCGGATTGACGATGCGAATCGCCTCCAGCAAATGCAACGCGCCCAAGCCGGTAATCTGCGCCGTGGTTTCCGGTTGATCGAACGACACCGCCACAAAACTTTGCGCTGCGAGGTTATAAACCTCCGTTGCACCGGATTTTTGCAGCAGACGAATACACGACCCCATATCGGTCAAATCAAATTCAACCAGATGCAGATCGGGGTGATTGACGACACCCAATTCTTCCATCCGCCAAAAATTGACCGAACTGGTGCGGCGATACGTGCCGTAAACGATGTAGCCCTTGTGCAAGAGCAGTTCGGTTAGGTAAGCGCCGTCTTGGCCGGTGATACCGGTGATGATTGCGGTTTTGGTCATTATCAAACAACTCCATTATTGAGATTGGGACGATCGACGATCTGTCCCAACCAAAGGTTTTCTCGACAACTGAACATCACGATGAGATTGAAAAAGGTATTTTACC
>JAJYHV010000036.1:5394-11952 GCA_021790515.1 Pseudomonadota bacterium
CCAAGGCCAGAGCCTTCCTTCCCACAATCTGACACGGTGGAACTCACCGCCAAATTTATCCTCAGTCACGCACGCCAGAATATTTCCCCCTGGCGCCTGATGCTTGGCCGAAACGAGCAATTGATCGTCAAGACTCAACGCGGTTCGCACGTCACCCCCCGTAGTGTCCAGAAAATGGAAGCCAAAAAGTACCATAAACCAGCAATCATTACAATTGATGCCTGATTTTTGTGTTAGCCCCAAATGATAATGTCCGCTTTGCCCGCGATTTTCATCAAACCCGGGTGCCGACCCAAATTCTGTGCAAGTCGGTCTCGGTAACCCATCATGCGATTGATGATTGTCATACCAACCGTTGCCGGATGGTGTTCAGTGCTCGGCTTATCGTCTGAACGGTCGCATTTCGTATTGGATACTGGCGCGCTCGCTCGGCAAACGTGGCCTGCTGGATTAGCATGGTATCCAGGAGACGGGTAGCTAAGGTAAGGTTCAGATCTGCGTCCGTGGCCAACTTCAGGAGATGGTGCCGGGTAATGGCGCCCCCCTCTCCGGCCACATCCATGTGATGTTCGCCCCCTGGCCCCTGACTGAAGGTGAGGTCATAGGCAGGGGCGAGCTGCCAGTGCCTGCGTTCGTTGAGGCGATAGGCTACGTTCTTGCTGTGGTCGTCCCGATTATGGAACACCACGTTGAACACGGCCCGTGCATAAGCGGCCTCGACTTCGCGAACGTCGCGCGTCAGGAACATCGTGGCACGCAGAAACGTTAGATAATCCACGCTACCCGGTATTCTGAAGTCCGCATGGAGTAGCCCGGCCAGTGTCTGCATGGGGACTCGTAGCGCGTTGACGCGGTCGAAGCGACGGGCGCCGAAGGCGGTTAGCTCAGCGTTCAGGGTAAAATACCGCGAGAAGGATATACTCAGGCCACAGGCGTGGGCCAACTCGGCATAAACCTGTTCTAGTGCGCATACTTCCGGATGTTCTTCCTTGGCCGGAAACTTGAACAACCAGGGTTCACCGCCCTCGAAGGGCCGGGTGCTGAGGTAATTCAGGCCGGGATTGTAATAGGCCAAGACTTTTGGCCGGGCACCATGCGGCGAACCGCCCAAGGTGACGAGCTCTTGCAGCACCGGTTCGGACTCGCCGTCCATCTGGATGGTACGGACATCCCGAGCCAATTGTAGCAGGCTGACGTCAGGCTGCTCCCGCTTGGGTTCCGCAGGTTCGAACACCAATGCCCCCATGGCCGTATCCCCGATAAAGGCCAGCCGGTCGAGTTGAGACAAGGTGGACGGCTCCCGACCCGCCCTTCGGAACAAGCGGTCGATGAGGAGCCGGCCCCAGCCATCGGGTAATGCGTCTTCGATGAAGCCGGGCAACCCGGAATATGCCTCTGGCCTCAATTTCAGATGTCGCGGGGAAAGTTCCAATCCCTCTTGGATGGCGCGGTGGCTATATTCGAACAGGATGTCGCGGCCATTGTCAGCCAGGGTGCCCAGGCTCCACCGTTCCCCCCAGCCGGCGTACACTACGTTCAGTTTTTTCATGAGTAACTCTGTGGCTTGCGCGATGCGCGTAACCGTGTTGGTTGATCTTTGGCCTCCATTTCAGCAATCGACCGGGGCCGACGGGGGACCAGCAACAACTGAATCGCATCGATGTAACCGAGCGCCGCCAGAACCTTGACCCAGTTTTCCAGGCTGCCCTTGCCGAGTTTTTCCATCTGCTGCAACGTCGCTGGTGCCAGTTGCACCCGCTCCGCGAGCGTGCTGCGACTCAGATTGGCCTGTAGTCGCGCCGCCCGAAGACGAATCCCGAGTTCTCGACAGATTTCGGAAGGGGTGGCAAAGGTAAAATCGAGCATAGTGGCGCAAAAAATAAGTAGTGTTATTTCAGCTATTATAGCGTCAAATTCTGTTTAATTAATAAATTATTAGCAGTAGCCCATCATGCGATCGATGATGGCATGAGAAGTGGTTCAGTTTGTTTGAACAAATTTTCAGCAATTTTAAGTGGAATCACTGCTGGTAATCCCCCCGATAAATTGCCGTTGCATTTGATTGAAATGCAATCGGGCGGGCATTTGGGCGAAGCAAAAGCCATTCATTCTGATGTGCGTATGGATTGTCAATCTCTGCACGATGTGGATTTGCCTGCACGACCTGGCACGAAATAGTCGAAAGCCAATGAGCAGGAAAATGGTAGCAAAATGACGCCATTTTCTTATACTGTACGTTATCAACCATTGGCGAATAAGGAGCTTGGCATGCTCGCTCATACAGGAAAGCGGCTCACCACGGGAATCACTGACATGCGCGAAAAAACTGCAAGCGGCAGCGGATCTCGTTGGTGCGACGTTGAACCAATTTGTCGTTCAAGCCGCTCTGGAAAAAACGAAAAAGATCATTGAAAGCGAATCAACGACTCTCCTGACTCGTCGAGAATCCTTGAGACTGCTGAAACTGATCGAGAATCCGCCGCCGCGCAATGCGAAGTTCATTCAGGCACAAGCCCGTTATCAGAGATTGAAGAACGATGCTGATTCTACCGCTTAACGATAGGCATAACAGAAAGAGCTTCGATTGTGGTGCTTGTTCATCTTGATTTATACGGCAATTTGCCGTATTGTTGCATCAGGAGGACAAAGCCATGCCCATTGCCATCTCTACCGCCCGTCTCGAAGCCCGAATCAGCACCGACCTGCATTCGATGCTCAAGCGTGCCGCCGAACTTCAGGGGCGCACCATGACCGACTTCGTGGTGTCCGCCGTGCAGGACGCCGCGCAGCGTGCCATCGAGCAAGCCGAGGTCATGCGCCTGTCTCTGGCCGATCAGGAATGTTTCTCGCAAGCTCTGCTGTCACCACTGGAACCAGCCCCGGCTCTGGAGCGTGCCTTCGCCCGCCGCCGCAAGCTCTTGCGCACTGAATGAGCCGTGCACCGTTCCAGCTTGCGCCGTTCGATGCAGCACATAATCGCACGACTTTTTGCTGTGATTCGGAGCCGCTGAATCGCTACCTGCAAGAGCAAGTCACCCAAGACATTCGCCGCCGCGTGGCCGTCTGTTTTGTGGCCTTGGCAGACGGGCAGCGCATCGCCGGCTATTACACTTTGACATCGGCAAGCCTGCTGCTGGTCGGTCTTCCGGCCAGCACCGGCAAGAAGCTGCCGCGCTATCCGACCGTGCCCGCCGTTCGCATGGGCCGCCTGGCAGTCGATCAGGCATTCAGGGGGCAAGGTCTTGGCGGTGCGCTGCTGGCCGATGCGCTCGACCGTGCTGCCCGTTCGGAGATTGCCGCTTTCGCCATGATGGTGGACGCCAAGGACGAGGCAGCAGCGGCTTTCTACCGCCATCACGGCTTCATTGCCCTGCCAGACTCGCCGCTTACCCTATTCTTGCCTTTGACAACCGTCCAGCGTTCTTGAAACTCACCATTCCAAACCGTTTGAAACTTTGATTGCGCCAAATTCTGACAGCCAATAAAAAAGCCACCTGTCGCAACAGATAGCTTTTTTACGCTACACGACAACGCTGACTGCGTCATCCGGAGCACTCAAACAACGGAAACGTTATTTGAGCTTGATTTCCTTATACAACACATGCTTGCGCGCTTTGGGATCAAATTTCATGAACTCAAGCTTTTCAGGCGTTGTACGCTTGTTTTTGCTGGTGGTATAAAAATGTCCGGTACCCGCGCTGGACTCCAGTTTGATTTTTTCGCGAATTTTGCTTGCCATGCTTTATCTTCCTTTACACTTGCCCGCTTTTGATGGCGAGCTCCTCCAGCACAGCTTCAATGCCTTTTTTGTCAATGGTGCGCAATGCAGCCGCACTCACACGCAGACGAATAAAGCGATTTTCACTTTCCAGCCAAAAGCGACGAGATTGCAGATTCGGCAAAAAACGACGCTTGGTTTTGTTATTGGCATGAGAAACATTGTTTCCCACCATCGGCGATTTGCCGGTAATTTGACACACGCGAGCCATGACGAGCTCCAGAATTCAGAAAGGGTGAATTTATACCATACAAAAAGCATATCCGTCAAGAATCCGTTAAGCAATTTACAGGTCGTTCGCTCGGATGAAACAACCCGATACATCCAACATCCATAAATTATCATTATAAATCAATTATAACGCAGCATGCAGCCAAAAGATTTGTCCGGCACAACCCATTATTGAAGAATGATCGATTCATCTTCATATCGTCGCGACGGAATGCGAATTCGCGCTTTCTCGTCCGCTCAACACGCCGTCCATTTTCACGAAAAGCAATTTTACGCTATACTGGAAGCTTGCGATATCATTACAACTCGACCGATATATCTGTTTTTACGGAAACCTCTCCACCATGACCAATCGCCAGATACCCATGTTCCGAGTCCGGAACAAATCATTGCTGCCCATCGTGCAGGGCGGAATGGGGGTAGGGATTTCCGCGCACCGCCTCGCTGGTACGGTTGCCAGCCTCGGTGCCATTGGCACGATAGCCAGCATCGACCTGCATCACCACCATGCCGATCTGGTGGAACAGGCGCGGCATTGCCGTGACCGCGACACGCTCAACCAAATAAATTTTGAGGCTTTGCGCCGCGAAGTTCATGGCGCGCTGGATCTGGCGCAAGGCAAAGGGATCGTTGCCGTCAATGTCATGAAAGCTGTCAGCGAAAATGCAAATCTGGTCAGAATCGCCTGTGAATCAGGGGCACAAGCCATTGTCATGGGCGCCGGACTGCCCTTGGATCTGCCCGAGTTGACTGAAGGATTCCCCGATATTGCGCTTGTTCCCATCCTGTCGGACGCACGCGGTATTTCTATCCTGCTCAAAAAATGGATGCGCAAAAACCGTCTGCCCGATGCCATTGTCATCGAACATCCGCGCTATGCTGGCGGACACTTGGGCGCTCCCCGTCCGGAAGACCTGCTAGACCCTCGCTTCGATTTTCCCGGCGTGCTGGAAAATGTTTTGCAACAGCTGCATGAACTGCAACTGGAAAGTGAAAACATCCCCCTCATTCCGGCTGGCGGCATCAACCACCCGCACCGCGTGCGCGAATTACTCGCGCTGGGTGCATCTGCGGTGCAACTGGGCACGCCATTTGCTGTCACTGAAGAAGGCGATGCCCACATCAACTTCAAACACGTCCTCGCCAATGCAAAGCCGGAAGACATCGTTACTTTCATGAGCGTGGCTGGTCTGCCGGCACGCGCCGTGCGCACGCCCTGGCTCGAAAACTACCTGAAGCGCGAGGAAAAACTGCGTGGCTACGCCAAAAGCAGCCCGGATCGCTGCGCGTCCGGACTGCACTGCCTGACCCAATGCGGATTGCGTGACGGTATCACCAAGGCAGGTCAATTCTGTATCGACTCGCAACTGGCTGCCGCCCTGAACGGCGATGTCGAAAAAGGGTTGTTTTTTCGCGGCTCGGAATCACTCCCGTTTGGAAACGCCATTCGCCCTGCCAGAGAATTGGTGGATTATATGCTGAGCGAACTTTGACAGACATTCATTCAAATTCAAGCCGGGCGATCGGTTTCAAGACCAATTTCGAGGTTGATTTCAAGGCCAATTTCAAGGCCAATTTCAAGGCCAATTTCAAGGCCAATTTCAAGGCCAATTTCAAAAAATAAATTTCCTGGTTCGTTACAACAACCCCTGCTCCGCGAAAGACAGTACCCGATCCCGCGTAACCACGAAATGGTCCAGCACGCGAATATCCACCAGTGCCAGCGCTTTTTTGAGTTCACCGGTCAGATTTTCGTCGGCACGGCTTGGCTCTGCTACGCCGGAAGGATGATTGTGCGCCAGAATCAATGCGGCTGCATTGTGCGCCAGTGCACGTTTCACCACTTCACGCGGATAGACGCTGGCCTGATTCAGCGTGCCATGAAACAGGTCTTCCACCGCAAGCACGCGATGCTGGTTGTCCAGGAACACGCCACAAAACACTTCCTGTTCACGCGACCCCAAATGCAGTCGCAAATAATCCCGCACCGTTTCAGGCGAAGTCATGGCATCGCCATGACGCAGGTTTTCTGCCAATGCACGGCGCGCCATCTCCAGCACAGCCTGTAACTGCGCATATTTCGCGCTACCCAGACCCGGAATCGCACAAAATTCCTGCCGACCGGCAGCGAACAGATGATTCAGGCTGCCAAAACCCAGCAATAATTCTCGTCCCATGTCCACGGCGCTCTTGCCAGGCATGCCGGTGCGTAAAAAAATCGCCAGTAATTCTGCATCACTCAATGCAACCGCACCACGTTGCAGCAATTTTTCGCGTGGACGCTCTTCCATGGGCCAATCACGAATCCGCATCTCGTTCTCCTGACCGCTCACCGAAAATCCATATTAATTTCATTTACTAACAATTATAAACAATTGACGCAAATTCCACAAGCATCGCAATAATACATGAAACAACCGAAAAACTCGGTTATACTACGGCACCGCTGATTTATTCCGCCATGTGTCGCATCGCTGACCAACCCGGAAAAATCAAGACGTGCACAGCGCTGGTCATAGCCGGTATTTTGACGCCGATATTTTGACGCC
>JAJYHV010000036.1:12082-36075 GCA_021790515.1 Pseudomonadota bacterium
CTTGGCATTACCGGTGGCATCGCGGCTTACAAATCAGCAGAACTGACACGGCTACTCGTCAAAAACGGGGTAACAGTACAAATTGTCATGACGGCCAGTGCGCAACACTTCGTCACGCCACTGACTTTCCATGCGCTGTCCGGGCTGCCCGTCGTCACGGAAACCATGAGCGCAAACGACGCCATGCCCCATATCAGTCTGGGCAGAAACATCGATTTGATGCTCATTGCACCGGCAACTGCCGATTTTATCGCCCGTCTGGCACAAGGCCGTGCTGACGATGTCCTGTCTGCCGCATGTCTGGCGCGCGATTGTTCATTATGGATTGCGCCTGCCATGAACCGACAGATGTGGCAAAACCCCGCTACCCGGCGCAATGTTTCACTGTTGCAGCAAGACGGCATTCATGTCATTGCCCCGGCATCCGGTGCACAAGCCTGCGGAGAAGAAGGGGCCGGCCGCCTGCCTGAACCGGAAGAACTGCTGACGCTCATCAAGGCCCATTTCACCGACACGCCATTCTCTGGCAAGCCACTGGCCGGAAAACGTGTGCTCATCACCGCGGGCCCCACTCAGGAAGCCATCGACCCGGTACGGGTCATCAGCAACCTCAGTTCGGGAAAGATGGGCTACGCCATGGCGCAGGCAGCACAGGAGGCTGGCGCCGAGGTCACGCTCATCAGCGGCCCGGTCTGTTTGCCTGCACCAGCCAATGTCACACGTATCGATGTCATTTGTGCAGAAGACATGCTGCACGCCGTCATGTCATGCATTCCCGCCACCGATATTTTCATCAGCGTGGCGGCAGTAGCCGATTATCGACCACGCCATCCATCCAGCGCAAAAATCCACAAATCCGACGCGGCACAACAACTGGAACTCGTCCCCACCACCGATATTCTCGCTCGGGTTGCCCAAGCTCCACACGCACCATTTTGTGTGGGTTTCGCGGCCGAAACCGAAGATTTCATCGCGCGTGGCGAAGCCAAACGGCTACGCAAGCATCTGCCGCTGCTGGCAGTCAACGATGCCAGAACAGCGCTGGGCAGCGATGACAACACCCTGACCTTACTCGACGACAATGGCGTGCACCCATTGCCGCAAGGCCATAAACTGGTGCTGGCGCGTCAAGTGGTTACTCATTTGGCAAGCCTGTATTTCCGTTCCTCTGACAAAAGGCAAGCACCGTGACACCAACCTCCACGACACCGACGATTGACATCAAAATACTTGACCCGCGACTGAACGAGCTTTTTCCCGCTTATGCCACAGCAGGTAGCGCCGGCATGGATTTGCGCGCCTGTATCGACGCCCCGATGGAACTGTTGCCTGCGCAGACCTTGCTCATTCCGGCCGGATTTGCCCTTCACATTGCACGCAGCGACGTGGCTGCCGTCATCCTGCCGCGCTCCGGACTCGGTCACAAACATGGTATCGTACTTGGTAATCTGGTCGGTTTGATTGATTCCGATTATCAGGGACAAATCTTTGTATCGGTCTGGAATCGCAGTCACGATACGTTCACCATCAATCCGATGGAACGCATCGCTCAACTGGTTTTCGTGCCCATCCTGCAGGTTGCGCTAAATCAGGTGGAAACGTTTACCGGCAGCAAACGAGGGGAAGGCGGCTTCGGTAGCACCGGCAAACACTGAGAAAGCGCTGATTTATTCCCGCATGTCTCACGGGGGATTACCGTTAGACATAACGCAGTTTTTTCACTCGTTAAAAATCGCCAAATAGGCTGAAAATATAAACATCCGATTGCGCGTTTGCCCTGTAATTTCATGCAAAATTCCGTGCTTGCACATCAAAGCGACCAAATCATTGGCTGCTTTATAGCTGGTGCCACATATCTTTTGTGCATCTTCAATGCTAATCGCTGGTTGTCTGAACAAGGCATTAAGTAAATGTTGCGCATTTGCTGCCCTGCGCCCAAAATTAATTGGCAAATCCCGCTCCAAATCGGCTTTCAATGCAATAATTCTGGATAAAGTGCTCACTGCTACTGTTGCTGTTTGTGCTATACCAACTAGAAAATATTTAAGCCACTGCAACATGTCGCTTTTGTCTCTAACCACCATCAAGTTGTCGTAATACAATCCCTTGTTTTTCTCAAAATAGCTGGAAAGATAAAGCAAAGGCTTTTCCAGAATACCCTCACTCACCAGGAACAAGGTGATGAGCAAACGCCCAATACGCCCGTTACCATCTAAAAACGGATGTATCGTTTCAAATTGATAATGTGCGATTGCAACACGAATCAATGCGGGAACTTGAATATCCTGATTATGCAAAAAATGTTCCAGATCGCTCATCAAATCATTAACATGCTGATGATGTGGCGGAATAAAGGTCGCATCTGCCAGACTATGTCCGCCTATCCAATTCTGACTGGAGCGAAACTCACCAGGCAATTTATGCTCACCACGCACACTTTTAAGCAAAATTGCATGGGTCTGTTTCAACAGCCTGGATGACAAAGGCAATGTTTTCAAATCATCAATCGCTTGATTGAGCGCGCGTACATAATTTTGTACCTCGTACCAATCATTACGATGCTCAGGCAGAATCTCAGCTTCTGACAAAACAGCCTCTTGCATATTGGTTTGAGTACCCTCTATACGGCTGGATACCACCGCCTCTTTGGTAACATGCAACCGGATAAACAAATCAATATTTGGCACCAAGCGTGCAAATGAGTTAAGCTCCCCTAGCTTGACCGCAGCTTTTTCTAATAGCAAATTAAGTTGAGGTGCCTGCCAAACCCATTCGTCATTGATATCCGAAGGCAAAAAATAGCGGTATTCGTAACCTGGTTTGTATTGTCCGGATTGATAATCTTCAAGCTGTATAGTCATCTCATTTATGTGTGAAAAGTAACATACAGAATTCGTTATATTACTTTTACGCCAAAAAGTAAAATATAGATTTTGTTATGTTACTTTTAACGCTTAAAGGTAATCGGTAATCCCCCCATTTTCAGCTGGGGCTAAAAGTAGAGTTAAGCGACCATGGCCAGCCGCTGTTTTGATGTCATCCCGCCCAAGGCCATGTATGGGCGGTCATGATTGTAATCATACATCCACTGCGTAGCAAACAGCCGGACTTCAGCCAAGTCTTGCCACAGGTACTGCGACAGCCATTCATAACGCACTGTCCGGTTGAAGCGTTCCACATAGGCGTTTTGCTGCGGATTGCCGGGCTGGATATAATCCAGTCTAACGTCGTGCGTGTCCGCCCAGTCTTGCAATAGCCCACTGATGTATTCCGGCCCATTGTCGCTACGTATCGCAACAGGCTCACCGCGCCATTCAATAATCTGATTCGGCGTCCTGATAACCCGTTCTGCCAGCAACGAGAAGTCTATTTTGATGCCCAGCGCTTCCCTAACCCTGGCTCTGTATGAGTTGGCGCGCCAGCGCGCGCAACGATGATTCAGCCATCTCTTCCGGCACGATTTCGCAGCTTGCCGCAAAATCCGGATAATGTGTAGCCATCGACCGCGCATAATACCGATCGTAATGTTCATCCAGCAGCACGCGCACCAGCGCATCCCAGTCACCGATTCTGGCCAGCACCTTCCACGCCTCGATACGCGCATGACCATACAGGCTGACCAATCCATCCAGCCGTGCAAACAACGTTTCCGGTTGCTGCAGAAAATGAGCATACTCCCCGCGCAACAGCGCTACCCGCATGTCCATGCCGGTTTGCAAGCGAATGCAGCGCCCAGGCTGCCACATGGCTCGGCACAAGGCTTCCGGCAAACGCAACTGTCCGATTTTTTTGCTTTCCGCCTCGACAAAAACGGGCCGTGCGGGGTCGAATTCCGACAAGGTTTGCCATAACTGGCTGTCAAACCAACGCTGCGCCGGTTGCGCTATCTGCGGCAAATCGCCCAACACCGAACCACGATGCCGCGCCAGATGTTCCAGGTCCAGCACCTGCGCACCTTCCAGTGCCAATGCCCGCAACAACCGGCTTTTACCCGATCCGGTCGCACCGCAAATCACCCTGAACCGGAAACGTTCCGGCAAACTGTCCAAATCCACCAACACAGTTTGCCGATAGGCTTTATAACCACCGTCCAACCGCTCGGCACGCCAACCAATCTGACGCAAAACATGTTGCATCGAGCCACTGCGCATCCCGCCACGCCAACAATACACCAACGGACGCCACTGCCTTGGCCGGTCAGCAAAAGATTCTTCCAGATGACGGGCAATGTTGCGCGCAATCAATGCTGCCCCGTGTTGCTTGGCAATGAACTCCGATGTCTGCTTGTACAATGTGCCGACCTCAGCACGCTGCGCATCATCCAATACCGGAAAATTGTGCGCTCCCGGAATATGGTCAAGCACAAACTCAGCCGGCGTGCGAACATCGATGATTTCATCGAAAGCAGCCAACATCGTTAAATTCAACATACCCACAACCCGACATGAAATCTGGTCAGGGTACCACAATTCCCTGCTTGCCGCCCGCAGCGCCCCGAAACGGTGACAGCAGCAATCCGGCGTAAAGACGAACGGCACGGGCTTTGCGCCAATTCGCATAATTGTCGCACAACAGCAATGAGGTCACCAGTCTTCAGGCCGGTGACCTCATTGCTTGGCAAGCGGATAGATTTTGTCATGCGCGGCATGAATAATTCAGCTAACATTCAAACAGAATTGTTTTTCTGACCAACCTTTGGAGACTCTACTCATGCGCCTGTTGCACACCATGATCCGCACCGGCAATCTGGATCGCGCCATCGATTTTTATACCCGCATACTGGGCATGAAACTGTTGCGCCGCAAGGACTATCCCGACGGAAAATTTACATTGGCGTTTGTCGGCTACGGCGATGAAACCGACCACACCGTCATTGAGTTGACATATAACTGGGATGTGAATCAATATGACTTGGGCACCGGGTTCGGCCATCTGGCCATTGAGGTAGATGACGCCCATGCCGCCTGTGAACACATCCGGCAAATGGGTGGCCACGTGATTCGTGAAGCCGGACCGATGAAACATGGCAATACGATCATTGCTTTTGTGGCCGACCCGGATGGTTACAAAATCGAGTTGATTCAGAAGGCGGCATAGCCACTGGCATCATTGATGGAAACTGAGCACATGCCTGCGCCTCTTTTTTAAGGAAGTCAAGCCAAAATTTATCTTTCAATGTTAAGGCTGTGTCAGGTAGAATCGGGCTTCGCCCACCAGAACAATTTTCCATCAGCGCCATGTCGATTTTGTTGCAACAGCTTGTCAACGGCCTTGTACTTGGCAGTGTATATGCTCTGGTTGCGCTGGGTTACACCATGGTATACGGCATTCTCGGCCTCATCAATTTCGCCCACGGCGACGTCACGATGATTGGCGCCATGGTTGCTTTGACCAGTATCACAGCCCTGTCCGGTCACCTGCCATGGCCTGCCGCCGTTGCGTTGGGACTGATTGCAGCCATTGCGGTATGCATGGTGCTGGGTTATTTTATTGAACGTCTGGCTTACCGCCCCTTACGCCATGCGCCACGTTTGGCGCCGTTGATTACGGCCATCGGTGTTTCCATCATTCTGCAAAATCTGGCGATGCTCATCTGGGGACGCCAATATCTGGCTTTTCCTGCATTGCTGCCCCAGACCTGGTTCGATATCGACGGTGCGCGCATCACCAGCATTCAACTCGCTATTCTTGGCATAGCGCTCACCATAATGCTGATCCTCGATTTTCTGGTGCGCCACACCCGGTTGGGTCGAGCGATGCGCGCCACGGCACAATCACCGCAACTTGCCGGGTTGATGGGCATCAATGCCAATCAGATTATCTCCATCACTTTCCTGATTGGCTCTGCGCTGGCAGCCGTTGCTGGTTTGATGGTAAGCGCCTACTATGGTCTTGCACATTATTACATGGGGTTTCTATTGGGATTAAAAGCCTTCTCTGCCGCTGTTCTGGGCGGTATCGGCCAATTGCGCGGCGCCATTCTCGGCGGTCTGTTACTGGGCGTGATCGAAAGTTTTGGCGCCGGTTATATCGGCGTGCTCACCCACGGCTTACTCGGCAGCAATTATCAGGACGTATTCGCTTTTTTTGTCCTCATCATTGTCTTGATGGTGCGCCCATCCGGCTTGCTTGGCAAACCTGCCGCTGACAGAGCTTGAACAGCATGGGCACCCCTGCGTCAACATTTTCTCCTGCCACTGTCGGCAAAGGTTTGTTGCTCGTTGCGCTGCCGCTGTTACTGCAAGCCGGCCCCGGTGCTGCCTGGGTACGTATCGTCGACGTGGCGCTGCTGTACAGCATGCTGGCCATCGGCTTGAACATCGTTGTCGGCTTTGCCGGCCTGCTTGATCTGGGTTATATCGCTTTTTATGCTACCGGCGCCTATCTGTATGCGCTACTGGATTCCATGCAGTTCAATCTGCACTGGCCGCTGTGGGCAACACTGCCTTTGAGCGCAGCGCTGGCTGGCTTGTTCGGCCTGTTGCTGGGCGCACCGACTTTACGTTTGCGTGGTGATTATCTGGCGATTGTCACCTTGGGTTTCGGTGAAATCGTGCGTATTTTTCTCAACAATCTGGACACGCCGTTCAACCTGACCAATGGCCCTCAGGGCATCAGTCTGATTGACCCCATTCATCTGGGCAACTTCACCTTTTCCCGTCCTCACCATTTTGCCGGTTTGACGCTGACCGGAACACAGCAATACTATTACCTGTTTTTAGCCACCATCATGGGCATGGCGTGGCTGGCCACCCGTCTGCAACACTCCCGCATCGGACGGGCATGGGCTGCCATCCGCGAAGATGAATTGGCCGCTGCGGCGAGCGGCATTGCCGTGCGCAATTATAAACTGCTGGCTTTTTCCCTCGGCGCCACTTGTGGCGGATTTGCTGGCGCACTATTTGCCGGATTTCAAGGTTTTGTCAGTCCGGAAAGTTTCAACCTGATGGAATCAGTCATGGTGCTTTGCATGGTAGTGCTAGGCGGCATGGGCAATGTGAATGGTGTCATTTTTGGCGCAATCCTGCTCACTGTGTTGCCAGAAGCCTTGCGCATGATGGGCGATTGGCAGCTCAACCATTTCGGGCATATCTGGGTCGATCCCAATGACGTGCGCATGCTCCTGTTTGGTGGTGCATTGATTCTGATCATGCTGTATCGCCCGGCAGGGCTCCTGCCTTCACCTGCGCAACGACGCGAATGGCAGAAAAAATTGCCATGAACACCCTGCTTGATATCCATCAGGTCAGTTGCCGGTTTGGTGGTGTGCGCGCCTTGCATAACGTCAGTCTGGCGGTCGAGAACAATGAAATTTTTGGTCTGATAGGCCCGAACGGAGCCGGAAAAACGACATTATTCAATGTCATCACCGGATTGGTCACGCCAACATCAGGCAACGTCACACTGGATGGATGCTCCCTGACCGGACTGGCTGTCCACGACATTCTGCGTTACGGTCTGGCGCGAACCTTTCAGAATATCCGGCTCTTTCCCGGGCTTAGCGTGCTGGAAAACGTACTGATCGGGCGTCATAGCCTGGGCCGTACCGGCATCTGGGGCGCCATCTCACGCAACCAGCGCACCAGACGCGAGGAAGCCGAGCTACGCGACACGGCACATCGATTGTTGCAGCAAGTCGGCATTCACCATCACGCGCAGACACTGGCGCGCAATCTGTCTTATGGTGATCAGCGTCGACTGGAAATTGCCCGAGCGCTCGCCAGCGAACCCAAGCTGCTCGCCCTTGACGAACCGGCAGCCGGAATGGGGCAAACCGAGCGTGACGCCTTGCGTGAGCTCATTCTGTCCTTACGCGCCCAGCGCCGCATCAGTATTCTCGTCATTGAACACGATGTCAAATGGATGATGGCATTATGCGACCGGATAGCTGTACTGCATTTTGGCGAGCGCATTGCACTAGACATTCCGGAACGGATTCGCCAGCACCCCGATGTCATCGCGGCTTATCTGGGTAGTGCATCATGACCGGACTGGCATTGCACCACATCCGTATCCGCTATGGTCATCTGGAAGCCGTTCAAGGGGTCGATTTGCACGTCGGCGACGGAGAGCGTGTATGCCTGATTGGTGCCAATGGCGCTGGAAAAACCACGCTGCTCAAAGCAATCGCCGGTCTGCTGCCTGTCCACGCCGGCCAAATACACTTCGATGGTCACTCCCTGCTTCGCAGGGCACCTCACGATATTTTGCGTCATGGGATAGCTCTGGTGCCAGAAGGTCGCGGCATGTTCAATCAATTGAGTGTGGCAGAAAACCTCTCGCTCGGCGCTTATACCCGTACCGACCCGCTGGCCGTCAGACAGGAAATCAACCGTATCTATGACTCGTGGCCCAGACTGGGCGAGCGTCGCCACCAACCGGCAGGGCAGCTTTCCGGTGGCGAACAGCAGTTGCTGTCCATCCAGCGCGCATTGTTGTCACGCCCTCGCCTGTTGCTGCTTGACGAACCGACCATGGGACTCGCTCCCCTCATGACCGAGGCCGTATTCGCCAGCCTCGACATGGCGCACCGCGATGGCGTATCCATACTGTTGGTGGAACAAAATGCCAGACTGGCACTCGCTCACAGCGACCGCGCCGCCATCATGGAAACCGGCCGCATCCTCATTACTGGCGCCAGCCATGCGCTGATTGACGATCCAACGGTACAAGCGGCTTACCTTGGCCTCTGAAAGCACTGCTCAATTGGGGTCGTGACCTTCCAGCCATCGGTACTGGAATTTGTCTGCCGGTTGTGGTCGGTCGAATAAGTAACCCTGATAATGATGGCAACCATATTCACGCAACAGATTGCGCTGTTCTTTGGTTTCCACGCCCTCGGCAATGACTTCCAGATTCAATGCCTGCGCCATGGCAATGATGGTACGGACAATCGTGCGATCATTTTCTTCTGTCTGGATGTCCTGCACAAAGGATTTATCGATTTTCAGCTGATCAATCGGCAACCGTTTGAGATATTGCAGGGAAGAATATCCCGTTCCGAAATCGTCCAGCGAAAACCGCACGCCAATCTGCCGCAATTCCTGCATGACCAGAATCACATTTTCCATATCCGCCAACAAGGCGCTCTCGGTCAGTTCCAGTTTCAGTTGCCCCGGCCAGACTGCGTATTGCTGGAGTAAATCCTTCACATGGTGCACAAAATCACTTTGATGCAATTGTGCCGAGCTGACATTGACCGCCAACACCAACCGATTGATGGCCGGGTAAGTTTTCCATGCCACCAACTGTTTGCATGCCATTTCCAGCACCATCTTGCCAATTGGCTGAATCAGTCCGATTTCCTCCGCCATCGAAATAAACTGTGCTGGCGGAACGATGCCTCGCTCCGGATGCACCCAGCGAATCAACGCCTCCGCACCCACGGGCCGTTTCTGATCATCGACCTGAATCTGATAATGCAACCGAAACTGGCGGGATTCCAGCGCCTGTCGCAACTCGGTCTCCAGCGTTACACGCATCTGCAACGCTTGCTGCATTTCCGGTTCAAAAAATGCCATGGTATTTCGTCCGGCCTTTTTGGCCTGATACAGCGCAATATCTGCTTCTTTCACCAACCCATCGACCACAGCATCCTTGCGAAAGAAAGTTGCGCCCAGACTGCATGTCACCAGCATCGTATTGCCATCCAGGCGATACGTCTTGCCGAGTTCAGCCAGAATCTGTTCACAACGCAATCTGGCCTGCTCCCTGGCTACACCAATCTGACGATGCAGGTTGGGAAACACCACCACAAACTCATCGCCTCCCAATCTGGCCACCATATCCCCGCCACGTATGTTCAGCGACAAACGTTGTGCCACTGACTGCAACAACGTATCTCCCATGCTATGACCAAGCGTATCATTGATGGTTTTGAAGTTGTCGAGATCAATCAATAACAGGGCACCGTACCATTCATCTTTCAGCACTTCAGCCAACATCTGCCCCAAGCGCTCGCCAAAATATTGCCGGTTCGGCAGTTGGGTCAACTGATCATAGAAAGCCAACCGGTTGATATGCGCCTCATGCTCCTTGCGTTCCGTGATGTCGATGACATTCACAATCAGACGAACAACCTGATTCTGCTCGTTTTTCAAGGCGGAAATGTAGTTGTCGGCCACAAAAGCCTGCCCGTTTCTTTTCAGGTAGCGCCGCTCCGAGTGCATCAAATTCCACGCCGGATTATCCGGCGCCGTCATCTCGCGTCGAAACACTTCCTTGTCTTCCGGGTACACAATGCTCGCGAGGTTAAGCGCCAGCATTTCCGCCTGCACATAACCAAACAACCTTGAAGCCATCGGGTTGGCCTGCATGATCAATCCGGTTACCGGATCGATAACCAGTGTGGCGGTGGGCGAATTTTCAAACATGGTGCGAAAATCCCGTTCAGAAACCCACAACTGCCGTTGCACTTCCCGCGCCAGCGCCACCCCCATGACGATGCTCGCGCAAGAAAACCCCAATGTCATGATTTCCGCGACCTGCACAATCTGATGTCGTGCCCACCATCCCCCCACGATACCTGCCAAAGCGAACCCTATGCCGGACAACATCCACGCATCTGTGCTGCGCCGCCGCTGTTGCCATTGGCGCAACAAGCAATACATTACAAAGACGAAACTGCCCGCCAACAGCAGCACAAACATTGGCCAGAAAATAATCAGCGCATCCCATAGACTCATCGGCACATAAAATGTGGCGACCAGCACGCCTCCCCACTGCAACCCGAACAGCAATGTCAACACCAACGGCGTTTTATGTGACTGTTTGCCTACCTGTAATGAAACGAACCAGAGTAAAAAAAGCACATATCCGGTCAAAGCGACCAATTGCCACTCCAATATCCACGTAACTTGCAAAGCTGGCAACCCATGCTGAACGCTCAACCCCATGACACTGGCCATCACCGCCATCAGACACAAGCCGGAAAAAATGAAATGTTTCTTGTTTCCAACCAAATCCAGTGCAATCAGAAAATGTTGCGCAAATAAATACAAGACAATACCAGCGAAGACGTACAAACCGCCCACCAACATCTCCATCACAAAAATCTCCTTTTTTATCTTGCAGATAAGATTGAATTCTGCTGTTTCTTGTCATCAGAATAGAATTTATCCTGTTTCCTTGCTGCTTTAAAACCCCGGCCTTCAGGCCGGAAGGAGCGCCGAACCTCGCCCTGAACGGCGAGGTTTTAAAGGCGCGGTCAGGGAGGGGATGCACATCCATCCTTGACCAAACATCCACCGGCCTAATTGCTAACAAAAACCCGATTAAATATAATTGTTATTATACTATATATCAATTATATTTAATTGATATACGTAAAATCCGGCAACTGTTTCTACCCTTCCAATGCTTGACGTGGTTATTTTTATGAATGATAATGATTCTCATAACGATTCGTAAACACAAAATACAATGCGCCAACACAAATTTCAACACTGCCAACGGCGACACACCGGTATTTGTCCGGGCAAGACCATTTTACTCTGTGCGCTATGCGCAGCAAGCATTGCTCATGCCGCCCCGCCACCCATGATGGCTCCCGCTTCCAACGGGCAAAGCAGCGATAAAGGCTTGTTCGATTTTCTCGATGGCGTCAACCGCAGCTCGGCTTTGCTGGGCAATATGTGGGGGTTGCGCAGTTGGCTGAGCCGATACGGCGTGGTGCTGGCCATCGAAGAAACCGATGAATCGCTAGGCAACGTCACCGGCGGCACGAAAACCGGTTCAGTCGCTGACGGTTTGACGCAAATCCTGTTGCAAATGGATACGCAGCGCGCCATGGGGCATTATGGCGGGCTGTTCAACCTCAGCCTGCTCAATCTGCACGGCAACAACATCAGCACTTCCAATTTGCTCAGCCTGCAAACGGCCAGCGGCATCGGGGGCGACCCCGGCACACGCCTGTGGGAAATGTGGTATGACCAAAAATTCCTGGAGGAAGACCGTCTGGACGTCAAGCTCGGACAAATCAGCGTCGATCAGGAATTCATGGTCAGCAACAATGCGCTATATTTTATTAATACCTCATCCGGTTGGCCGATGCTGCCTTCTACCGATCTTCCTGGTGGCGGGCCTGCGTATCCTCTGTCCGCCTTGGGGTTGCGATTTTCTGCGCGACCGGTAAACGGCACGCAAATTCTGGCCGGCGTGTTCAATGGCAGCCCGACCCAACGGCAGAACGGTGATCCGCAACAACTCGATCCGCATGGCGACAGTTTTCCGTGGGGCGGCGGTGTGCTGGCCATCATGGAGGCGCAGTTTTCCTATCCGGCGCTGGGCAGCATGGTCGAACCCGGACAAAATGCAGATTTGGGTTGGACGTATCGCATCGGCGCATGGTACGACAGCCGCAGCTTTGCCGACCAACGCTGGGACACGCAAGGGTTGTCGCTCGACAACCCGGCCAGCAACGGCCAAGCGATGCAGCATCAGGGTGATTATGCGGTATATGCAGTCGCAGACCGCCTGTTTTGGCGCAACGCGAACAACCCCAACCAGACGCTGGCCTGGTTCGCCCGCATCATGGGCACCCCTCTGGCAGATCGCAATCTGATCGATGCGAGCGCCAATGCCGGATTTGTCTTGCACAGTCCTTTCATTTACCGCGCACCGGATACCTTTGGCGTCAGCGTCGATTATGCCCATGTCAGCCCGGATGCTGCCGCGCTGAATGCCGACGGCAATCTGTACGGCGCCGCACAACCCGTTCGCAGCAGCGAAACGGTGTACGAAATGACGTACCAATACCAGTTGCGGCCATGGATTCAATTGCAACCGGATGTGCAATATGTCATCAATCCCGGCGCAGGCGTCACCGACCCTTATCTGACCGGAGCCCGTATCGCCAACGAATGGGTCATCGGCCTGCGCACCAATATTTCATTCTGATGGAGTTCTGTATGTCGCTATTTTCCCCGCCTCACCCCATGCGCCACCTATTGTGTGCATTGACCGTCGGCATCGTGTGCCAACAGGCCTGCGCCGCCGAGCCGCAAGGCATGCTGGAAACCTTGCACCGGCACAAGTTCTTGAGCTCGACCATCACCGACAATGGCGATGAAAACCCTTATGCTGTGGTCGTCGTTCCGCACGACATGGGCGCACTCGAACAAAACGATGTGCTGGTGGATAATTTCAACAACATCAGCAACCTGCAAGGAACCGGCACCAGCATCGTACGTTACCGCCCCGGTACCGGCAACACGCGTTTGTTTGCCCAATTGCCGCAGCACTTGGCGCAATGTCCGGGCGGAGTCGGTTTGACAACGGCGATGGCCATCCTGAACAGCGGCTGGGTCATCGTCGGCAGCGCGCCCAGCACCGACGGCACAACCGCCACCAAAGGGGACGGTTGCCTGCTGGTATTCGACGCCAACGGCAAACTGATCGAAACCTGGGCGGACAAAAACATCAACGATCCATGGGGTAACATCAGTTGGCAGGAGCAAGGCAATCAGGCCACTCTGTTCATCAGCATGGCCGGTTTTGGTTTACCCGGACCCGATGTACTCGACCCGACCACCCGTTTGCCCGTGATCAAACACCAAGCCACGGTTCTGCGGCTGAATCTGGACATCCCGAACGGCAAACCGCCGGTCATCACACACGAGACAGTGATTGGCGACCATTATGCCCAACGTGCCGACCGGGATAACTTTCTGTTTGGCCCAACCGGAACCGCACTGGGCAAAGACGACACACTATACGTCACCGACGGTCTGGAAAACGCCATCTATGCCATCGACCATGCGAGCACCCGCAGCGCAGCTCAGGGTACCGGACGTTTGCTGACCGAGAACGGTTTGCTCGCCTGGCCATTGGCCATGCTCATGACGCCACAACAGCATTTGATTGTGCTCAACGGCAAAAACGGACAAGCGGTCGAAGTGGACGCGGCCAGCGGTAAACAGATTTATGCCCACTGGCTGAACACCGATCAAGCACAATCGCCACCCGGCAATGGCGACTTGTTTGGTGCCGCCCTCACGCCGGACGGCACCGGACTGTATTATGTAGAAGACGACATCAACGCACTGGCGATAGGAGCTGCAAAATGACTGCTTCCACCGACAATAACGCCTTGGGCCGCCGCCAGTTTCTCATCAGCACCATGGCAGCGACCGCCATCGCCTGCACACCATTACTGTTGGAGTCAAAACCGGTCAAGGCCGCGCTTCGCGTCGAACCGCAAGATTGTACGCCAGCGGTAACGGAACCATTTTACGGTCGGCATCAAGGCGGGATAGCCACCGCCATGCAGCGGCACAGTTATTTCGTTGCCTTTGATCTGACCACCGACAAAAAAGATGAGCTCATTACGCTGCTGCGCGACTGGAGCCGGACGGCAGCGTCCATCTGCTCCGGCCCGGCCCGATTCGACCTGCACGCCAATCCGGACCAAACAATGACACAAAACGGCGTCGCAGTGGGTCTGCCTGCTTCGCGACTGACGGTCACCATTGGCTTGGGCGCTTCTCTATTTGAGCAAAACGGCAAGGATCGCTACGGACTGGCCGACAAACGGCCCGCAGCGCTCATCGAGCTACCCCGTTTTGCCGGCGACCAGCTCGATCCGCAGCGTAGCGGCGGCGATTTGGGCATTCAGGTATGTGCCGATGACATTCAGGTTGTGGAGTACGCCATCCGGCGCATGGCCGCAGTCGCCGCGCCGCATGCGGTCATGCGTTGGGCGCAAAACGGGTTTACCGGCAATTTTCCGCACGGCCATACAGGGCGCAATCTGATGGGATTCAAAGATGGCACCATGAACATCGATCCCGACGACAAAGACACCATGCACCGTTTCGTCTGGGTGGGCGAAGAAGGTCCGCTCTGGCTGCGTGACGGCAGCTATATGGTCATCCGACCGGTACGTATCTCGCTCGAACACTGGGACGCGATGAAACAATCGTTTCAGGAACAGACTTTCGGTCGCCAAAAAGCCAACGGCGCGCCTTTGGGTGGACAGCACGAACACGATGCACTCAAGCTCGACGCACAAGATGCCAGCGGCATGCCTCTGACTCCGGATAATGCCCACGCGGCGATGGCCGCGCCGGAAAACAACGACGGCGCGCAGATTTTGCGCCGCTCCTACTCCTATGACAACGGTATTGCCCGCATTGCCGAGCGCTGGCCACCCTGGCGACAAGCCATGATGTTCGATGCGGGGTTGCTGTTCCAATGTTACCAGCGCGACCCGCGCACCGGGTTTATCAAACTGTTCGACCGCATGTCAAAGTTCGACATGCTCAACCAATTTGCCACCCACATCGGTAGCGGCTTGTTCGCTTGTCCGGCAGGCGCGGCACCAGGCGAGTTTGTGGGAGAAAAGCTGTTCGCCTGACAATGTTCGCCTGGCAGGCGGCATGCGCTCAAATGCAGAAATTGCGCAGATACGCCCTGAACTCATCTGCGAGTTCAGGGTGCTGCAACGCTTGCTCCACGGTCGCCTTCAAATAGCCAATCTTGCTGCCGCAATCATATCGTATGCCTTCAAAACGGTATGCCAGCACTTGCTGCTCGTGCAACAAACGGGCAATGGCATCGGTCAACTGCAACTCGCCTCCGGCGCCATAAGGAATGTTTTCCAGATGGTTGAAAATGCGTGGAGTCAGAATATACCGTCCCACCACGCCAAGTGTGGAAGGTGCGTCAGCCGGTTTGGGTTTTTCCACGATACGCTCAATCTTGCCCAGTTCTGACGTCATCGGCTGGGTAGCAACGATACCATACGACGATGTTTCGTCTGCCGCCACATCCATTACACCAAGTACGGAACACTGGTAATAATTGAACAGGTCTGTCATCTGCTTCATGGCGGGTTGTTTGGCATCAATCAAATCGTCCGCCAGGATGACAGCGAACGGCTCATTGTTGACGACTGGTTTGGCGCACAACACTGCGTGTCCCAACCCCAATGCCTCCGCCTGACGAATGTAAATGCAATTCACATGCGACGGTACGATATTGCGCACCAACCCAAGCAAACCCGTTTTACCGCGCGCTTCCAACTCTGCTTCAAGCTCGTAAGCTTTATCGAAATGATCAGGGATCGCCCGTTTGCTGCGCCCGATAATAAAAATCATATCGGTGATGCCTGCTGCAACAGCCTCTTCAACAGCGTACTGAATCAATGGCTTATCTACAATTGGCAGCATTTCCTTCGGCATGGCCTTGGTGGCAGGTAAAAAACGGGTACCCATGCCACCCACGGGAAACACGGCTTTAGTAACCTGATACATCAACTTCTCCTGTGGAATAATTAATAAGTTGCAGAAAATCTGTTTCTGTCAGCACGGGGATGCCAAGCGCTTCGGCTTGTACGAGCTTGCTGCCCGGAGCCTCTCCTGCCACCACATAACTGGTAGACTTTGACACACTACCTGTTACTTTGCCACCTTGCGACTCAATCAAAACCCGTGCTGCATCACGTGTCAAATTGTGTAATGTGCCGGTCAGCACCAATGTTTTCCCTTGCAAGGGTTGCACGACATGCGCAACCCCCTCCTCGACAGGCTTTCCCGCAACAGCTTTTTCTTCATACTGCACGCCGGCCTGCAACAATTTGGTAATCACATCCCGATTGTGTTGTTCGGAAAAAAACTGCACCACGGCACTGGCTACCACGCAGCCGACCTCCGGTACTGCCTGCAGGGCGTCCATGTCAGCATCCATCAAGGCAGACAAACTGCCAAAATGTTTGGCCAGGTCTTTTGCTGTCTGCTCGCCCACATGGCGAATGCCCAGAGCATAAATCAGCCGCGCCAGCGTCGTGTGACGACTGGCAGCAATCGCCGCCGCCAGATTGAGGGCGGATTTGTCTCCCATGCGGGGCAGGCTGCGCCATTGCGCGACACTTAGCAAGTACAAATCGGCCGGGTCTTGCACCAAACCCGTATCGACCAGCGCGTCGATAAGCTTTTCTCCCAAGCCATCGATGTGCATGGCTCGACGACTGGCAAAATGCCACAACGCCTGCTTGCGCTGCGCCGGACAATACAGACCGCCGGAACAACGCGCTATAGCCTCGTCCGGCAACTGGACAATATGCGACCCGCATACCGGGCATCTGTCCGGCATGATAAACGCCCGCACTGTCTGCACACGGCGTTCCGGCAACACGGCAACCACCTCGGGTATCACATCACCCGCCCGTCGCACGCTCACCCAGTCCCCAACACGAATGTCCTTGCGCCGGATTTCATCGGCATTATGCAAGGTGGCGTGGCTGACCATCACACCACCCACCGATACCGATGCCAAATGCGCTACCGGCGTCAAGGCACCGGTACGGCCGACCTGGATGTCTATCGCCAACAACTGTGTCACCGCCTCTTCGGCCGGGAATTTATGCGCCAGCGCGAAACGGGGTGCTCGCGCCACGAATCCCAAATGCTGTTGCTGCGACAACGAATTCACTTTGTACACCACGCCATCAATGTCAAACGGCAAACTGGCGCGCCGCGCGGCCATCTCGTGATAATAGTCCAACAGACCGGCAACGCCCGCCACCACCCGGCGTTCCGCCGTCACCGGCAGATGCCATGCTGCCAATTGACTCATGATTTCGGCATGCGTGTCCGGCAAGCGCCAGTCTTGACACTCACCGATGCCATACGCATAAAAATGCAAACGGCGACTGGCGGTCACCGCAGGATCCAATTGCCGCAAGGAACCTGCCGCTGCATTGCGCGGATTGGCAAATGGCCGGTTTTGTTGCGCTAACTGGCGTGCATTAAGCCGTTCAAAGTCTCGTTTCAACATCAGCACTTCACCACGCACTTCCAATCGCGTCGGCAAGTTTTCACCCGCCAGGCGCAAGGGAATCGCGGCCACGGTTCGCAAGTTGGCACTCACATCCTCACCAACATTGCCGTCACCGCGCGTCGCACCACGAATGAATACGCCATCCACATACAACAGGCTGATAGCCAATCCATCAAACTTGGGCTCGACCGCATATTCCATGATTTGCATGCCAACCAACTCACGAATTCGCTGATCGAACTGCTGCACTTCCGTGTCATCGAAAGCATTATTGAGCGACAACATCGGCGTGGTATGCGCAACTGTTGCAAAACCGCTCGATACGGCACCACCGACACGCTGCGTCGGTGAGTCGATACGAATGAATTGCGGGTATTGTGCTTCAAGTTCCTGCAAGCGGCGGAACATGGCGTCGTACTGCGCATCGCTGATTTCAGGCGCATCCAGCACGTAATAACGATGATTATGGTAAGCGATTGCTTCTGTCAGCGTATCCATCTCGGCTCTGACAGATTCATTCGACATCGCGAATCCCGTCAGTTGAACAAACGCAATGCACGACGACTGCCGGCCGGGACATCAAACGCTTCCATCAATTGATAGCGCCGCACCAGTTGGGTCTGAATTTTTTCGATACCGGCCGCCGACAACGAACGAATGGCGTCATCCACCAGACGTCCGCCCAACACCTGCGCCATATGATGAGCAAACTGCGTCATATCGGCGAACACCGCCACCCCATTTTCAATGCGCGGCACTTCAAATAACAGGGTAACACCATGCGTGACCAGATTCGCCATCTGTTCGCGTACAAAAGGAGTATCTTCGTGATTGCGCAAGGTATACAGCACATCACCGCGTTCATTCAAGCGCTGGTACACGCCAGTCTCATCGAGCACCATGCCAGCAGCTTCAGCAAGGCGGTTGATATCCGCTCCGGAAAAAATACGTGCGTCCTCGGCCACGACATTCAAGCCAATCAACACATCGACTTCCAGACAGAACTGGTCAATTCTGGCTGCGCGAAGTAGCGCTGGCGCCAAATCTTCCCAACGCACAATACCGTCAAAACGTGTCGCCAACTCGCGCAGTTGTCCAATCAACCCCTGCAACAGACCTTCGGATACCGCTCCCTGACGGTCAGCCAGTTGTACCGCCACCACAACATCAACAAATTGCTGATGCCGCCACGGGCTGATTTCCGTCCATTTATCTGTCTCGTGCTGGTAGGCCAGCCAGCGCGCAGCATGGTGCTCTTTTCGCCAATGTTCCATCAATTCAGTAAAAGCAGTACTGGGCATCACTTCCAGTGTATGCAGGGAAATGACGAAATCCAACAGCGCGTCAACCGGCGCAGGGGGTAAATCGGCTATCCTGTCATCCAATACGCGGGTATTTGCCTGCTGCACCGAACCCGGTGTTGCAATTGATGTTGCATCTGCACCAGCGGTCATTGTGGAATCTGTAACAAGTGCATCCTGTGCATCCTGTACAGCCTGCACGGATCCGGTGTGTTGTCCGGCACGCGACTGCCGTGAAGCGTCATCCACGTCTCTTATGGCTTGCTTGCCATGCCAACCACTATCAGATGACGGGGTATTTCCCCTTGTATCGCTTTCTACTCCGGAAACCAAAGCATCCGAATGCTGCCCGCTTTCATTCAGCCTGTCCGCAACAGGCTCGACCAGACGAGGTTCACTCCAGTCATCATCCGGTACTTCAGTCAATTCGCTGTCCACCGGATCGCGCACAACCTGCTGCGGACCACGCCCGAACGTAGTCGCCCATTGCCGACGGTATTTGCGTTCCTGCAACCAGTTATAGAACCCGACACCGGCTACGGCCAACACGGCAAGAACAATCAGACTGATTTGCAACACACTCATTTCGTTGTTCCACGACTGTTGTTAATGACGGGCATCTGCCCTATTGGTGCCGCGTCCAGAATCTGAAAAAACAACTCGTTCTGACGCACCATCCCCAATTCCATACGCGCCTGCTCTTCAATGGCGCCCACGCCGTGCTTCAGGTCGTCCACCTGCGCCGCCAACGCGGCATTGCGTGCGGCCAGGCCCGCATTAACTGCGCTTTGCTGCGCGAGGCTGTTTCTCAGGGCGCGCACACGAAACCATCCCGCATGGCCAAACCAGAGCGGGTACTGCAAACTCAACAACAATACCAGCAACAGCAACGTCATTCTGCGCATGATGGCAATAAACCGATTTGCATGGCGCTCATGTCCAAAGACTCCTGCCGGTACTTTCGTCTTCAGTTCAACTGATGAAACGCCAGTCGACCCGGAAAGCGTGCCATATTGCCCAATTCTTCTTCAATACGCAATAACTGATTGTATTTTGCCATGCGATCCGAACGCGACAGGGAACCGGTCTTGATTTGCAAGGCATTTACCGCCACGGCCAGATCCGCAATGAAACTGTCTTCCGTTTCACCGGAACGGTGAGAAATCACCGTGGTATATGCTGCCCGACGCGCTGTTTCAATGGCGTCGAATGTTTCTGTCAGCGTGCCAATCTGATTGACTTTAATGAGAATGGAATTGGCCACGCCGCGCGCAATGCCTTCTGCCAGAATTGTCGCATTGGTAACAAAAATATCGTCTCCCACCAGTTGAATCGATTTTGCCAACCGTCCGGTCAACAACGCCCATCCGGCCCAATCATCCTCGGCCATTCCGTCTTCAATATTGATAATCGGATACTTGTCGCACCAGGTCGCAAGATAATCCGTCATCTGGCTGGAATCGAGCATCAATCCTTCTGATTCAAGATGATAGCGCCCATCACGATAAAACTCGCTGGCAGCACAATCAATGCCGATCGCCACGTCCTGCCCCGGTACGTAGCCCGCTTTCTCAATCGCTTCCACAATCAATTTCAGCGCTGCCTCGTTAGACTCGAGATTAGGCGCAAAACCACCTTCGTCGCCTACCGTGGTGGTCATGCCACGTTGATCGAGCAGCTTTTTCAGGGCATGAAATACCTCTGCGCCATAACGCAATGCCTCGCGAAAACTGGGTGCTCCGAGCGGAATAATCATGAATTCCTGCATGTCGATATTGTTATTGGCATGCGCGCCACCATTGATGATATTCATCATGGGCACCGGTAGATACATCGGCCCTGCCCCGCCCAGATAACGGTGTAAAGACAAGCCGGAAGCTGCTGCTGCCGCGCGCGCCACAGCCATCGATACCGCAAGAATTGCATTCGCACCCAAACGGGATTTATCGGCTGTACCATCCAGATCAATCATGGTCTGATCGATAAATGCCTGCTCTTCCGCGTCTAACCCCACCAATGCTTCGCTGATTTCCGTATTCACCGCTTCCACGGCGCGCAACACACCTTTCCCGTTATAGCGACCTGCATCATTGTCACGCAATTCGATGGCTTCCTTGCTGCCCGTGGAGGCACCGGAAGGCACAGCAGCTCGCCCCATGACACCGGATTCCAGCAGCACATCGGCTTCCACCGTCGGATTCCCGCGTGAATCCAGAATCTCACGCGCAATCACATCTACAATAACACTCATGTTTTCTCCACTCTTGACAGTATTTTTACCATTCTTTCACGCCGGAAATGATTGACGGGCGATTCCATATCGCCGCACCAAATCGCCACATCAAGCATTTTCATCCATATCATGTTCAACAAATCCATGCTGTTTCACCATCGCATCCAACTCTTTCAAGGTATACAACAAAGCCTTCATGCGCGCCAACGGCCAGGCATTCGGTCCGTCCGACAATGCGCACTCGGGATTGGGATGCGTTTCAGCAAAAATACCTGCCACACCAACGGCCACTGCCGCGCGTGCCAGCACCGGCACAAATTCCCGCTGCCCACCCGACACGTTCCCCTGTCCACCCGGCAATTGTACCGAATGAGTGGCATCAAACACCACCGGACAACCAGTATTGCGCATCACCATCAACGAGCGCATATCGGACACCAGATTATTATACCCAAATGACACTCCTCGCTCGCAGACCATGATATTGTCCAGCCCGCCATTTGCCGCCCGCGCCTTATCCACCACGTTTTTCATGTCCCATGGCGCGAGAAACTGGCCTTTTTTGATGTTGACCGGCTTGCCGGCACAAGCCACCGCATGAATGAAATCAGTCTGTCGGCACAAAAATGCCGGTGTCTGTAACACGTCGACCACAGCGGCCACCTCTGCCAACTCATCTACGGCATGCACATCCGTCAGCACCGGCACACCAATCTCCGTCCGCACATCGGCCAGGATTTGCAGCCCCGCATCCCGTCCCGGCCCACGAAATGATGTGCCGGAACTGCGATTCGCCTTGTCATACGATGATTTGTAAATGAATGGCACGCCAAGTTCCGTGCATATTTCCTTCAATTGCCCCGCCGTATCCATCGCCAACTGACGCGATTCAATCACACAGGGGCCGGCAATCAAAAACAGGGGATGCTGCAACCCCACTTCAAATCCACACAATTTCACGATGCGTTCTCCTGCCCCGCTGACTGATACGCCAGCGCCGCCCGCACAAAATGGGTAAACAAGGGATGCCCGTCACGCGGGGTCGAAGTAAACTCAGGATGAAACTGGCACGCAACAAACCATGGATGCTGCGGCAACTCAATCATCTCGCACAAACCATCATGGGCAGACTGTGCGCTCACCCGCAAACCGGCCTGTTCCAGTTTCGGCAATAAAGCATTGTTGACTTCATAACGATGCCGATGTCGCTCAACAATGGTCTGCGTCGCATAAATCTGCTGTGCCAAGGTACCCGGCAACAAATGACAACTTTGACCGCCCAGACGCATGGTGCCACCCAGATCGGAATGCTGGGTTCGCGTCTCAACTTGTCCCGTGGCATCCTGCCATTCGGAAATCAGCGCCACGACCGGGTAGGGATTATCAGCAGCAAATTCCGTGCTATGCGCGCCTGGCATGCCAGCGCAATGACGCGCATACTCGATCACTGCCAACTGCATGCCAAGACAGATACCCAGATATGGCACGTTGTGTTCCCGCGCATACTGGATGGCAAGGATTTTTCCTTCCACGCCACGTTTGCCAAAACCGCCCGGGACCAGAATCGCGTCCATGCCAACCAGCCCTGCCACACCTTCCTGCTCGATCTGCTCGGAGTCAATATAGTGCACATCGACCTGCGTATGGGTATGGATGCCGGCATGAATCAACGCCTCCGACAGGGATTTATACGATTCGGTCAACCCGACATACTTGCCCACCATGGCAATCTGCACCCGATGCTGCGGATGATGCAAGGCATGAATCAACCCTTCCCACATCGACAGGTCAGCGGGCGGCGCATCCAGTCCCAGTCTGCGGCACACGATATCGTCCAACCCCTGTTCACGCAGCATGCCGGGAATCATGTAAATACTGTCCACATCGTGCACGGAAATGACCGCGCTGGCCTCCAGATTGGTAAACAGCGCAATCTTGTGCCGCTCTTCTTCCGGCAGGGGTCGGTCACCACGACACAACACCACATCAGGCTGGATACCGATTTCGCGCAATTCCTTGACCGAGTGCTGCGTCGGTTTGGTTTTTATTTCACCTGCCTTGCCCAGATAAGGTACCAGCGTGAGATGAATATAGCAGGTATTGTTGCGCCCTTCGTGCAAACCCATTTGCCGGATGGCTTCCAGAAACGGCAGCGATTCGATATCGCCGACCGTACCGCCAATTTCCACAATCGCCACCTCGGCGCCGGTTGCACCAGCATGAATCTGCAAACGAATCTCGTCGGTAATATGGGGGATCACCTGCACCGTCCCGCCCAGATATTCGCCACGACGCTCTTTGCGAATCACTGATTCATACACCTGACCAGTGGTGAAATTGTTGCGCCGTGACATGCGGGTATGAATAAAACGCTCGTAATGACCCAAATCCAGGTCTGTTTCCGCGCCGTCTTCCGTCACAAAAACTTCCCCATGCTGAAAAGGGCTCATGGTGCCCGGATCGACATTGATGTATGGATCGAGCTTCATCATGGTAACGCGCACCCCGCGCGATTCAAGGATGGCCGCAAGTGACGCGGCAGCAATGCCTTTCCCCAGAGAAGACACCACACCACCGGTAACGAAAATATAACGGGTCATAACACATTCACTGCGCAGGTAATGCCGAATTTTAGCCTAAAGCGCGCAACGCCACAATCAGCCAAGGGATTCTATTGCAAC
>JAJYHV010000058.1 GCA_021790515.1 Pseudomonadota bacterium
GGAGAATAACCCTTGACTGCCCGTCGCGCCTTGCATTTCACTCCGCCAAGCCACCGTCGCGACCGTGTGGGAATTAATCAGCGCTTCCCTAACAATCACAACCCATGCACGGCCATAAACCACACATGACTACAAACCGCGTGCCAAATCATGGCGCAAATCGCGTACCGATTCCAGGCCAACCGCCACCCGCAGCAAACCTTCTTCCACACCGGCACTGGCGCGCTGCTCAGGGCTCAAACGCCCATGCGTCGTCGTCGCGGGATGCGTAATCGTCGATTTCGTATCGCCCAAATTGGCAGTAATGGAAATCAGTCGGGTCGCATTGACGACGCGCCAGGCCGCTTCACGCCCGCCACGCACGACAAAGGAGACAATGGGGCCACCCGTACGTTGCTGCTGCATGGCCAGTGTATGCTGCGGATGCGAAGCCAACCCGGGATACAACACCGTTTCAATGGCCGGATGACTTTCCAGCCATTGCGCCAACGCCAATGCATTGGCCGAGTGCGCATCCATGCGCAGACTCAGGGTTTCCAATCCTTTGAGCAAAATCCAGGCATTGAACGGACTCAGCGTCGGCCCCGCTGTACGCAAAAAAGCGTGTATCGGATCGAGCAGTTTTGCCTTGCCCAGCACCGCCCCGCCCAGCACGCGCCCCTGCCCGTCGATATACTTGGTCGCTGAATGCACGACAATATCAGCCCCCAGCACCAACGGTCGTTGCAACACAGGTGTACAAAAGCTGTTATCGACCACCAGACAGGCTCCCGTTTCACGCGCCAATGCAGACAACGCAGCGATATCACAAAGTTCCGTCAACGGGTTGGAGGGTGATTCGACAAAAAACAGTTTCGTATTGGGTTGCACGGCAGTCCGCCATGCCGTCACATCGGTGGCAGACACCAATGTCACGCCGACGCCAAACCGCGTCATCACATTATTGAGCAATTGCAGCGTGGAACCAAACAGCGAACGCGAAGCTACCAGATGATCGCCCGCTGACAAAACCCCCATCAACGTCGCCAGAATGGCCGCCATGCCAGACGCAGTGGCAAGGCAACGCTCCGCTCCTTCCAGGGTGGCCAAGCGGTGCTCAAACATCGTCACCCCGGGATTGCTTACCCGTGAATAAATATAACCTGCCTCTGTTCCGGCAAACCGCGCGGCAGCCTCCTCAGCGCTGGAAAAAACAAAGCTGGACGTCAGGAACAAGGCCTCACCATGCTCCTGAAACGCACTACGCTCGATACCCGCCCGAACAGCCAAGGTCTGCATGTCATATTGATCCAGCGCTGTTTCGTCGTCATGTCGCATCTCATTCCCCTCCCGGTTGTTTTCTGCTGACGCTCACGCCCAACTGTTTCAGCTTGCGGTACAGATGGGTCCGTTCAACACCGGACAACTCGGCAGCACGGCTCATATTGCCGCCGGTGCGCAGCATCAATCGCTCGAAGTATTGCCGTTCAAAGCGATCCCTGGCTTCGCGCAAAGGCAACTCCAGCGCCAACACGGTATCGGCACCAAAGATGTCGGAAGATGCCTCCGTTGCCGATACGATATCTTGCTCAATTGACGCCGGGCGCTGTCCCCGGTCAGGTAACACAAACTGGCGCAGGCCATTGGCTACCCCCTCCAGCAGTTTTTTGAGCGCGATGGGTTTTTCCAAGAACCCCAGCGCTCCCATCTGTACTGCCTCAACAGCGGTATCAATCGTGCCATGCCCCGACATCACCAACACCGGCATGGTCAATTGCTGCGTATCCTTCCATTCCTTCAGCAGGCTAATGCCATCCATATCGGGCATCCAGATGTCCAGCAACACCAGATCCGGCCGCTGCTGCTGACGGACAACGCGAGCCTGCGCGGCATTTTCCGCCAGCAGCACGTCATAACCTTCATCACTCAAAATCTCCGACAGCAACTCGCGAATACCGATTTCATCGTCAACAATCAGAATTTCTTTACTCATCATGACACCTGCTCTTCGCACCCGGAAACCACCGCCAGACGCACCCGCGCCACAGCACCCCCTTGCACACCAGGATTCAGCACAATCGTGCCATGGTGTTCTTCCACGATCTTTTTCACAATTGCAAGACCCAATCCGGTTCCTTTCGGTTTACTGGTCGCATAAGGCTCGAACAAACGATCGCGCATCTGTACATCCAGCCCGATACCATTATCGCTCACAGTCAATTCCACCCAACCATCCTGAACCTGCGTCATCACCGCAATATGGGCTTGTTCGACACCAGACACGGCATCCTGCGCATTCTGTAAAAGGTTATGAATAACCTGTCGCAACAACTTTTCATCGCCCATGATACACGGACTCGCATCAGTCAAAAACAGATGAATTCCCGTATCCTCTTCATACAGATAAACGACTTCCCGCACCAACTCGTTTAGTTTGACCGGTTGCAATTGGGTACGCAACGGACGGGCATAATCTGCAAATGCGTTCACCATGGTTTTCATCGCCGCCACCTGTTTGACGATGGTCTGAATCGAGCGGTGCAGCGTATAAGCATCGTCTGCGCTCAGTTTATCGCTTAACTTGTGTTCAATACGTTCCGCCGACAATTGAATCGGTGTCAGCGGATTTTTGATTTCGTGCGCCAGACGACGGGCCACTTCCCCCCAGGCCGCATCGCGCTGTGCGCGCAACAAATCGGTAATGTCATCAAATACCAGCAAATAACCAGCCTCCATACTACGTGGCAAACCCGTGCCGTGCACCAGTAGCATCCGGTGCTGCTGCGTATCGTCAAATTCTATCTGCTGCTGCCAGGCAGTCGACGCCATCAGGCTAAACTGGCGCGATAGCATTTCGGCCAGCACAGACAAATGTGGCGCCTGTACTGCCCACTGGTACAGTTTTTGTCCACGCAACCGGGCAGCCGTGATGTGCAGAATCTGCTCGGCTATCGGATTGATGCCGCGCACGCGCAACTGATCGTCCAGCGTAACCACCCCGGAAGTCAGATTGGCCAACACAACCTCCAGATAAGCATGTGATTTTTCAATCTGGTGTCGCCTGTCTTCCGCCACATTGCGCGCCTCCGCCAACTGGCGCGTCATGCGGTTGAAAGATTGGGTCAACAATCCTAATTCATCACGCGTGCTGATTGTCTGCATCTGGCTGTAATCGCCCTTTGCTACCGCACGGGTACCCTGCGCCAAAACCCGCAATGGTGCTGCTATCTGTTCACTGACCAGAAACGCCAGTGCCACAGTAGTCAACAATGTCAGCACCATGGTCAATGTCAGTGCCATGCCATACAAGCGCTTCAACCCTAAACGCGATAACGACAAGGACTGATAATTCTGATCCGCCGTCTGTACTGCCAATGCATCATGCGCCAACTTTTCCGGTACTGGTTGCAGCAACTCCAGCACAGGGATGGTCTCCGTCAACGACATCAGATTGACCGGTACCATGACTCTCACCAACAATCCCTGCTCACCCGAACTCTCGATGCGCACCAACGGGTGCTGTTGCCTGACTTGCGACAGGGTTCTGTTGTCTGGCTCCTGAGGCAATCTGCCGTCTCCACCTGAAATCGCCAGCATCTTTCCACCTTCGCCATACAACACGGCTTCATTCACACCGTACAGTTCACGCAGATTATTCAACTCCTCAGCCTGTCGATTCAACGGTAATTCGGCCAGACGCAGCGCCATGGCATCGGCCTTGTCATTCAAGTCATGCTGCAGATTATCCAGTGTTGTCTGTCCCAGATTCAGTCCGCTTTGCAACGCATAATCCACCCGCATATCGAACCAGGAATCAATACTCCGCGCCAGAAACTGCACAGAAACCACATATAGTATGACGCCAGGCAATACCGCCATCGATCCAAACACCAACAATAAACGGACTGTCAATTTGCTGCCGAACAACCCGGCCTGCAAACGACGGCGCAACTGCCACATCTGATAAACCACCAGCGACAGCATGGCAAGAATCAATATGGCCGTCGCCCCCAGCAACCATGGAAAATCATGGGCAAAAAATGCCGTGTTGCTGCTGGCGCTGGACAGCACATAAATCAGGCCCGCAACCGCAATGATACCGGCCAGAACCAGTTGCTTCACAGTGTCATCATCCACACCAGCGGCGTGGAATCCAGATTCCAGCGTCCGGTCGCAATATCATTGATCTGTAATGGCTTTGGTAATTGCGAGGTATCGAGTTGCATGCTCAGCGTGGCGCGATAACTGGCCGATTTACTCAGACTATCGCGCGAAATTACCGGCCAGCCATTGATTTCGCCCAGATAGGTCAACGCTTCCGGCAAAGTGTCCATGCTGCGGGCTTCCACATTGACGCCAGAAACAAAGTACTGCTTCAACAGGATGTTATAGGACAGACGGGTTACCCTGGAAAGATGCGCCAATTGTTGTGGAAACCAGTACCAGCGCGGCAGAGAGAAATCAAAATCAGTATCAAAATACAAGTTGATACCTCGCGTCAACGCATCCGTCAGCATTGGCGTCAAACTTATCGACAAACGCGCATACAACAGATATTCCCCGTCCACCTGACGCATTTCGGCAGAGCGAATAACGATACCGTCCGCTGCCCGCGCAGGCACCAGCACAAACAATGACGCCACCAACCAGCACAACAGGCTATATCTTTTCCAGTAAGGCATAAAAAAACCCATCGTAATCGTCACACGGCAACAACTGCTCTTCCGCCACAACACGTGGTTGCTGTCCGGCATTGTCATGGCGCATCAAAAAACTGTCAATCTGTTGCTGATTTTCTTGTGGAAAGACCGAACAAGTCACATACAACAACTTTCCACCCAATGCCAGCAATGGCCACAATGCATCCAGAATAGCAGCCTGCTGCCGGGCAAATCCCGCAATATCGCTGGGCCGACGCAACCATTTGACATCCGGGTGACGTCTCACTACACCGGATGCGGAACAAGGCACGTCAGCAAGAATGCGGTCGTAGGGCATGCCATCCCACCAATCAGCGGGTTTGCCGGCGTCACCGGTCACGCAATGCGCGAGCAGATGCAGACGAGTCAGGTTATCCTTGACCCGCTGCAAGCGATTCGCATCACGATCAACCGCCGTCATCGACACGTCAGCGCGCTCCAACACGTGTGCTGTCTTGCCTCCTGGCGCACAACAAGCATCCAGCACCCGCTGTCCATCCCGCACATCCAGCCAGTGCGCCGCCCGTTGCGCGCCGGCGTCCTGCACCGAGACATCGCCGGCAGCGAATCCCGGCAACTGCTGCACGGGCAGCGGATGCCACAGGCGTATTGCCTCATCGCCCAAATAGGTAGCGCCAATTTCTGCTGTATCGAGCGCCGCCAGATATTCTGCAATGCCCGTTTGGCGCAGATTTACTCGCAATGTCAGCGGAGGATGTTGATTACCCGCCGCCAGCACGAGCGACCAATCGTCCGGATAACTGGTGCGTACGGCATCTATCCACCACTGCGAATAATTCCAACATGCCTCATCATCCTGCCACACGTGTGTCAGCAAGCCTTGCCGCAACACATTCCTCAACACAGCGTTTGTCAAGCCTCGCGCCCACGGGCGTAATGATGCCGCTGCACTGGTCGCTTCATTGACCACCATATAAGCACGCTCGCCGTGGACAGTCAATTGTTGCAGGGCGACCAGCAACAGACAGGCAATCACGTCGTCCTGCACGGGTCTGACAAGTACGGCGTCACGAACAGCACACAAACGGGCATAATCGCGCAAACAGGCATACACCATGTCTTGCACCGCAGCACGACCTGCCAGCGCTTCCTGCGCCAGCACCCGATCCAGACTTTTTCCGGTCACCACCACAGCCACCACAACGCTGGCGGCACGCAGCAACAATTGCCGCAAAGCCAATTGCTGCTGCGACATATCCTGCTCCGGCACCATACCTCCCTGCCTGCTCAAGGTTTACCCATGCTCATCAATAAATATCCCAATCCCCACACACCATATCCTGCCACCAGAATCCCGGCCAGATACCGCACGACAGGTCGCTGACGAAACCCTTGCAGGCTGCGCGCAAACCAGCCCATGGCGAGCAGATTCGGCAAGGTTCCCGCACCAAAAGCCAGCATATCCTCCGCTCCATGCCAGGCGCTACCGCTCGCCAGAGCAGTCACCAATACCGAATAAACCAGCCCGCAAGGCAGCCAGCCCCATACCAGCCCGGCCAGCCATGCCTGCCCGGCATGGCGCACCGGCAAAATGCTTTTCAACAGTGGTTGCAACCGTTGCCACAACATGCTGCCTTTTTTTTCAAACCACAACACCGCACGCGACCATCCCCCCAGATACATTCCGAGCAAAATCAACATCAGGTTCGACAGCGCATACAACACCTGTTCGATTGGAAAAAACCCCTTGAGCAACAGAGTACTGGCACCAATGGCACCAGCCAGCGCACCCGCGATGGCATAACTGGTCAATCGCCCGATATTGTATCCAAGCAAGGTTCCAAGGCCGGCACGACCTCCCGGCGCCGTCAACGACATCGCAGCCACCATACCCCCACACATGCCGATACAATGCACACCACCCAGCCAACCGACCAAAAACAATGACAAGCCACTCCAGTGCGCCGTCATACCTTACTCCGAACGCCACGACAAACACGGGCAACCACGCCAATCAGCAACAACACAGGGATACCCATGACTGCCGTCACAAGAAAAAATCGGGCATACCCGTAATGGTTAACAAAATCGCCAGAAAAACCAGCCAAAAACTTGGGTAACAACAACATCGCCGAGCTCAACAAAGCATACTGACTGGCCGAATATGTCACATTGATTAATGAAGAAAGGTAAGCAACAAACGCACTGGATGCAATACCGCCGGCAAAATAATCAGCCGAGATCGCCATCACCAAATGCGGCACGTTGTGCCCTCCTTCACTCAACCACAAAAATGCCAGATTGCCGCACGATGTCAACACCGTCCCGACAACCAGAATACGCATGATACCAAATCTGGCTACCAACACCCCGCCTGTTGCCGCACCTGCCAGCCCCATCATGACGCCATACACCTTCGATACCATGGCGACCTCGGTTTTGCTGTACCCCATATCGACATAAAACGGATTGCTCATGACATCTTTCACCACATCGGCTATCCGGTACAACGCCACCAGCATCAGTATCCACAACGCCTGCCGATGATAACGACGAAAAAAATCAACAAATGGCGCTACAAATGCGCTCTTCAACCAGCGCAAAGGCGTTTCATGCAATAAACCAACCGACGATGGTTTCTCAACCGCCATCAGGGTAGCCAACATTCCGACCAACATCAGCACAGCCATCACGGTATACGCCTTTTGCCATGCCTGCGGCACATACCCCGTCGCAGCTCCCGCCCAATGCGCCGTCAAACCCAAGACACCTGCCCCGGCCACAATCATGCCGAAACGATAACCTGCCTGATATGCTGCAGCCATGATACCTTGCAAAGAAGCTTCGACTGCCTCGATACGCCAGGCATCCAATGCAATGTCTTGCGTGGCTGACGCAAATGCCGTCAACCCGGCACAAACAACCATCCACGCAAAATCCCGCACCGGATTCACTTGTCCCAACTGCCACAGGCTCAACGCCAACGCGACTTGAGACAACAACAGCCAGGCACGCCGTCTGCCCAGTCTTTCAGTCAACCACGGTAACCGTACCCGATCCACCAATGGCGCCCATACCCATTTCAGACCATACGCCAGCGCAACCCAGGAAACATGCGCTATACGACCACGGTCGAGACCCGCCTCACGCAAACGGAACGACAAGGTACCCAGAACCAGCAACAACGGCAATCCGGAAGAAAACCCCAAAATCAACATACTGCGCACACAAGGCCGCTTCCAGAACGCCATGTCGCGCAATCTTTTATACAACATCGGCGTAATCCACAATCAGCGGTGCATGATCCGAAAAGCGCTGCGCCTTGTACACGCTTGCCTGCAACGCCTTGGCTGCCATACCCTGCGTCGCCAACTGATAATCAATACGCCATCCCACATTATTTTCCCACGCCCGCCCCCGATTCGACCACCAGGTATAACCCTCTTCGCCAGCCAATGGATACAACCGGCGATACACGTCGACCCAGCTGTCCAGCACTCGACCGAGCCATGCGCGTTCTTCCGGCAAAAAACCGGAGTTCTTCTGATTGCTCTTCCAGTTTTTCAAATCGATAGGCTGATGAGCGATATTCCAGTCGCCACATAACACGACATCGCGCCCTTCAGCGTGCAACGCCTGCAATACAGGGTAAAATTCCGCCATGAACGCAAACTTGGCCGCCTGACGTTCAGGCGAGCTCGACCCGGAAGGCAAATACAGCGAAATGACAGTCAATGCGCCAAAGTCCGCCCGCACATAGCGTCCTTCCGCGTCAAAACCCTCATGCCCGATACCCGCCAAAACCCTGTCCGGTTCACGGCGCGCGTATAAACCCACACCGCTATAACCCTTTTTCAAGGCGTAGTGAAAAAATCCGCGATACCCATCCGGATTCAACATCGACGCCATCATATCGGATTGCTGCGCCTTGAGTTCCTGCACACACACAACATCGGCATCCTGCCCTTGCATCCAATCAAAAAACCCTTTGCTCGACGCCGAACGGATACCATTCAGATTAGCCGTTATAATACGCATTCCATTCCTTTACACGGTGACCACATGCACGATTTTCGCCACCAGTTTCTTCAATTCGCCATTGAACAACAAGTCCTGCGCTTTGGTGAATTTACCACCAAAGCCGGTCGGGTCAGCCCTTATTTTTTTAATGCCGGACTGTTTGCCGACGGTCAATCCCTGCAACAACTCGGTGAATTTTACGCCAAAGCCATCCTGAACGCCCAGATTGATTTCGATGTCCTGTTTGGTCCGGCCTATAAAGGCATCCCATTGGCGACGAGCACAGCGATCGCACTGGCAAACCATCGCCACAATGTACCCTGGTGCTGCAACCGCAAAGAAGCCAAAGATCATGGTGAAGGAGGGCAAACCATCGGTGCGCCGCTCTCCGGACGCGTACTAATCATTGACGACGTCATTTCCGCCGGCACTTCCATCCGCGAATCGATTACATTGATTCGTGCGCATGGAGCGACGCCCTGCGGCGTCATCATTGCTCTGGATCGCATGGAACGAGGGATTGGCGAACGTTCTGCCGCACAGGAAGTCACCCAAACCTTTGGTTTACCTGTGTGGGCGATTGCCAATCTGGATGACCTGTTGGGCTATTTGCAAAAAGAAATAAACGTGAAACAATACCACGATGCAATTCTTGCCTATCGAACACGTTATGGAGCCTGATGACTTTGTTTCTTTTGCGGGTAGTCAGCATTCTCATTGTTACCGCGCCATTGGCGCTGGCCGGACAACCGGATACCACGAACATCTACAAGTGGCAAGATGCCAACGGTGTCTGGCATTATGGCAACACCCAACCTGCCAACGATGCAGGCTACGCCACCACGACCCTCGATAAACACGGACTGGTCGTGCAACAGAAGGCTGCGGCTCCCACTGAAAAAGAACGTGCTGCGTTGGCCGCTCGCGCGCTGGAAGAAAAAAAGCGTCTGGATGCCCAAATTGCCCAGCAACGTTATGACAATGCCCTGCTCGGAACCTACACCTCTGCCGCAGAAATCGATCTGGCGCGCGACCATAATCTGGCACTGATCCAACTGGTCATAAACGGCATTAAAAGCCGTCTGGAACCGTTACTCGCCACTCGCGCCAACATTTTACGCGAATCCGGCAACGGCATCCCCACCACCGGCGAAAACGCCAGTGATTATCAGGACAATGCGCGGCGCATCAATGCCCTCAACGCGCAACTGGCGCAAAAAAAACAGGAATACGCCGACACAAACCTTCGTTACAATCAGGCAAAAATTCGATTTCTTCAATTGACTGGTGGCAGCAACACCACCCCTTTGCCCTACTGATGCCAACTCTCGCGGCTTTACGGGAACAAGTCAATTCTTCCCTTGCGTCGGTTTGTCCTTTTTGGCCTGATTTTCCGGCAACATCGGATCATCCTCGTCCATGAGAATGCGTTGCGCAGGACCTTCCAAATCTTCAAACTGGCCATTTTTTATCGCCCATAGAATACCCACTACCAGCAGGGTAATAAACACCATGGCCATACTCAGCAGATAAATCAGTGTAGAAGTGGTCATCAGGGTTCCTCTTGAAATTTAAAGTTCGCCCAAATGCAAGACACGAAAAAAATTCGCTGCACAGTATATATTTGATATACAAGTAATGAATTTTTACCGAAGCGCCACAATCGGGATGAAATCCGGGTTTTTGGAGGTGCCCGCTAACGTAACCTCAAGGCATTCAGCACCACGATAAGAGAACTCATCGACATTCCCAGCGCAGCAAGCCAGGGCGAAATATACCCCATGGCCGCGAACGGCAGCGCCAGCAGATTATATACCAGCGCCCACCACAAATTTTGCCGCATGACCTGCCGCGCAGCCGCCCCTGTTTCCAACGCATCGACAACGTCCGACAAACGACCCGACAACAAAACGATATCACTGGTTTGACTGGTCAACGCAATACCGGTTCCCATGGCAAACGAAACCTGTGCGCCAGCCAGCACTGGTGCATCATTCACCCCGTCCCCCACCATCGCCACCACATCGCCTTGTTGCTGTATTTCGCGCAAAACAGCCAGCTTATGCGCCGGCGTCTGCGAAAAATAAAATGTATTCACCCCGATCTGAGCGGCCACCGCTGCCACCGCTTTCTCTTCATCACCGGACAGCACACTTACCTTGATCTGCTTCTCGGCCAAACGATCCATCGTCTGCTTCGCCTCTGCGCGCAATCCATCCTGCAGCACAAACAGCGCCATGACCGACTCCGCATTACGTAACCAAATCAATGTTGCGCCCGGGTGTTTTTCCGCCAACCCATCGGGCGGCAATACTTGTTCATCTCCGGCGAACGGCCGATTTCCCAGCCAATACGTTTCTCCCGCCATCGTGCCAGAAATCCCCTTACCTGGTATATTCTGCAATTGGGATACCGGTAGCATGTCTTTCGCTGACACTTGTTGCAAGAATGCACGCGCCACAGGGTGTTCTGATTGCTGTTCAAGGCTCGCTGCCAACCGTTCACACTGATGTTCAGACGCCGCAGCGTAAGTGATGACCGCTACCAACCGTGGATAACCCAACGTCAGCGTCCCGGTCTTGTCAAACACGACGTGATTGACTTGCGACAGCGTTTCCAGCGCGTGGCTGCGCGTCACCAGTATACCCCGCTTGATGAGATGGGAACCTGCCGCCGCCAAAGCTGCGGGTACCGCTAACGACAACGCACAAGGGCATGTTACCACCAACACCGACAACATGATTTCAAAGGCTCTGTTTTTATCATGCCACCACCAGAAAGCAAAAACCAGTGCGGCAAATATCAGCAATGCCAACGTAAACCAGCCGGCGACCCTGTCGGCCAATTGAGCAAGTTGCGGTTTTTCTGCCTGCGCTTTATCCACCAAACGCACAATACCAGCCAGTACGGTCTGTTCGCCCACCTGTTCCACCCGGATACGCAACGGACTATCCAGATTCGTGCTGCCCGCAATGACTTTGCTGCCTGGCTCTTTTTCGACCGGACGAGACTCACCGGTCAACAACGCTTCGTTCGCGGAAGACTGCCCTTCCACCACTTCACCGTCAGCCGCGATGGTTTCACCAGCCTTGACCAGAATATCGTCACCCGTGAGCAATTCCATCACTGGCACAAACTCCTGTTCGTTCCCCCGGATACGCAACGCCATGGCGGGCTGCAATTTGAGCAGATTTTCTGCCGCCTCGATAGATTTTTCCTGTGCGCCAGTTTCCAGCATCCGTGTCGCCAGCAAAAACAAGGTGAACATGGCAACGGTATCATAATAAACCTGCCCGCCCCCCATGAAGGTCGCCCACACGCTGCCCAGAAATGCACTCAATATCGCCAGCGCCACTGGCACATCCATATTCAAATGACCGCTTCTCAGCCCGCTCCATGCGGCCCGATAAAATGGCAATGCGGCAAATGCGACGACCGGCAGTGTCAATAACAGGCTAAACCAGCGCAACAGACGTTGCATGTTGATATCGATGCCGTAAAAGCCACCGGCATACAAGGCGACCGCCAACATCATGACCTGTGCAGCAGCAATGCCTGAAATAGCCAAACGTTGCAGATCTTTTTTATGGCGTTTCTGACGCAATTGATCGGCATTATGTGCGCTATATGGATGCGCATTATACCCAAGCAATTGAATTTCATGAAGAATTTTTGAAAGCTGTATTTTGCGTGTATCCCAGGTGACATGGGCACGATGGCTGGAATAATTAACGTTGACAGCCAGCATGCCATCCAACTGACGTAAATGTCGCTCGTTTAACCAGACACAAGCCGCACAAGTAATGCCATCCAGAATCAACACGGCTTCTTTGGCGTTATCTCCAGCCTGAATCACAAAACTGCGCTGAATTTCCGGGTGATCATACAACACCAGCTTTTCCAACGCTTCTGGCACAACATTCGCTCCAGTCGCTGGCATGGCAGTACGATTGCGATAATAATCTGCCAAGCCGTTATCGACAATCGCCTGCGCTACTGCTTCACAACCTTTGCAGCACATTGCCTCATCATGGCCGACAATGTTGACCTGAAAATGGCTGTCTGGAGGTACCGGCAAACCACAGTGATAACACGGCACGACAGTCTCGCCCATTGCAGGATTCAAGACCAACAAACGAGTTTTTTAAGGAAGCGCTGATTCATTCCTCGACGAGCAAAACATGCCTGGCAGGAATGAATCAGCGGTCTCCCGACAACTCTACATCCCATCATGAAGTAGCCACCTTCACATCGTGATCGACCTGCACCTGCTTGCCTTCAATCAGAATGATCGTCCGCAAGATCCAGTTGCCGCCCGCCTGAAGATGCAGATCACCCCGATACTCACCGTCTGCCTGTTGTGTTAAATATTGTATCGGCGTTGGCTGCTGGGTATCCGAGCGTAAAAACTCCACGCCGACCTTGGCACCGTTCACCGGCATTCCCTGTGGGTCAAGTACCAACACACGCAGCGAATTATGCGCTGTCGGTAAAACACTTAAATCGTTCACTCCATCAATTTCGATTTTCCATCCCAGTTTACGCATTTCATCTTGCGCCTTGAGCGCCCGACTCTCCGCGCTGGCTGCCTCCTCACCGTGCCGTGTGACTCCGGTAAATCCGGTATACACCACATTTTTGTCGGCATTAGGCAAGAACCATGCAGCGACTTCCGGCGGCACTCCATTCGTGGATATGCTGACGAAAGCCCCATCCACAATAAAAAGAATCAAAAAGAACACAATCATGATCTTGATGGTCCAGTGGATACCACTGCCGTCAGATTTTTTACGCGCGCCAATGACAAGCGTTAACACCGTAGCCGTCGACAAAAACAATGCCAGATGTATCGACAAGATATCGAGCGTCATGGCATGAAACAGACTATAACCCAAGAAAACAAAACTGGGCACGGCACCCGAAACCACGCCGCGCCAGTAATTGCTCACTCCCATCCTGCCAAGGGAAAAATGCAATACCAGCACCGCAATGATGCCGCCAAACAATGTTATCGCCGTCATATTCCTGAGCTTTCACTAAAAAAATTCATGGGGACTTCAACACGATCTTTATCGTTTGCCAGTGATTGAATCACAAACTCAAAGCTCTTGTATTGCTTGATCTGGTCGGGCTTAAGTTCAACGCCGACGTCGACAATGATACTGTGCCCGCTGTGTACCAACGCATCCTGCATCAAACCAAGATTCAGCGCGCCGGGTGGCAAACCTTCCGCACTAATATGAAATCTGACGCTTTCATCTGCCTGATTGGTCAGGCGAATTTCATACCGATCACGAATATCGCCGTTAGACATCGTGACATACAGTGGTTGCCGAATCTGTTCCACGCTACATTCGAAATCTTTTTCGTTGGCAATATCCACGATCAAGCCGGTGGTCATGACAACCAATGCAGCAAAATAACCCAGCACCTTCAACCGCTTCCAATGTAAATGCGGCGCCTTGGGTGCCGCTGATTCGGCATTCAATTCCGAATCATACCGTATCAAACCTTGCGGGAAGCCTACAGACTTCATGACTTCGTTACAACCATCGATACACAAACCGCAAGATATGCAACGATATTGCAGTCCCTCCCGAATATCAATTCCCACTGGACATACCTGCACACAAATACTGCAATCGATACAATCACCATACCCTTGTTCTTGCCGTTTTTCGCGCTGTTTCAATTCGCCTTTCATGCCGATTCGGCCATTCTTGCCTTCGCCACGACGATATTCATACGTCACGGCCAAGGTTTCAGGCTCATACATCACACTCTGAAAGCGTCCATAAGGGCAAACATAAGCACATATTTGCTCACGCATGAACCCGGCCGCAATCAACGTTGAAAATGTCAACCCAAACACAGTAATATACGCAGCACTGGCCGCATCTCCGGTAAAGAATCTGTGCAGCAAATCCGGGGCATAACCATAGTACAAAACGAACGTCATCCCGGTCCAGAACGATATCAACAACCAGATGGCATACGTTCCACCGACTTTGACCAGTTTTTCACCGTTCCACGCCTGCTTCTGAAGTTTCATCCGCACCGATCGCTCACCCTGCATCCAGCGCTCGACAAACATGAACGCATCTGTCCACAGGGTCTGAAAACAAAAATAACCACAAAAAGCGCGCCCGAGCAATGTCGTTATAAAAAACAGGAATACCGCTGCAATAAACAACAAAAATGCAAGCCAAAAGACGTCTTGTGGGTAGACAATCAAATTGAAAATATAAAATTTGCGTTGCGTCACATCGAATGCAACCGCTTGTGGAATTCCGTGCGCCCGATGCCAAGGCACCCATGGCAACAGAAAAAAGACAGCGAAACCCAACAACAAAACAGTTGTTTTGAATCGTCGAAACTTGCCCTTTACCGAACGGGTAATAATGGGAATGCGCTTTTGATACAATTCCAGAGAATCCTGACTTTCCACTTGGCATGCTCCAAAATAAAAAAACAAACCCCCGCCATCAGCGGGGGTAATTATGCTATATCCTTATTATCATCATATTCCAGAACATATTTCCATAACACATTCAAACCCGCGTTACTGACCACCACCCAGATCGTGTACATATACCGTCAACAATTTGATTTGGTCTGCCGACAAACGACCACCCCAAGTTGGCATGACCCCTTTATGCAGGCCATTGGTAATGACATGTTTGATGGCATCTTCCTTGTCGGCGACCGTCTTCGCAGCCGGTACATTTGCCCACAACCAGATATTGTCGGTCAAATTGGCAGACCCGATCACTGTACGACCTTTGGCATTTGCCCCGTGGCAATAATAACACGCAGCGGTTTCCGAGTGAAACAGCGCATCGCCTGCTTTGGCGCTTTCCGGATTCACCGGTACTTTGGTGAAACTCAGGACGTAATCCGCCAGTTCAGTCATTTGCTGATCATTCAACACCCCCCTGAATGGTGGCATGTAGCCATGCCGCCCCAGCGTAATGGTTTGCTGGATTTGATCGAAATGCCCGCCATACAGCCAGTCATCGTCAGTCAGATTTGGCGCAAAGCCCATCTTGCCAACACCACCCTGTTGATGACAGGCCGCGCAGTTGTCAGAAAACAGGGATTTACCTGCCGAAATGACAAAACTGTTCAGATCCGGATCCTTGGCAATCTGCTCAGGCGTCATGCTGCCGATTTTGTCATAATAAGGTTTCTGTTTCGCCACGGCAGCGTTGGTTTCTTCCATCAACAACGCTCGCGAATTCCAGTGCACCGTTTTGGTCACCCCCTTGTCATTGGTATATCTAATCGTGGCAAAGCCTTTGGTATACGTCCCCGCGATAGGCCATGCCGGATACAAAAACCAATAACCAATGGCAAAAATCACCGTCAGATAAAAACCGATCAGCCACCAGTTGGGCAATGGATTATTATATTCCTGCAAATCACCATCCCACACATGCCCGGTTGTCTGCGGCTGCTGCTGCTGTTTTTGCATGCTCATTTCTCATTTTCCTTTATCGATTCGTCGTCCAGAAATGGAATGTTTTTGTTGTTTTCCAAGCGTTCGCCCCGCTTTCTGTCGCCATATACATAAAAAACAATCGCGACAAACGTCACAAACATGATCACCAGCGCCAACGGCTTTGTGTGATTAAATGAAGAGAACCAATAAATCCATCCCATTTCCGGTCATCACCTATCAGCGATATTTGACAAACGCATCATCGTCATACTTGCTGAAATCGACCATGGTGCCCAGAACCTGCAAATAGGCTACCAAGGCATCCATTTCAGAGATGCCGCTGCGATCACCGTCGTAATTGTTTTCTTGCGCCTGCGCAATCAGATTCTGTCTGGCATGCGTAATATCCAGCATCTTGGCAGTCGCTGCGCCAAACTTCTTCACGTTGGCGTCATATTCCGCCTTATTGAGCGAATAAGGCACACCGGCCAAGCGCAACGCCTTCATGCGATCCTGGATATCAGAATAATCCAGCTGGTTTGTCAGCAACCAGGGGAAATTAGGCATCACTGATTGCGGCACCAGCGAACGAGGCGCCACCAAATGTTGCACCATCCATTCGTTGGAATATTTTTTACCGACACGCGCCAGATCGGGACCGGTACGCTTGGAACCCCACTGGAACGGATGATCATACTGTGATTCGGCAGCCAGCGAATAATGGCCATAACGCAATGCTTCATCCCGAAACGGGCGAATCATCTGCGAATGGCACAAGTAACAACCTTCGCGCTGATAGATGTCACGGCCACGCAACTCCAATGGCGTATAAGGGCGCACGCCATCGACTTTTTCCACCGTGCCCTTGATGAAAAACAAAGGGGCAATCTCCACCAGACCACCAATACTGATCGCCAGCATGGTTGCCACCGTCAGCAAGCCAATATTGGTTTCCAGCCACTCATGCTTGAACATGCTTTTTCTCCTTATTACTCGGCAAATTACGCATTAACCATCGACAATTTGGCCGCAGTAGCCTTGGCCGACTCGGTACTACCCTGACGAATGGTCATCATCACATTAATCGCCATCAGGATCATGCCGGACAGGAAGAACATGCCGCCAAATGCCCGCATCTCATACAATGGATGCATGGCAGCCACTGACTCGACGAACGAATATTGCAAATTGCCGAACTGATCAAACGCACGCCACATCAAGCCCTGCGTGATACCAGATATCCACATCGCGGTGATGTACATCAACACACCGATGGTAGCAAGCCAGAAATGAACCCCGACCAGCTTTTCGCTCCACAACTTGGTGCCCCACAAACGCGGAATCATGTGGTACAAAGAACCGAAGCTGATCATGGCAACCCAACCCAAAGCACCGGAGTGCACGTGGCCAACAGTCCAGTCGGTGTAGTGCGACAGGGCATTGACATCCTTGAGCGCCATCAACGGACCTTCGAAGGTCGCCATGCCATAAAAGGACAACGCCACAATCATGAAACGCATGACAGGGTCTGTGCGCAATTTGTCCCAGGCACCTGACAGCGTCATGATGCCGTTGATCATCCCGCCCCAGGAAGGCAACAACAGCATGATGGAAAACGTTGCCGCCAGCGTAGATGTCCAGTCAGGCAAAGCGGTCCAGTGCAGATGGTGCGCACCAACCCACATATACAGGAAAGACAGCGCCCAAAAGTGTACGATGGACAAACGATAAGAGTAAATGGGACGTCCGGCCTGCTTGGGCACAAAGTAATACATCATGCCGAGGAACGCTGCCGTCAGGAAAAAGCCCACGGCATTATGCCCATACCACCACTGCGTCATGGCATCCTGCGTACCGGAAAACAGGCTGTAGGATTTCATGTGGAACAGGCTGACAGGAATCGCCAGATTGTTGAACGTGTGCAGCAGCGCAGTCGCCAGAATGAACGACATGAAGAACCAGTTCGCCACATAGATGTGTGGTTGTTTGCGGCGCATGATGGTGCCCACGAAAACAGCCAGATAAGACACCCACACTATCTCGATCAGAATATCGATAGGCCATTCCATTTCTGCGTATTCACGCGACTGGGTATGACCGAGCATGTAGCTGATGTCGCCCATGATGATGGCAGCCTGCCAACCCCAAAAGGTAAAACTGGCCAGAAAATCGCTGACCAATCGCGCCTGACAGGTGCGCTGCACGATATAGTAAGACGTCGCAAACAGCGCGCTGCCGCCAAATCCGAAAATCACACTGGACGTGTGCGCGGGGCGCAACCGGCCAAAGGTGATGTATGGAATGTCCATATTCATAAATGGCCAGGCAAGTTCCGAGGCGATATACACCCCGATGGACATGCCCAACAGACCCCAGATGATGGTCATAAAAGCGAATTTCTTCACCACCTCAAAATTGTACTGCTCATTACTGCCCATTTCCGTAGCGGTCACGTGAGCCTCCTGTTGCCAAATAAAATCGCTAAATCAAACCAGTAAAACCGATAACTGAAACTTAAAATACTGCTACCCCTCATTCTACCTGCGGCAATGCGTCGCACGCAAGCCCAAAAGTTCAATGTTTTTTCAGCTTTCGGTTAACATCTTGATTGCTCAATACTATTAAGATAAAAAAATCCTGTTAGTGGCGATGAGGATACGCCATTAATTTATTCAGCATATGGGCGAGAAAAATTGGGTCAAGCCAGAAAAATCACGACGTGTACGGCACCGGCTGCAAGCCGGGACTTAGAATCAAAACCGGGCAAGGAAGCGTGCACAAAATTTTGCTGCAACGCAAATGGAACGGGGCTTAGCGGGCAAACAGCCACGCCGCCATTTTATCCTGTTCCCTTGCTGGTTTAAAACCCCGGCCTTCAGGCCGGAAGGAGCGCCGAACCTCGCCCTGAACGACGAGGTTTTAAAGGCGCTTGACGAGAACAATCCTTGACAGCGCGTCACGCCTTGCATGTCATCCCGCCAGGCCAACATCGCGATCACGTAAAAACAAATCAGCGACTCCCTGAAACCTGTAACTGCCGAATATCCGACGCCATCTGCATCGATGTCTCGCCATAAGGCATTTTTAACCGCAAACGCCCATGACGGTCGAACGCGTAAATAAAAGCGCTGTGATCCAGGGTATAATCACCGGCAACCGAAGTATCGTGCCGCTGAACATAAACGCCATAAGTTTTTTCCAATGCCTGTGTCGCAGGCACGCTACCATACAGGCCAAGGAAACGGTGATCGAAAGAGGGCACGAACTGGCGCAACACTGCTGCCGTATCGCGTTGCGGATCAAGGGTGACGAACACAACCTGCACGTTATCGGCAGCCGGCCCCAACTGCCGCATCGTCTGCGCAAGCGTATACAGCGTAGTCGGACAAACCTCAGGGCAGTGCGTGTAGCCGAAAAACAGCAACAACACTTTGCCGCGCCAATCCGTTGCGGAGCGCAGATGACCATACATATCCGTCATCCGGAATGAAGCCATTTGGCCTGCGCCGGTCACATCTGCTGCCCAGGGATGGTTCAATGGGGTTGGTGAACGCTCACAACCCGCCAGCACCCCCAGCAAAATGCCGTACAACAACGGGCGCCACAGATACATAAGGAACCACTGATTCATTCCGCCATGAGTCGCGACCATGCGGGAATAAATCAGTGGTTCCATCACTCAGGCAAGGTGTTGCCAGGCCACTCCCGGCATGTCCGTCAAACGATAACGACCACTCTGTACGGCGGTAGCCAGTTCATCCAGACGCATATCATTGAGCATGCCAATGACCTGTTCTTTGATTGGCAGCCAATGGCTATGCATCGGACATGCCGTCTCTTCACTGCAACGCTTCAAGCCCAACAGGCAACTTTGTGTAAAGTCCGCGCCTTCGGTAATCTGCAACAAATCCATCAAGGACATCTGCGCTGCTTCTTCGCGCAGGCAGAATCCTCCCAAACGGCCACGGAAAGAGTACAACAATCCGTTTTTGCCCAGATTTTGCAAGATTTTTGCCAGATATGGTGCCGGCACATTCAACCGGCGCGCCACATCGCGATTCAGCACCGGCGCATCGGCCGGTTGTGTTGCCATATAAATCATGGCCTGTATGGCATACTGACTGGTTCGTGAAAGTATCATGAAATTACCTTTGAATATTACCTGCGAGCATCATCTCGTCAAATCATTTAACAACAACCCGCAAAAGACGGCGGCACCCAGCCAGTTGTTATGCAAAAACGCTTTGAAACAACCGGCCGGCTCACGTTTTCGGATAATTGTATAATGATATACTGCAATTATACCTGCCACACACAATCCCGCATAAAAAAATATGCCCAACCGTTCCCGCCAGCCAACCCAGGCCAGCAACAACAAGGTCATCGCATAACAGAGCATCACCGCCGTCACATCATAACGTCCAAATGTAATGGCCGATGTGCGAATGCCGATTTTCAAATCATCTTCCCGGTCCACCATGGCGTATTCCGTATCGTACGCCAGCGTCCAAAACACGTTTGCCAGGAGCAAAATCCATGCCTCCAATGGTACGCGGCCTTGCTCGGCAGCGTAGGCCATCGGAATACCGAAACCGAATGCCACGCCAAGATACGCCTGCGGGATGGACAAAAACCGTTTGGTATACGGGTAGCTGGCTGCCAGAAAAATAGCGGGTAATGACAACCATCGCACCAAAGAATTCAATGGCAGAATGAGCAAAAAAGCCAGCACGCTAAGCGTCGCTGCCAGCAGCAATGCCTCGCGGGTACTTATCTTGCCCGCAACCAGCGGTCGATTGCGGGTGCGGCGAACGTGACCATCAAAATCCCGGTCGGCATAATCATTGATCACGCAACCTGCTGACCGCATCAGTACAGTACCCAGCAAAAATATCCACACTATCGCCAGATTCGGGTGCCCGACACTCGACAACCATAGTGCCCACAAGGTCGGCCACAACAAAAGCAGAATGCCTATCGGCCGATCCAGCCGCATCAATTGTTCATACAGTTCAATACGTTGTATCAGCGTCATTTCTTTTGCCCTTTCCACAAAACCGGCAAAAACAGTTCTGTCACCAGAATACGGCGCGTCCCCTGCCGAAAAATCGAACGACGTGCCCACAATCGCAAGGGCAATACATCTCCTATGCAGCACATCGCTTCGCGATACAAACGATGGCGTCTGGACAACAAAGCAAACTGCAAAGCCTTTCTGTACGTACGCCGGTTGCCGAACAACACTTCCCCCAGCGAACGGCTTTTCAGACGGGATAAGAAACGCCATCCGCCCACGAGGCTGCGATTGGGAAACACACTGTGCGCAAACACCAGAGGCACGTCTTCGTTTTGCAAACATACGTTACGGATCAACGCCTTGCTGCCCGCCGGCACGCCACTGGGCAAGACTTCATCCGCCCACACAAACGTCCGGCGCTGCCTGCATTCGCGCACAGCGAGCGCAGCAAAATCCCGTTTCAACTGCCGGGTCAACGAACCTGTCCCCTTGAGCCAGGAACGAGCGCCAGACGGCGCGCCAATCAAACCGGTCTGCCAGCGCATCAGCAACCCGCCACTTCGCCGTTCATGTCGCCACAACCATTCATGCCTGCATCGTGCCTATATCATGCCTGTGCGTAAGACTGGCGCGCACCATACCAGCGAGCGATATGCGCCTGCGCCCTGCCCGGTTCGTACTGCAACAGGTATTCGGCTGTTTCACGAACAGCCTGCATCAGATCCGCATCCTCGTCGGGATTGGCGAAACGCAACACGGGAACACCCGACTGACGTGCGCCGATAAACTCCCCCGGCCCACGTAAGCGCAGGTCTTCCCGCGCGATGTGAAATCCATCCTGGCTTTCAAACATGATCTTGAGTCGTGCGCGCGCCAAATCCGAAAGCGGTTCATGATACAACAAAACGCATTCGCTGCGGCGCATTCCACGTCCAACGCGGCCACGCAACTGATGCAACTGCGCCAACCCCATGCGTTCGGCATGTTCAACCACCATCACGGATGCATTCGGCACATCCACACCGACTTCGATGACTGTCGTGGCGACCAGAACCCGCAATTTGTCCGCGACAAAATCTGCCATCACCGCCTGTTTTTCCGCCGCACGCATTCGGCCATGCACCAGACCAACGGCACTATCCGGCCACGCCAGACACAGCGCTGCATATGTATCCATCGCCGTCTGCAACTGCAATGCCTCGGATTCTTCAACCAGCGGACAAACCCAATACACCTGTTCACCTGATACCGCACGCTGTCGTACCCAATCCATTACCTGTTGCCGACGGCGGTCATCGACCAACCGAGTGCGCACCGGACTGCGAGCCGGCGGCAACGCATCGATGACCGACACATCCAGATCAGCATAATAGGTCATTGCCAGCGTGCGAGGTATCGGCGTAGCGCTCATCATCAACTGATGCGGAGCCACGCCTTTGTCACGCAACGCCATACGTTGCGCAACGCCGAAACGATGTTGTTCATCGACCACCAGCAAGCCGGGGCGAGCAAAACTCACTTCACGCTGAAACAGGGCATGGGTACCGACCACCAGCGCCAATTCCCCCAGTCGCAACGCTTCCAGCACCTTGTTCCGCGCTTTGTTGCCCAGACTGCCGGATAACATGCCAACGGATATCTGCAATGGCGCAAACCAGTGAACCAGTTTCTGGAAATGTTGCTCGGCCAAAAGTTCGGTTGGCACCATGAACGCTACTTGATAACCGGCATCGATGGCCTGCGCTGCCGCTAATGCTGCCACCACGGTTTTGCCACTGCCCACATCCCCCTGCAATAAACGCTGCATGGGACGCGACTGCTGCAAATCTTCCTGAATCTGCTGCCATGCCCGCCGCTGGGCTGACGTCAACGCAAACGGCAACGCATCCAGCAAGCGCTGCACCAAACCGGAACGCGCCGCCAAACGTGGTGCCCCCATCAACTGCCGCTGCGCCCGTGCCTGACGCAAAGACAATTGCTGCGCCAATAATTCATCAAATTTGATGCGCCGCCAGGCAGCGTGTGTCCTGGCCTGCAATCCTTGCACCGAAGTCTCCGGAGAGGGGTGATGCAACACGCACACGCTGGAAAAGAAATCCGGCAGGTCATGTGCCCGCAACACCTGTTCCGGCAAAGTATCCTGCCAGTCGATTTGCGCCAGCGCCAACCGGATTTGCCGCCGCAACGCAGATTGCGTCACCCCGGCCACTGCCGGATACACCGGCGTCAACCCGTCTGGCAAAGGCGTTCCGGGTTTGACGGCTCGCCAACGCGGATGCAGCATTTCCAACCCGGAAAACCCGACCCTGGCTTCACCTGCCACCCGCAACGAGACGCCCGGCGCCATCCGGGCGGCCTGCCCCGGAAAAGCATGCAAAAAACGCAGGAGCAAATCGCCGCTCTCATCACGCAACCACACGTCCAATCGCCGCGTCGCCAACACCGCATGACGTTGCACAATCTCGCCCTGGACCTGAACAAACCGCCCCGGTTGCACATCCGCAATCGGGGTCAGACGCGTTTCATCTTCATACCGCAAAGGAAAATGCAGCAACAGGTCGGCCACCGTCACCAATCCCAGCTTGCCAAATACCGATGGCAACAGCGTCAGTTCTGGCGTAATGCTGACAGCGATACCTGCCATCAAGACAACAAAGCAATACCGTCAGCTTCCACCAGCGCCCCTCGTGGCAATGCCGCCACGCCAACGGCCGCCCGTGCCGGATAAGGCGCCTCAAAATACAATGACATGATTTCATTGACCTTGGCAAAATGCGAGAGATCGGTCAAATATATCGTCAATTTGACAATATCATTCAGGCTGCCGCCTGCAGCTGCCAGTACCGCCTGCAGATTACAAAACACCTGATGCGTCTGTTCGCCGACACCACTCAACATTTCCATGGTGTCCGGCTTCAAGCCAATCTGCCCGGACAAATACAACATGTTCCCCACGCGCACCGCCTGCGAATACGTCCCAATCGCTGCGGGCGCACCTGCTGTCTGCACAATATCCTTCATCACTACAGCCCCTCTGTTGACCTGAATTCGCATAAAACAGGGATGGGATTGTTTAACCGAATCTTTTCACCAATTAACGCGCGCCATCGCCCCCGCCGAATTCTACCCCAACTCGGCTTCGTTTTGCGCCTTTCGCCTGATTTGGCCGCGATAGCGCAAGGCTTGGCGGGCGGCCATGCAGAAACAAACAACGGCTCCTCGAGGCAACATGCCCGGTTCACGGTTCATCCGCGAAGAGCAAAAAACCCTTCACGCATCGACCTTACGCACCGTCAGTCGATACAACACCGGCATCACCAGCAGCAATAACACCGGTTTTATCAGCAAACCGGCAATCACGGCTACCGCCAGCGGTTGCTGCATACTCGCCGTCTGTCCGAACGTCACCGCCAAAGGCAACAAGGTCATCACGGCTGCCGCCACCGTCATGCTAATAGGACGAATGCGTTGCTGGCCGGCCAGCACCAGCGCTTCGTCGAGCGGCATGCGTTTGGCCAGACGACGCAAACCGGAAAAATAAAAAATGGCTGATTCGGTCACAATACCGATAATCATCGTCATGCCCATCAACGAAGAAATGTCCAATTCGTTGCCGAACATCCACAAACCGGCCAAAACCGCCGGAATCGACAGCAACGACATGGCGGCGATCGACAACGCGACACGGAACGACTCAAACAACAGCAACAGCAACACCAACACCAGACCAAACGCCGCCACGAAAACCAGCATCATGCCACGAAACGCCGCTTGCTGCTGGGCGTACAAGCCGCCAAATTCGGCATACATGCCCGGTGGAAGATTGCCGCGCGCCAACACCACCCGCTGCACTTGCGGCATCACCGCTCCCATCGAACGGCCGCTGATGCGCGCCGTAACCGCAATCATGTGACGAAGATTTTCCCGTTCGATTTGTGGTTGCCCGTTAATCGACTGCACGCTGGCTACCCTGCCCAGAGGAAAAAAATGTCCATCCGGAGCGCGAATGCGCAAGTGGAGAATATCGTTATCACGCTGACGCATGGCCGGTGGCAACCACACACGCACGCCAATCAATTTCGGTACGTGCTGAATGACTGTTGCCACCGTACCCGCCAGATCCGCGCTCACCGTCTGCATGATGCCATCAACCGTCATCCCTTCCAGCGCGGCGCGCACCCGGTCAACATGAACTTCCAGCGCATTACCTGCTGGATGGATACCATCACGGGTATCCACCACGCCAGCGATTCGTCCGATTTCGCTCTGTACACGCAGGGCAGCTCGCTGAAGTTGCGCATCATCATCACCGAACAGCTTGATTTCAATGGGTTGCGGCACCGACGTCAAATCCCCGATTTCATCTTCCATCAATTGCGACAATTCAATATCGAGTCCGGGCACCTGTTCCTGAATCTTGATGCGCACACGCTCCATCACCGCTTCAATCGGTGCCCGCTTTCCCCGCCGCAGACGAATGAAAAAATCGCCCTCATTCGCCTCGGTGATACCACCACCCAGTTGTGCGCCGGTTCGGCGCGACCATGTCGCCACATCCGGGTCCGCTTTAAGGATAGCTTCTACCTGATTCAGCAACCGGTTGGTCTCGGTGAGCGATGTACCTGGCAGCGAAAGATAATCCATCGTGAATCCTCCTTCATCCATCGCTGGCATGAAACCGGTATCGATATTGCTCAATGCCAACCAACCAACCAGCACGATTGGCAATAACAGCAACAACACCCATTGTGGACGCTTCAGCATCGCGCGCAAAATCCGGCCATAGAAACGCTGTACACGCTGCATGAACGCGCCATCTTCACCCGTTTCCGATTCATGCAACAAATATTCCGACAAAATCGGGGCAGCCAACCAGGTCACAAAAAAAGAAATCAGCAAACCAACACCCATGGTCAATGACAGCGCCTTGAAAAAAGCCCCGGTCACACCAGTCAAAAATGCCAGCGGCACAAATATCACAGTGGTCGACGCCGAAGACCCGGCCAATGGCAACACAAATTCATGCACAGCCTGATGAATGCGGGGGGCCACAGCACCACTGCCATCCCGCAGACGGCGCACGATATATTCCGTCATGGTAATGGCATCATCAATAATCAGACCCACTGCCGCTGCCATGCCACCCAGCGTCATGATATTGAAACTCATATGCAACACAAACATGACCAGCACGGTAATCGCCAGTACTGCGGGCACAATCACCAAAGCAATCAGCGTGATACGAGCATTACGCAAAAACAGCCAGACGGTCAGAATCGCCAGTATGGTTCCCCATATCATGGCATCGCGCACCCCCAACGCGGACGCCAGAATCAATTCACTCTGATCATACCAGTTCGACAGATGCACCCCGGAAGACAGATGCGAGCGGTATCCAGCCAATCTGGCCGCCACGTCGCGCGATACCTGTACACTATTGCCGCCCCGCTGTTGATAAATGTTCAGTAACACAGCCCGCTTGCCGTTCGCTGTCACCCGTATCCAATGCGGCACGACGCCATCGCGGATATCAGCAATCCGTGCCAGTGGAATCAGGCTGCCAGACGGCACGCGCAGCACCAGTTGGCGCAAATCGGCCAGCGAATGCAGGCGGGTATTCACCACGACCAAATACAACTTGTCATGATCTTCCATTCGGCCCGTCGCCACTTCCACGTTGGCGGCTGCCAGCGCCCGCACCACGTCCTGCACGCCGATACCATACGCATCAAGCCGCGCCGGATCGACAAAAACCTGATATTCCTCCTGCTCGCCACCCTGCACTTCCACCCGTGCCACGCCATTCACACCCAGCAACAACGGGCGCAACTGATAACGCGCCAAATCGTACAACTGTGCCTGCGACCAGATATCCGATGTCAGGCTGTACGCCAGCATGGGATAAACCGCCGGGTCCATTCGCCGCACGTCCAATCGCGTCCCGGCTGGCAGCGTCGGCATGATTTGCGCGACAGCCTGACTCAGCATGGTCGTCGCCATCGCCATATCGGTTCCCCAGTCAAAATTCACCGACACTTCCGCTGAACCACGACTGGTGGTCGAACGGACGGATCTCACTCCTGGAACCCGTCGCACAGCTTCTTCCACCGGTTGCGTCACCGACAACATCATCAAATCTGCTGGTCGGTCTCCGGCATCCAGCGCCAACACCACACGTGGAAACGCGGTGTTCGGAAACAGGGAAACAGGCAGATAAAAACTCGCCAAGACGCCCGCCAGCGCCAATACCGTGAGCACAAACAAAATCGACCGGCGATGAACCTGCATCCAAGCCATCATGAACCGCCGCGCGTACCCGGCACCGGTTGGGTTTCCCGCACGGCCATCCCCGGTTGCAGTTCATAATTACCCAGCGTCACCACCGGCAAATCAGTCGACAGCGCACCTTCCACCAACGTCAGATTTCCGTGTTCCAGACTTATTTTCACCGGCACCAGCACGGCGTGACCTGCCCGCACCTGATATACATGAAAACCGTTATCATCCGGCAATACCGCTGACCGGGGCACAACATCGCCAAACAGACGTGCCAATGTTACACTGGCGCTAACTTGCTCTCCTGGCAAAAACTGTCCCGTCGGTACATTCACCCGCACCGCCAGACTCCCGTTCACCAATGCAGACGCCACCCGAACAATCTTCCCTTCTGCCCTGACCTCTGGGCGCAACACGGAAACCAACTGCACTGCAGCGCCCAACTTCAACCGCAATGCATCAGTCGCCTCGACCGCAAGCAAGGCTTCCTGTGCGCGGGATGAAGCCAACTGCAACAGCGTGATTCCCGCCGCCGGACGATCCCCGACCACCACATTCACCGCCACGACATACCCGTCAGCAGGCGCACGCAGCACCGTCACCGTATGATCCGCCCCAATCGCCTGTTGCGTCTGCCAGGCTGCTCTCGCATCAGCCAGCGCCTTGTTTGCGGCAGAAAGCTGTGCCGCTGTCGCCAGATGCGCCTTGACCAATCCGGCAACACGAACTTGCTCTCGTCGTGCGTAGGCCAAGGCTTCCCGCGCCTTTTGCATCGATTGCTCCGCATCCGGCGCATTGACGAGCGTCAATAATGCTTGCCCTTTGACCACGGCGTCGCCCGACAACACCTGCACTGACATTACCCGGACTGCCCGAGGTACACTCAGATTCATGCTGCGGCGCACATCACTCACCACCTGCCCGTACGCCAGCACATCCCGGTTCAACCATTGCCGGTGTAATGGAGCGACCACCACCGCAGCCTGTGCTGGTTGTGGCGGCGGCGGTGCCGGCATATCGTCATCGTCCGCGCACGCCATACCCAGCGCAAACGCCTGCACCAAACACCAGGCAGCAAGCCAGATTTTTTTCATTTCATCACCTCGTCTGGCAATCCTGCCCCAAGCAAAGTCTGTAAAGCAATACGCTGCTCGTCCAGCGACAAACCCAAACGAACGACCGCCAGTTGCCGTTTACACAGCATCACTTCCAGGCGCGTCATGTCAACCACCGTCAGATTCCCCTGCGCATACGCTTTGCCGGCACTGTCCACCTGCGCCTGCAATGGCGGCAAATCCTGCTTTACCTGCCCGATCTGCCGGCTCAATAAATCATAATTATCCAGCGCCAACAACGCCTGATTGCTGGCGGCATCCAGACGCGCCTGATATTCGGCCGCCAATTGCGCACGGCTTGCCCGCGCAATGGCGATATTGCCCCGATTACGGTTGAATAACGGTAATGACAACGTAATCCCAGGTCCTACGCTATTATCGCCATAATTGTCCTGCGCCCGATTAATACCCACAGACAACAGCGGGAACTGCGCCAGCACGGCGGCATGATATCCTGCCTCGCTGGTCTGGTATGCCGCGCGAATCGCCGCCAAATCAGGGCGATGGTACAATCGTTGCGTCACCTGCTGACGCAACATCGACACATCCAGCGGAGCTGGTCCCGGCGCATCCTGCAATTGTATGTTGGCCGACGTGTCCAATCCGAGTAAGGTCTGTAATTTCCCCATGTCTTGCCGCGACAACCTGACCTCATCCTGCTGCTGCTGCTGCACGGCGCGCAGCGCCAGCAGGTCGCCATTAGCCATTTCTGCTGTCACATCATATCCGGACAAGGCAACGTGACTCGCCTGTGCCACCTGTTGCAACCAGTCTGTTTCCTGTTTCAGAATACGTGTCGTGGTAATATAAGCCTGCAAACGTGCATACAGCAAACGCGCCTGCGCTACCACTTGCCACTCCTGCCACAACATTTCCTGTTGCACCTGCGACTGCCCCGCACGAGCCATTTGCCGCCGCGAAGAACGCAACAACCAGTCACCCACATCAAAACCCAAACCCAGCGCCCAGGCATTCTGTGTATTGGGCGTCATGGTGAAATCTTCGCTCGCGCCCAATTGCGGATCTGCCAGCAAACCTGCAGCGAACACCTGTGCGTGCGCAACTCTGAGCCGCGCGCGCGCCGCACGTAATTCGGGATTATTGGCCACCGCCAGCATGGCAAGCTCTTCGCCATCCAGCCCATCACGGGGATCAAACCGATGACGATGCGGGTGCACAAGACGCGACACAGAAGACTTGCTGTCCGGCACGACAGGTAACGATTCAGGGGTATAGCTGGCACAGGACGCTAATAGCAAGAGGGGCGGGAACCACCAGCGAATCTTCGCCATGAATTTTAAAATTGACTCGCTCATCAATTGCATACTAACAAATAAAACTTTCTTCTTTGTGACAGCGCCGATGGGTTTCCGTCACACAAACCCATGCAAATCAAACATCTGTTTGCGTGGCAGACAACTCCTGCTGACGCTGTTTGACGCGCATGATACGAATGACCTCCGGCAAGCGCCGCAAAGTACGCATGATGCGTGCCAGATGCAAGCGCTGTTCGACCTGCAAGGTAAAATAAACAGTGGTGTATTGGCTACCGTCCTGCTCGGCCATCGACACATTATCGATATTTGACCCCTCATCGGCAATAACAGCCGCCAGTTTCGCCAGCACACCACGCTGATTGAGCACAATAAGCCGAATATTGACGTCAAACATCTTCTTCAACCCCGGCTCCCACTCCACGTCCATCCATTTGTCCGGGTCATTACGATAATGCTTGATAGCAGCACAATCATGTGTATGTACAACCAATCCCTGATCGGATTTGATCAACGCCACAATCGGATCCCCCGGTATGGGCCGACAACAAGTCGCCAGTTGCACCGCCACGCCCTCCGAGCCGCGAATGGTAATCGCACCATGCGAGCGTGGTGTCGGCAAATGTTCCTGTGCCATCAACTGCCGCGCCACCACGATATTCAACCGCTTGCCCAGACCAATGTCCGTCAATACGGCCTCACGGGTTTTGCCTGTTTCGCGCGCCACACGCTCCCAACAAGGAGCACCGATGGCTTCCGGTTTGCCGCCCAACGCACGGACAGCCTGTTCCAACAAGCGTTCGCCAAGTCGCACCGCCTCTTCGGCGTGCAACGTGCGCAGATAATGACGAATATGGGCGCGCGCTTTGCCGGAAACCACAAAATTCACCCAGGCCGGATTCGGGTGGGCATGGGGCGAAGTCACCACTTCCACCTGATCGCCATTGCGCAACAAGGTTCGCATCGGCATCAATTCACCATTCACCTTGACTGCCGTACAATGGTTGCCGACATCGGTATGCACTGCGTAGGCAAAATCAACAGCAGTGGCTCCGCGCGGTAATGACAGAATCTTTCCTTTCGGGGTAAAAACATACACCTCATCGGGAAACAAATCAATTTTGATGTGTTCCAGAAATTCGGCCGAATCCCCACCACCTTCTTGAATTTCGAGCAACGATTGTAGCCACTGATGGGTGCGCTGCTGCACCGCATTCAAATCTGCGTCGCCGGTTTTGTATAGCCAGTGCGAAGCCACGCCTGCTTCGGCCACCTTGTGCATGTCATGGGTACGAATCTGCACTTCGATAGGCGTACCAAACGGGCCGAACAAGGTTGTATGTAAAGATTGATAGCCATTCGCCTTGGGAATGGCGATGTAATCCTTGAATTTCCCCGGAATCGGCTTATACAGTCCATGCAAGGTGCCCAACGCCAGATAGCACGATGGCACATCGTCCACCATGACACGAAAGCCATAAATGTCAAACACCTCTGAAAAAGCGAGAGATTTTTCCTGCATCTTGCGGTAAATGCTGTACAGGTGTTTCTCACGCCCGCCCACCACGGCAGCCAGATGCGCCTCGGCCAATTTGTGCGCAATGGCTTCGCTTACTTTTTCCACCACTTCCTTACGGTTACCACGCGCGGTTTTGATGGCCTGCGCCAACACCCGGTAACGGTTGGGATGCAAGTGATGGAAACAAAGGTCATCCATTTCCTGATACAATGCATTGAGTCCCAAACGGTTAGCAATCGGCGCGTAGATATCTGCCGTTTCCTGCGCGATACGGCGGCGTTTTTCTGCCGACATCGCGTCCAGCGTACGCATGTTATGCAAACGATCTGCCAGCTTAATCAAAATAACGCGAACATCTCGCGCCATGGCCAGCAGCATTTTGCGAAAATTTTCTGCCTGAGCATGCGCCTCGGTCTGAAACTCGATTTTATCGAGTTTCGACACCCCATCCACCAACTCGGCCACTGATTTACCGAAGCGTTCGGCCAACTCCTGCTTGGTAACTGCCGTGTCTTCCATCACATCATGTAACAGCGCTGCCATGATGGCCTGCGCGTCAAGGTGCCAACGCGCCAGAATGCCGGCCACCGCCAATGGGTGTGAAATATACGCTTCACCACTCACGCGAAACTGACCGCTGTGCGCCTGACAACTGAATTCAAACGCCGCACGAACCAGTTCCAGATCTGCTTGTTTCAGATAAGAAAGTCCTGTTTCAATATCAAAAACAGGTCCTTCTCCCGCCAGGGCGAGGGGGGCAGCGGTTCCCATGCCATGCGTCCTAACGATTCAGCGCAAAACCGACAATCAATGCCGTCCCCGTTTCAGAATATCAGCCCCCACCTCACCTGCCGCGATTTCACGCAAGGCAATGACAGCCGGTTTATCGCGACCGGGATCGACTTTGGAAGTATGCCCGTTGGCCAACTGTCGCGCGCGCCAGGTCGCCGCCAAGGTCAATTCAAAACGATTATCAATTTTTCCCATACAATCTTCTACCGTAATCCGCGCCATGATACATCACCCCTGTCTCATCAAGCCATTAATTCATCATCGAAAACAACGCCATGTATTTTCGTTCCTGTGCTGCCACGCGCAAACGCTCCGCCCGCACAACCGACGCCAAATCAGTCAGCGCCACATCAAATGCATCGTTGATGATAACATAATCAAACTCCAGTGCATGGCTGATATCTTCACGCGCGGCTGCCAACCGGCGCGCAACCGTCTCATCGTCATCCTGCCCACGATGACGCAAGCGCTGCTCCAGTACCGCCAGCGAAGGGGGCAGAATAAAAATCCCGATAGCGTCCGGAAACAACCGCCGCACCTGCTGCGCGCCTTGCCAGTCAATTTCCAGCAACACATCTTCATTCCGGGCAATCTGCTGGCGTATCCATGCTTCCGATGTACCATAATGATTACCATATACTTGCGCGCTTTCCAGAAACTCGCCTGCTTCCAATAAAGCAGCGAAACGCTCTGGCGAGACAAAATGATAATCACGCCCGTCCTCTTCCCCTTTGCGCGGCGTCCGTGTCGTATAAGACACCGACAGGTGCACCAAGGCATCTCGCGCCAGCAGCGCCCGTACCAGACTGGTTTTACCCGCCCCCGATGGCGCCGTCACAATGAACACATTTCCGGACATTTTCTTACTCCTCAGCCATACGGTCGACAACTCTCATCTGCCCGCATCATAATGCCAGATGCCCTTTCAGAAAACCCCCATACCAGCGCTCATTCATCATCTCGTGTTCACGCCCATTACCGGAAACCGCATCGTTGCCCGCAACCGCCACGTTGAAAACGTGCAAAACATGCACGACGGGACGGGGCTTGGCGGGAATCAATCAGCGCTTCCCTAATGATTGCTTCGCTCCGGGCGACACAATCATCCGACCGTCACACCGACAAATTTCCCGGTCTGAATCGAAAATCTTAAGGAATCCGGCAGGACCGGCCTGATGGCTTACCCAAGCCCCGAATCATGGGCATCCGCCAGTCACTTCGTGGAAAACAGGTCCTGTATCAACAAGACTGTCGAGTCACAGGCATGATTCAAACAGGGTAAGTGAAACCCTGTTTCCAGTGTCTTCAGCAAAGAGAAATGGCTATATGGTCGTTCTGACACCACGCCATGCACGCCATCACTGGTTTCCACAATCAACGGTACGCGATTAGGCTTGCTGCCATCGCTATTTTCATCCCATACCACCACCAGTGCATTATGCCCGGTTTGCCAGGCCGGAGAAGCGTGAATCGCCTGCACCAACTCCCTCACCGTGGCGTCCCCCGCCTCTATCAAGGCAACATGATTACCACAAGCTTCGTTACGCTTACCCGCACCGTGCATATCATGGCACAAATCCGGCACAATGAATGACAAAGCGGGCACCCGGCCGGCAGACAGATCAGCATACAAGCCATTGGCGCCATCAAAACCAACGACATTCTGCAAACCATTTGCAGCAGGTCTTCCTTGCTGCACCGCAGCAAAATACACGAAAGGATTATGCTTCGCGGCATACCGTTTATGAATGCCATCCATGCCATCAGGCAGTCTGTCACGATTTGAATACACGCCATCGCTGAAATTCACGCCATCCACCACGCCAGATGCCGGAATATTTTGCTGATAGGATTTCCAGCGCTTGCCCGCTGCCACCAACTGATCACCCAAGCTCTGCGCCGTATAAGCCGCCGCTGGAATTGCCCGATCAAATGGCGCCACCAGCGCAGGCACCATGGCATCGACCCCTACACCCGCAAGCGGAGCGACGCCCGCCCCTCCCGTCTTGACGCCAGACCAATCGGGGTTGTCGTCATTCTGCACACCAAAATTCGACCCGCCCATCAGCGCCAGATAGTTGGGCAAACTCGGATGTCCGACCGCAAAATAATTGCGTGCCAGATTGGCCTCGTGTGCAAAACGGTTGATGAATGGTGCGTGAGAATTACCAATAATATCATCATCACCATGATTTTCCATCACAATCAGAAAAACATGCTGCAATGGAACCAGTACCGGTTCTGCCGCGATGGCGACAGAACCAAAAAAAACCACAACCAGCAACAACAGGGTTTTTGTCATCATGCAAACCTTTTGTTAACAACAGGAAGACGATGCCCAGCGTAACACTATCCGAACAACATGGCAATATGGTACAGTAGCAGACTGGTGGTCGGTATTTTTGCCCGCCGATGTTTCACGATATTTCACACAAATAAATTGGTTCGGGTATCGGTTCGAGAAGACACGTCAACAACAAAAGCAGCGGGTTGTTTCCCTCTCGCAGGACATACAGCAGGAATTTCACCACACAACGAATGGACACACCAGCGCAACAGACTTCGATGGCCAATAAAGCCGGGCTTTCTCTACCCAGCGGCTACCAACTCATGGATTACCGCATCGTTCGCAAAATTGGCGGCGGTGGCTTCAGTGTGGTTTATCTGGCCTATGACGGACACGAACGCGAAGTCGCCATCAAAGAATATCTTCCTTCCAGCCTGGTACAACGTGACGATGATTACAAAGTATCGCCACAAACCGAAAGCCAGTTACATACCTTCCGCTATGGCATGCGTTTCTTTTTTGAAGAAGGCCGCTCGCTGGCGCGTATCCAGCACCCGAATGTGGTGCGAGTAGAAAATTTTTTCCGCGCCAACGATACCGTTTACATGGTCATGCAATACGAACGCGGAAAAACCTTGCAGGAATATATCCGCGCACACCACGGCGAAGTCAAGGAAAGCTTCATCCGGCGGATTTTTGCCGAACTGCTCAATGGCCTGCGCGAAGTCCACACCCAAAAATTGCTGCATCTGGACATCAAACCGTCCAACATCTACATCCGCATGGATGGCTCACCGGTACTGATTGACTTCGGTGCGGCACGTCAATCGTTCAGCAAGGAACATCAAAA
>JAJYHV010000061.1 GCA_021790515.1 Pseudomonadota bacterium
AGCGCCATCAACGACAGATTGTCGATGTTATAGCCAAGCAGGTACATGGGCCCGAAGGTACCGATGATTGACAAGGGCAACGCCACGGCTGGCACCAGCGTTGCGCGTGGGGAACGCAGGAACACGAACACCACACCGACCACCAGCAACACTGCGATGAACAAGGTGCGCTCGGTGTCGCCTACTGCGGCGTGCACTGACTGCGAACGGTCCAGCGCGATGCCAATCTGCACATCGCTGGGCAGTAACGCCTTGATCGATGGCAACACTTGGCGGATTTGCGCGACCGTATTGACGATATTGCTGCCCGGCAAGGGATAGACGATGACGAGTACTGCGTTTTTGCCGTTGTAGAGGCCGGCGTTGCGGATGTTTTCGGCCGAATCTTCCACTTGCGCGACATTGCTTAATCGCACCGGCGCGCCATTTCGGTAGGCAATGACCAGATTGCGGTAAGGTTCGGCCTTGCTGATCTGGTCGTTGGATATCACCTCGTAGCGCTGGCCGTTCTGATCGATATGGCCTTTGGGGCTGTCGGCATTGGCGGCGCTGATCGCCGCACGGACGTCTTCCAGGCCGATACCGTAACTGTTTAACTGATCCGGTTGCAGTTCCACCCGGACGGAAGGCAGGGCGCTGCCACCCAGCGTAATCCCGCCGACTCCGCTCACCTGCGAGAGTTGTTGCTGAATGACCGAATCCGCTGCGTCGTACAGTTGTGCACGGGTCAGCGTGCTCGAAGTGAGTGCCAGAATGATGATCGGCGCGTCGGCCGGATTGTATTCACGGTAGGTCGGATCGTTGCGCAGCGTGGTCGGCAGATCGGCTCGCGAGGCCTGGATGGCTGCTTGCACATCGCGGGCGGCACCGTTGATATCCCGGTTCATTCCGAACTGGATAACGATGTTCGCCGCGCCGACCGTGCTGGTAGACGTCAGTTCGGCGACATCGGCGATCGTGCCCAGCCGCCGTTCCAGCGGCGCGGCCACGGTGCTCGCCATGACATCCGGACTGGCACCTGCCATATTGGCTTGTACGACGATGACCGGAAAAGTGATGTTGGGCAGTGGCGCCACCGGCAGGTGGAAATATCCCAGTGCGCCGGACAGCAGGATCGCTATCGCCAGCATGGTGGTGGCTACCGGGCGCCGGATGAATAGCGCCGGGATATTCATGACACGCTCTCGACCACGACGGGCGGCGGATCGCGCCGGAAACGTCGCGACAACCGGTCAAAATAAAGATAGATCACCGGTGTGGTAAACAGGGTGAGCAACTGGCTCAGCAGCAAACCGCCAATGATGGCCAAACCCAGCGGACGACGCAGTTCCGAGCCAGTGCCAATGCCCAGCAATAGTGGCAGGGCACCCAGCATGGCTGCCAACGTGGTCATCAGGATTGGTCGAAAACGCAGTAGCGAGGCCTCGAAAATTGCCTCAGCTGCCGGTTTGCCATGCTCGCGTTCGGCCTGCAATGCGAAATCCACGATCATGATGGCGTTCTTTTTGACGATGCCGACCAGCAACACGATGCCGATAATGCCGATGATATCCAGATCATCGCCAGCGGCCATCAGCGCGAGCAGCGCACCGATACCGGCGGCAGGCAGGGTAGAAAGAATCGTCAGCGGGTGGATAAAGCTCTCGTACAGCACACCAAGAACAATATAGACGGCGACCAGCGCGGCGATGAGCAGGAAAACTTCACTGGATAGCGAGGACTGGAACGCCTGCGCCGCACCCTGAAATGAGGATGTGATCGATCTCGGCAGATGCACCGCTTGTTCGGCCTGAGTCACTGCAGTGACTGCTGCGCTCAACGATGCACCCTTGGACAGGTTGAACGAAACGGTGACAGCAGGAAATTGCGCCAGATGGCTGATCACCAGTGGCGATTGGGTGATTTTGATCGTGGCGATGTCACTCAATGGCACTTGGCCGCTACTGCTGGTCTGGCTGGGCAGGTACAGATTGCCCAGCGATTGAACCGTCGGCAGGCTCTTGGGTTGCGCAACCAGAATCACCCGATACTGGCTGGATTGATCAAAGATGGTCGAGACGATGCGTTGACCCAGCGCGTCGTAAAGTGCATTGTCGACGGTGGCAGCGGTGATGCCAAAGCGCGCAGCCAGCGCCCGGTTCAGTTCGACGTCAACGCTAAGGCCGTTGTTGTTCAGATCACTGGTGACATCGGTAATCGAGGGAATATTTTTCATCCGGGCGACCAGTGTCGGTACGTATTTTGCGAGTGCTTGCTGGTTAGGTCCGCGCAGCACGAATTGATATTGATTGGGCGACACGGTGGTGTCCAGCGTCAGGTCTTGCTCCGGTTGCAGGTATAGCTGGATGCCTGGCACGCCGGCCACCTCACGGCGCAAGCGCCGGGCAATTTGCATCGCATTGTCCGAGCGTTGGTCACGTGGTTTCAGGTTGATCAGGAAGAGGCCGTTATTGAGCGTGGTATTGGTGCCGTCGACACCGACATACGAGGTCAGCGAGGTGACGTCCGGGTCTTTCAGCAGGACGTCGGCCAGCGTCTGCTGACGCTGTACCATGGTATGGTACGAAACCGAGTTATCGGCAACACTGATGGCCTGGATGACACCGACGTCTTGCACCGGGAACAACCCTTTTGGAATCATGATGTAGATGATGATAGTCAAGGCTAAAGTGATGAAAAACACCAGCAGGGTCAGCGGCTGATGTCGCATCACCACCTTGAGCGCCCGCTCGTAGAGAGCCAGAACGCGATTAAACATGCGTTCGCTTGCGAGTTCAAAGCGGCTTGGATGCCGCTGCGACTGTCGGCGCAGGATACGTGAACACAGCATCGGCACCAGGGTAAGCGAAACGATGGCCGAAATGATGATGGTTACGGTCAGCGTCACCGCGAATTCGCTGAACAGACGTCCGATGATGCCACCCATGAACAACAGGGGAATCAGGACGGCGATCAGCGACACGGTCAGCGAGATGATGGTGAATCCGATCTGTCCGGCACCCTCCAGAGCAGCTTCCAGCGCACTTTTTCCCGCTTCCAGATAACGCACGATATTTTCGATCATGACGATGGAGTCATCGACGACAAAGCCAGTCGCAATGATGAGCGCCATCAGCGACAGGTTATCAATGGAATAATGCAGTTCGTACATCATCGCCAGCGTGCCGATCAGTGATACTGGCACCGAAATGCTGGGGATGATGGTGGCGGGCAGATTGCGCAGAAATACAAAAATGACAATCACGACCAGCAATATCGATAGCAGCAGTTCGATGAAGGCATCGTTTACCGAAGAATGAATCACCTGGGTACTATCGGAAACAATCGTGACTTTCATTCCTGCGGGCAGGGTGGATTCCAGTTCGGGCAGCTCTTCTTTGATCTGGTTGACCACGGCAATGACGTTGGCGCCCGGCTGGCGCTGGACATTGAGTACAATTGCGGCGCTGTGATTGTACCAGGCGCCTTGTTCGGTGTCCTGCGCTGATTGTGCCACTTTGGCCACATCGCGCAGATAGACCGGCGCGCCATTCTGGTAGGAGATCACCGTGTTCAGATAAGCTTGCGGGTCTTGAATCTGATCGTTCCCGTTGATTGTGTAGTCAAGTTCGAGCCCGTCGAAATTACCTTTGGGCTGATTGACGTTGATATCCGCCAGCAGTGTGCGCAGATCGTCGATGGTCAGTCCATAGCCGCTCAGTTTTTCCGGGTCGGCTTCGACCCGGACTGCCGGCACATTGCCGCCGGACGGCGTTACCAGACCGACTCCGGGTACTTCGGCAATCTTGGTGCCGAGGCGGTTGTTGGCCACGTCTTGCAACTGCGTCAAGGACATCGAGTCGGAAGTGACTGCGAGGGTGAGGATAGGCTGGTCGGCCGGATTGACTTTGGCATAAACGGGCGGTGCAGGCAGGCCAGACGGTAGCAGGCTGTTGGCGGCATTGATCGCCTCTTGCACGTTTTGTTCGGCGACGTCGAGGTTTAGCGACAGATCGAATTGCAACGTGATGACTGACGCCCCGGCCGAGCTGTGCGAAATCATTTGTTGCAGGCCGGGAATTTCACCCAGCTGTACCTCCAGCGGTGCCGTCACGGTGGTTGCCATCACCGTAGGGCTGGCGCCAGGGTAAAAGGTCCGTACCTGAATCGTGGGGTAGTCCACTGACGGTAGTGACGACACGGGCAGGTAGCGTACCGCGACCAGACCGATCAGTATCAAGGCGACCATCAGCAGCGTGGTCGCTACTGGCCTGACGATGAACAGACGAGAGATATTCACCTACTTTGGCGCCTCTCGTTTATGATGTGTTGGCATGCCCGTCGCCGTGTCTGCGTTTACCGGCATACGCTGATGTGCCGGACAGACCGGTGTTGGGTGAGGAGGTATCCTTGTTCATGTTTTTTGTCGGAACAGGGTGTATTTTCGCTCCATCGCTGAGTCGATCCATGCCATCGGTGACGACAGTCTGACCCGCTTCGAGACCGGCCAGAATCACCGTGTTTTTACCGTCACTGGGGCCAGGTGTCACTTTGCGTACCGAAACGGTTTGATTGGCATTGACCAGATAAACGTAATCGCCCGGCGCGCCATTTTGCACTGCTGGTGTCGGTACCAGTACAACGTGATGCAGGGTATCGACCAGCAATTGCACATTGACGAATTCATTCGGGAACAATGCTTCATCATGATTGGCAAACATCGCGCGCAGGGTTACCGTTCCGGTGCTGGTGGCCATCTGGTTGCTGATGGCGTACAGCGTACCATCGGCCAGTTTGGCGGTATTGTCGCTGTTGTACGCCGAGACCATGAGTCGGGCGCCTGAATGGAAGCGTTGCAGTACGGGTGCCAATGAATTCTGTGCCACGGTGAACTCTACCGTGGTGGGCTTCATCGTGGTGATGGTCACGATGCCGGGCGAGCTTGACGCAGTCACAAAATTGCCCGGGTCAACCAAACGCAATCCGACCCGACCAGCCACGGGCGCTGTGATATGGGTATATATCAGGTCCAGATCGTATTGCGCGATGGCTGCCTGATCCGCTTTGACCGCTGCTTCGTCCTGCTGCACAGTGAATTGCTGGTCATTATAGATTTGCACAGCAATCGACTTTTGCTGATACAGTTGCAGGTAGCGCGCCAAGTCTGCACGCGCTTGACCCAGGGTGGCCTGATCCTTGAGGAGTTGGGCTTGCGCTTGTTGTTTGTCGATTTGGTACTGGCGTGGATCGATCTGGGCCAGAAACTGCCCTTTTTTCACATCCTGTCCTTCTTTGTAAGCCACTTCAGTGAGATAGCCACTCAGATAGGGCAGTACGTTGACGGTGGCAACGGGCGTGACTGTGCCCAGTTCATCCAGTACTACGGGCATGTCCCCCAGAGTTGCTTTGGAAACGCTGACCACCTGCGGTGGTGTGCCGTGATGCGTTTTTTTTCTGCCCAACAGATGGATCAATATCATGACGATGAGGATGATAATGATGAACATGGCCAGCAGAAATTTAGTGCGCTTGCGAGGGCGCTCAACTACTTGAGATGTGGGAACATTCATGCCCGACTCCAGTTATCCCGAAAATCGCGGTTGAGACCACCCGATTTGGGTGAAAGATAGCTGGAAAACGGATTTTGAAGGCATTAATCGCATTCCAAAACAGGTAAAGCAAGTATAAAAAGTGGCGTGCGCAGAGCAGATTGATATTTTTTGTTAAACTGTCGCTAGCGGCCGATTAGGTTGCTTTTTTTATAAAGGTTCCCGTGTGACAAGATTTATTGACGGCTTGTCATTTTGCCAACCCTCCAGTTCGGTGTTATCAACACGTCAAATGAAGGGTTGGGCACAGGCAACATTGCCTTGGGAACCACTGATTGACTCCGCCATGAGTCGCGTTGCGGGTCAAATCGGGAAGATCGCGACGCGCCTTGCATTTCAATCCTGCCAAGCCACCGTCGCGACCATGTGGGAATAAATCAGTGGTTCCCTTTACTCGTTTTGTCGTTTTACTGGGTTGAAACATCACTGGTTTGTGGCGCTTCTTCCTCTTTCTTCGGGGCATCGACCAGTGCTTTCATCGATAGGCGCAGGCGGCCTTTTTCGTCGGCTTCCAGAACCTTGACTTTGACCTGTTGCCCTTCTTTCAGGTAATCGGCCACGGCGTTGACACGTTCGTGGGCAATTTGCGAAATATGTAGCAAGCCATCTTTACCTGGCAATACGCTGACAATTGCGCCGAAATCCAGCAGTTTTATCACTGTGCCGTCGTAAGTCTTGCCTACTTCGACTTCGGCAGTAATGGCCTCGATGCGCTGTTTGGCAATTTCTCCTGACTCGACGCTGGTACAGGCAATCTTGACGGTGCCATCTTCTTCGATGTCAATCTGTGTGCCTGTTTCTTCAGTCAGGGCCCGGATCACGGCGCCGCCTTTGCCAATGACATCCCGGATTTTTTCCGGATTGATTTTCAGGGTGATGATGCGTGGCGCGTAAGCAGACATTTCCTGGCGAGGCGACTCCACTGCTTGCTTCATCAAACCCAGTATGTGTGTCCGACCGGCTTTGGCCTGATCCAGCGCGGCTTTCATGATTTCCTTTGTGATGCCGGTAATTTTGATGTCCATTTGTAGCGCAGTCACACCACTTTCTGTGCCGGCCACTTTGAAATCCATATCGCCCAAGTGATCTTCATCGCCCAGAATGTCGGTCAGTACGGCAAAACGGTTACCTTCTTTGATGAGTCCCATGGCGATGCCGGCAACGTGTGCTTTTAACGGCACGCCGGCATCCATCAGAGCAAGGCAACCGCCACAGACGGAAGCCATTGATGATGAACCGTTGGATTCGGTGATCTCGGAGACCACGCGCATGGTATAACCAAACGCCTCGCGATCGGGCAGAACGGCCATCAGCGCTCGTTTGGCCAGTCTGCCATGACCGATCTCACGCCGTTTTGGCGTGCCAACCCGTCCGGTTTCACCTGTTGCATAGGGAGGCATGTTGTAATGCAGCATGAAGCGGTCGCTGTATTCGCCTTGCAAGGCGTCAATTTTTTGTTCGTCGCGGCCAGTGCCCAGTGTGGCGACTACCAATGCCTGGGTTTCGCCACGGGTGAACAGTGCCGAACCGTGGGTGCGCGACAGTACGCCGGTGCGGATGCTGATGGGGCGTACGGTTCTGGTGTCGCGACCATCGATGCGGGGTTCGCCGGACAGAATCCGGTTACGGACGATATGTGCTTCGAGTTTATGGAACAAGTCGTTTATTTCGTTGACTTGTAACGTGTTCATGTCGGGGGTGATCAGTTCGGCCAGTACGGCAGAGCGGATGGCCTCTACTTGTTGTGAACGTGCCTGTTTTTGGCGCAGGTTGTAGGCTTCGCGCAAACCGCTTTCAGCCAGTTGACTGATTTTGTCGATGAGCGGTTGATTGACAGGAGCGGGTTCCCAGTTCCATGGTTCGGGATTGACTTCGTCGGCCAGTTCGTTGATAGCGTTGATGGCGACCTGCATTTGCTGGTGGCCGAATACGACTGCGCCCAGCATGATGTCTTCCGGTAATTCTTGTGCTTCGGATTCGACCATCAGCACAGCTTGACTGGTGCCGGCTACGACCAGATCCAGTGCCGTGCGTGTCAGTTCGCTGGCGGTCGGGTTGAGGACGTATTCGTTGTTGATGAAGGCGACACGGGCAGCGCCAATGGGGCCGGCAAACGGAATGCCGGAAACGGCCAGCGCGGCGGATGCGCCCAGCAGGGCAGGGATGTCGGAATCGACCTCCGGGTTGCTGGACAGTACCGCAGCGATGATTTGTACCTCATTGTAAAAACCTTCGGGAAACAGCGGGCGCAACGGCCGGTCGATGAGGCGTGAAGTCAAGGTTTCTTTTTCAGACGGCTTGCCTTCGCGTTTGAAAAAACCACCGGGAATGCGACCTGCCGCATAGGTTTTTTCTTGATAATCGACAGTTAGCGGAAAAAAATCTTGCCCTGTCTTGACGTTTTTTTGTCCTACGACGGTGACCAGCACCACAGTGTCGTCCATGTTGACCAGAACGGCGCCACTGGCCTGACGTGCGATTTCACCAGTTTCGAGCGTAACGGTATGGCGCCCGAAAGAGAAAGACTTGCTGATTTTCATGAGGATCCTTTGACATGACGTGCAAAGCCGCTCCATGTAAGGCATGGAGGCGGCAGGTTATACATTTTGGCGTTCAACGGGCTGATGATTATTTGCGCAGACCCAGTTTGCTGATGATTTGGCGGTAGCTGTCACCATTGGTTCGTTTCAGGTAATCGAGTAGTTTGCGGCGACGGCTGACCATTTTCAACAGACCACGACGGGAATGAAAGTCTTTGGTGTTGGCCTTGAAATGTTCAGACAGGCCATTGATACGAGCGGTCAAGAGAGCGATTTGCACTTCGGACGAACCGGTGTCGCCGGCAGCGTGTTGGTGTTCGGCAATGATTTCTGCTTTTTGGGTGGTTGTAACAGCCATTAATATTCTCCAGATTGAGAGTGAAAAATCGCGGTATTTGCCGGCCGGGGCGAATACCGTTCGTGAATGTGCTGCCGGATTTGACAGCACAGATTGCGGAATTATAAGGTAAAAATGAGATTGTCTCAAGCAGGAAAAGAGGGTGGAAATGACGGATGTCTTTCGGGGCGACACGATTTATGGTTCACGACAAAAGCAATCAGCGGATGCCGGTCAGTCGTTGCCGTCGATGGTGCGACTTGTGATGACGCTTGCTTGTCCACGGGCAAATCGTAACAGTAATTCATCGCCCGGATGGAGCTGGATCGCATCGTGGATGATATTGCCTTGCGTATCGGTGGTAAGGGTGTACCCGCGTTCCAGCACGGCCAGCGGGTTAAGGTGGCGGGTATGGTCGGACAAATTGTTGACACGTTGCTGTGCGTTGGCGAGTTGGTGCTGTATGGCATAGGTGAGGCGCCGTTGCAGGTTGGTCAGTTGGGCTGTCTGCACATTCCCTGACGGGCGCAGATAATGCAATGTGTGCTGTCGTTGATTCAAACGTTGTTGCTTTTGCCATAACAGGTTTTTTTCTGCCATGTGCCAGCGTGTGCGCCACTGTTCCAGAGTGGCCTGTTGTGCCTGCAGGCGCTTGCCAGGGTGAACCAGGCGTGCTTTCAGCCAGTCTGTGCTTTGTTCGTGTTGTCGCATCTGCTGGTTCGTGTATTGCCTGATACGAGAAAAGCATTCATCGAGACGCTGGCGTAACTGATCCTGGTGGGTACAGCACAGGTTGGCTGCTGCTGTGGGAGTCGCGGCACGTAAATCGGCCACAAAGTCAGCAATGGTGATGTCGGTTTCATGGCCGACGCCACTGATGACCGGGATGGGACTGGCGGCGATGGCGCGTGCGACACGTTCTTCGTTGAACGGCCATAAATCTTCCAGGCTGCCGCCACCGCGACAAAGCAGCAGTGTCGTGCATGTTCGATGCTGTCCGGCTTGTTGTAATGCCTGCACGATTTGATCGGCGGCGGTCTGTCCTTGTACCATGCAAGGATAAATGGTTATTGGCAGAGCGGGCATGATACGCTGCAAGGTGCTCAGGATGTCCTGCAATGCGGCACCCTGCAGGGAGGTGATGATGCCAACTCTGGCGGGTAGCGCTGCAATCGGTCGTTTGCGTTGTTCGTCAAACAGTCCTTCCAGCAGCAGTTTCTGTTTGAGCGCCTCAAATGCTTCAAACAGGATGCCCGTTCCTGCACGACGCAACAAGTCAACCTGTAGTTGCAGGTCTCCTCGTGGTTCGTAGAGGTTGATGCTGGCGAAAACATCGATTTTTTGCCCGGCTTCCGGTACCCAGTCGAGCTGCTGATTGCGCATGCGAAACATGACGCAACGAATCTGTGCCTGCTGATCTTTGAGTGAAAAGTACCAGTGTCCAGAGCTCGCACGAGTGAAATTGGAGACCTCGCCACTTACCCAGAGAGCAGGTATCTGTCGGGCGATGGTCAACTGAATCATGCGGTTGAGAGCGCTGACATTGAATATTTTTTCGGGTTGGATGTCTACTTTTTCCACAATGTCATTGGTACGGGATAAATATCAATTGTTGATTATTGACAAGAATATAAAAATAATAACCATATGATTTTTATAAAAATTTTTTTACATCAAAAAATAGGCAATGTAAAAATATGCTTATGTCGTGATGAGTTGACAATGACACAAACAGGTTATGCACAAAGTTATCCACAGTCTTTGTGGACAAGTCCGGAGGGGCAAGTGCTGGTGTCGCAATCATGGTTCAACAGGCATGGAGTTGTATTCGACTGGCACAAAGCGTGGCGCGTTCACGAGCGATGGTAGTGGATTCGGCAGTGGATAGCGCAACTCCCATGCGGCGGGTGAGGGTGGCATAAGGTTTGCCGAACAGACGGATATCGCTGTTGGGGACGCTCAGCGCAGCAGCCAGCCCTTCATAAACCGGTGCAGTGCAGTCGCAATTGCCATAGATGACTGCCGATGCGCCCGTCTCGCGCAAACGGACATCCACCGGCAAGCCGAGAATGGCGCGGGCGTGCAGGCTGAATTCGCTCTGATATTGCGTGCACAGGGTCACCATGCCGGTGTCGTGTGGTCGAGGCGAGAGTTCAGAAAACCAGACATCGTCTCCCTTGATGAACAATTCAACGCCAAACACACCAAGACCGCCGAGATTGTCGGTGATCTGCCGGGCAAGATGCCGGGCACGGTTGCGTGCAACCTCTGACATGGGTTGTGGTTGCCAGGATTCGACATAATCACCATTTACCTGACGATGGCCGATGGGTGCGCAAAAGTGTGTGACGGGTTGTCCATTGGCATCGAGTGCACGAACCGTGAGCAGCGTGATTTCGAAATCGAAGTCTATCATGCCTTCAATGATGACCTCGCCCCGATCGATACGCGCCGCGTGGGCGGCGTATGTCCAGGCGGCATCGATTTGTTCTGGTTCCCGAACCAAAGACTGGCCTTTGCCGGAAGAAGACATGACGGGTTTGACAAAACAGGGCAGGCCGATTTCCCGAATGGCGGCGTGCAGTTTTTCACGGCTGTCGGCAAAACGGTAGGGTGATGTGGGTAATTGCAGAGTTTCAGCGGCGAGACGACGAATGCCGGCGCGATTCATGGTGAGTTGTGCTGCGCGTGCCGTGGGGATGACGCGAGCGAGGCCGTCTGCTTCGATGGACAGTAGTTCATCGGTGGCAATGGCTTCGATTTCGGGAACGATGAAATGTGGGCGTTCCTGTTCGACCAGTGCGCGCAATGCCTTGGCGTCTCCCATATCAATGACATGGGCACGGTGGGCAACCTGGTGTGCAGGTGCATGGGCGTAGCGGTCGACGGCAATGGTTTCTATGCCCAGGCGTTGTAGTTCAATGATGACTTCTTTGCCCAGTTCTCCGCTACCCAGCAGCATGACGCGCAAGGCGTGGTGGGATAATGGTGTGCCGAATTGCATGTGTCCCTCGGTGGAAGCGCGATATAATGCGCTGAGTGTAAGGGATAGGTTCATGCCTGAGCAAGTCAGTGCGCCAAAAATATGCCAAAAAACAGATTGAATGATCCAACGCAAGCAATTGCCGAGCAAAAACTGACGCCAGCCATCTTGTTGATGGGACCAACCGCGAGCGGGAAAACGGATCTGGCCGTGGCGCTGGTTGAGCGTTTCCCACTGGAAATCATCAGCGTGGATTCGGCGATGGTGTTTCGCGACATGGACATCGGCACGGCAAAACCAGAGCCGTATATCCTTGCCCGGGCGCCACATCATCTCATTGATTGTCGCTCGCCTGTTGAGAGTTATTCTGCTGCACAGTTTTGCAGCGATGCCAAGCGATTGATGCAGGATATTCATGCGCGAGGACGAATACCTTTGCTGGTGGGGGGCACCATGCTGTATTTCAAGGCGTTGCGTGAAGGTTTGAGCGAATTGCCGTCTGCGGATGAGACAGTACGTCAACAAATCGATCGGGAGGCGTTGGAACGGGGATGGGAGGCATTGCACGCGGAGATTCGGCAGCGTGACCCGGACAGCGCTGCGCGCATCAAGCCGGGAGACAGTCAACGCATCCAGCGCGCACTCGAAATCATGCGCATGACAGGTAACACGCTGACTGAATTATGGGCGCGCCACCGAGCGCGACCTGTCACCGATCACTGGCTGTCAGTTGCATTGCTGCCATCGGAGCGAGCTGTGCTGCATGCGCGTATTGCGCAGCGTTTTGACATGATGCTGGCAGCCGGGTTGCTGGATGAGCTGGCCGCGTTGCGGCAGCGTTATCCCTTGCACGCTGAACTGCCATCGATGCGTTGCGTCGGTTACCGCCAGGCGTGGGCGTTTCAGCAAGGCGAATATGACGTGGCGGAGCTGCGTGAGCGGGGTATTTTTGCTACCAGGCAGTTGGCCAAGCGTCAATTGACATGGCTACGCAGCATGGCCAATAGCACGCAGCACGCGATAGACAGTCTGGAGTCCAGTGCAACCAGTCAGGTTTTTCACCACGTGACAGCATACATTGAGCGCTTTCGCTGACTTTCCATTGACGCGGCCTGCAAATCGGGTATTGTGAACCCGGTCAGACAGAACGGAAGACGTTTATTTTGGCGGGTTGTGGCAGTTGATCGTGGCTGGTGGTCTCCAGCGCATGTTCAATTTCAGCCCGAATTTGTTCCAACGCCTGCAATTGACCATTGGCATTGCGTTGCATTTCCTGTAGTTCGGCAATGCGGTCTTCCAGTGTGTCGGTAGCGCGATGGATACGTTTGACGCTTTCCAGCCGACGCCGCAACTGCATCTGGTGTTCGCGTACTTGCGTTTCCATGGGTGACATGATGGCTTTCAGCCAGCTGTCGGCTTCGCGGTTGGCGACTTCGTAGATGCTGATGACGCGACTGGCCAGGGTTTCAAAAAATTTTGCGGTCAGCGTGTACTGCTCGTTTGTGAGCAGGTTGTACAGGGTATTGAAGTGGGTATTGTAACTTTCTTCCAGCCGTTTCATTTCTTTTTGGTATTTGAAGGTGGAATAGTTAGGCGGCGTGATTTCGGCCAGACCATGCTCATCGCGGAACTTGCGGTACATGGCCGTCATCATGGCTTTGATTTCTTCAATGGCCTCGGTGGATTGTTCGAAGTTATGAATGACTTTGGTAAAAAAGCCGTTCATGGCATGTTGGAGACCGGCGGTAAAGCGGCTGTTTTCCATTGCCACGCGGGTTTGATGCACCTCGTTTTTGACCCGATCCATGCCAAGGTGACTGAACAATGAGTTGGAGTGGTGGGAGAACACGCTGCGCAAGGCATGAAACTGCTGTAATGCCCGTTCGAATTCTGCCTTTTCCACTTCAATTTTTTGCATCATGTGTTGCACGACTTCTTCATTTTTGCCGCGCAGGCCGATGAGCTCATCAAGTTGTTCATCAATATTTTTCAGGCGGGCGCTCAACAGGTCACGCGTGTTGGAGAGCAGTTCGCCGATTTCGTTGCTGGTCGCCTCGCGTACGATTTCCTGTTTGGACGGAATGAGCTTTTCGCTCAGAGCCGCTTCAAGCGTGGGCAAGCCGCTTTTGGCGAGCAAAGCCGTGTCGTCACTGATTTTGGCCAGTAACGCCTTTTGGGCGGAAATAGGGTAAATCTGGTTGCTGTACAGGCCGAGTAGCGCGGCGGAGCGTTCAACCTGGCTGCGAATCTCGGCAGCAATTTCTTCATCCGATTTGATGTCGTCCCACAGGCCGTCGATTTTGTTCAGCACGACCAGATGCCCACGATGGCTACCTTGCAGACTGGCAATGTGGTTACGCCAGATGTCAATATCCGATTTCGTGACACCGGTGTCAGCCGCCAGCAGAAATACGATGGCATGCGCGTTGGGCAGAAGGTTGAAGGTGAGTTCTGGTTCGGTGCCGATGGCATTCAGCCCCGGTGTATCCAGAATGACCAGTCCGCGTTTGAGCAGTGGATGCGGGAAGTTGATAATGGCATGCCGCCAGCGCGGGATTTCAATCTGGCCATTTTCGTCGACATGCAGGTCGGTATCACTATCTTGCGCGTGAACCAAGCCGTATTGTTCTGCCTCGGCACGTGAAACCATCTGTGTTTCGCTAACCTGTTTCAGGGTTTGCAGCATGGCATCGGCAGATTCGGTATCCAGTGGCAGTGTCGTCCATTCATCCGGATAACGCTTGTATTCAGTGATGCTGGTGTTGGTGCTGCGGGTGGTGATGGGTAATAATTGTACGCTGGGCGGTTTGTGGGCGTCGTACAGCAGTTCGGTGGGGCACATGGTGGTGCGCCCGGCTGTGGAGGGCAGCAGACGTTTTTTGTAGTCGGCAAAAAAAATGGCGTTGATGAGCTCGGATTTGCCGCGGGAAAATTCCGCCACGAAAGCGACATTCAGTTTGTCTTCAGCCAGGCGTTCGATGACATGTTGCAGACGCAGGTCGATTTGCCAGTCACTGATTTCTTCGCTGTGCAGCCAGATGCGATAGCGATCAATTTGCAGGCTTAGGTTTTCACGCCACAGGCTGTAGTGTTCCAGCTGTTCGCCGAGTGGGGTGCTGTCTGACATGGTGTTCCTCCATCGTGTGGCCATATTTTTGATTGTCTTGCAAATATAGCGCAAATCACTTGGTTTGTCGCTGATTTTTCTGGCAATATGGACAAAAATAACTGCTGCGCTGTTGTTGTCGGAGATGTTCGATGGTATGTCCGCAGCGCAGACAAGGCTGTCCACTGCGTCCGTAGACTGTGTATTGTTGCTGGAAGTAGCCCGGATTACCGTGCCCATCCAGAAAATCGCGCAGTGAACTGCCGCCAGCGTCAATGGCGCGGAGCAGAATGTGACGGATGGCATCGGACAGCGCATCGGTTTGATGGCGTGTCAGGTTTTGTGCGGGCAATTCTGGATGAATGCCGGCATGAAACAAGGCTTCGTTGGCATAAATGTTGCCGATGCCAACGACACGATGGCTGTCCATCAGGACGGTCTTGATGGCGGCGTGACAACGGGATAATCGATACAAAATTTCGCCGTCAAATTGTTCGGCAAGCGGCTCGATGCCCAGACGGTTCAGCAGGGGATGCGACTCTGCTTCGCCCTCCTGCCACAATAGTGCACCAAACCGGCGTGGATCACGCAAGCGCAGACAGTTACCGTTGGTGAGCACGATGTCGATATGATCATGTTTTTGAAAGGGGGTTTGCGCATCGGTCAGGCGCAAACTGCCAGACATGCCCAGATGAATCAATATGTTGCCGCTGTCCAATCTGAAAATCAGATATTTGGCCCGTCGCTCCAGCGCAATGATGCGCTGTCCGCGTGTGATATCGGCAATCTGTGGCGGAATCGGCCAACGCAGTGAAGGCGTTCGCACGATGACATCGAGAATGGTGTGCTGCTCTACATGGGGTGCCAATCCTCGGCGTGTGGTTTCTACTTCAGGCAGTTCGGGCATGATTTATGGCGGTGTCGATTGTGGGTGATGGAACAGGGGTGTTCATGCATCTCGAAGGGGCGCTCCTGTCATTTGTTCTGGTGCGAGATAACCCAACAGGAGGAGAAGACCGGCGCTTCCCTAGTCAGTGGGTTCCTGATTTCTGTCGCGCGCAGCGCTTGCGTCATCGTCCAGCGCCCGCAGGCTGGCCAGTTTTTCGGCGATCTTGGCTTCCAGTCCACGGGCGACCGGTTGGTACCATCCGGGTGCCGACATGCCATCTGGCAGATAGTTTTCTCCTGCGGCGTAAGCATCGGTTTCATCATGTGCGTAGCGATATTCTTTGCCATACCCCAGATTTTTCATGAGATGGGTTGGCGCATTGCGCAGGTGCAATGGCACTTCGCGCGATGTGTCTTGCTTGACGAATGCCTTTGCCTGATTGAAGGCTTGATAGCCGGCATTGCTTTTGGCTGCCATGGACAGATAGATGATGGCTTGCCCCAAGGCGAGTTCACCTTCAGGCGAGCCGAGCCGCTCCCAGGTTTGTGCGGCATCGAGCGCAATCTGTATGGCTCTGGGATCGGCAAGACCGATGTCTTCCCATGCCATGCGCACGATGCGGCGGGCCAGATAACGCGGATCGGCACCGCCATCGAGCATGCGTGTCAGCCAATACAGTGCCGCATCAGGATGAGAACCGCGCACGGATTTGTGCAGGGCGGAAATCTGGTCATAAAAAGCATCGCCCTGTTTGTCGAAGCGGCGTAGTTGCTCACCGATGGTTTGTTCGACGAATGCGTGTTCGATGTGTGTGATTTTTGCGTGTTGTGCGGCGGCATCGAGTTGTTCCAGCAGATTCAGCAGGCGGCGTGCATCACCATCAGCAGATTGCAATACGGTCTGGGTGGCCTGTTCTTCAAAACTCAGATGCGGTAATGCTTGCGTGCGTGCGCGCAAAAGCAGTTGTCGCAAATCCGTGTCATCCAGCGGTTTGAGGACATATACGGTGGCACGCGACAAAAGGGCTGCATTGACTTCAAACGAGGGGTTTTCGGTGGTTGCTCCAATGAAAATGACCAGACCGGATTCGATATGGGGTAGCAACGCATCTTGTTGCGCGGTGTTGAAACGGTGAATTTCGTCGATGAATAAAATGGTTTTTTTGCCGCTATCGGCACGCAGACGCTGTGCGGATTCGATGGTCTGCCGGATATCTTTGATGCCGGCCATGACGGCGGACAGGGCGATGAAAGAACAGTCAAAAGCTTGTGCCGTCAGACGCGCTAACGTTGTCTTTCCGACTCCGGGTGGCCCCCACAGCAACATGGAATGAATATGCTGGCTGGCAAAGGCGTTGTACAAGGGTTTGCCTTCATCCAGCAAATGGTGTTGTCCAATCACATCACTCAGCTGTTGTGGTCGCAAGCGTTCGGCCAGCGGTTCGTAGGTGTCGGCAGGCGGAAACAGGTTGCGATTCATGGTTGATCTGACAAAATATCGACCCCGGCGGGTGGGGTAAAGTGAAATGTTCCGGCCGGCAAGGCAGGGTTGCGTTTCAGATGGGAGAATTGCAGGATGGTGGTCATGCCGAAATTGTCGTGCATGACGAGTTGGCGCAGATTATCCTGTTCGAAACCCAGTTCGATCTGTTGCCAGGTTCCTTCGCTTGATTTTGGTGTGGCATTGACCCAGAGCAGTCCGTCGTGTGTACCGGCATCGGTCAGCCGATAATAGCGTTCGATGTTGTTGTCACCCGCCAGAAAAGCGGCCGGACTGCTGCCCAGGGCATGGCTCATGTTTTTGATGGTGACCTGAGCCAACCCTTCATCATAGAGCCAGATTTTTTGGCCATCGCCAATTATTTGTTGCGCGTCAGGTGGCAGATAGATCCAGCGAAATTTCCCCGGGCGTGAAAATGCCATGGTGCCCGTTTCCTGTTGCCGAATGTGCTGATGCCGGTCGTAAACGGTTTGCCGGAAATCGGCTTGCAGTGCATGGGTGCCGGTCATGAAAGCACGCAAGGCGTCGAGCCCGTTTTTCTGTGCCGGCTTGTTTGATGGCGATTGTTCGATGGGGTGCAGCGCGCCTGCCTGTGCGGATAACAGATTAAAACACATTAAAAATGCGATATAATATTTTGATTTCAAAATGAATTAATCCTAATCTTGAGAAGGGATGATAACTTCCCGGTTTCCGTTGTTTTGTGGCGCGCTGACCAGTCCGGCTTTTTCCATGGCTTCAATCAATCGCGCTGCCCGGTTGTAGCCGATGCGCATTTCACGCTGTACCCATGAAATAGAAGCCCGACGACTCTTGAGCACCAACGTGACGGCCTGATCGTACAATGGGTCTGTTTCGGCGTCAGCATTGTCGTCTTGACTGCCGTCCGTGTCGCCTTCCAGTGAACTCTCCAGAATCGACGGCAAGTATTGTGGTTCGCCTAGTTGCTTCAGATATTCGACGACTTTGTGAACTTCATGATCGGCTACGAATGCACCATGCACCCGTTGCGGATAGCCGGTGCCCGGAGGCAGGTAAAGCATATCTCCTTGTCCCAACAGGGTTTCCGCACCCATCTGATCGAGAATGGTGCGGGAATCAATCTTGCTGGACACCTGAAAGGCAACGCGGGTAGGCACATTGGCTTTGATGAGGCCGGTAATCACATCCACAGAAGGTCGTTGCGTGGCGAGAATGAGGTGGATGCCAGAAGCGCGGGCTTTTTGGGCAAGTCGGGCAATCAATTGCTCTACGGCTTTGCCGACTACCATCATCAGGTCGGCAAGTTCGTCGATGATGACCACGATGAAGGGTAACGTTTCCAGCGGTTCCGGTTCTGCCGGATTGAGCGAAAAAGGATGGTAAATCGGTGCTCCGGCTTTTTTGGCGTCACGTAATTTCTGGTTGTACCCGGCCAGATTGCGCACACCCAGGGCTGACATCAATTTGTAGCGTCGTTCCATTTCACCCACACACCAGTTGAGTGCGGCTGCTGCCTGTTTCATGTCAGTGACCACGGGCGTCAAAAGATGAGCAATGCCGTTGTAAACCGACAGCTCAAGCATTTTAGGGTCAACCAGAATCAGTCGTACCTGACTGGCATCAGCCTTATAGAGCAAGCTCAGAATCATGGCGTTGATAGCAACTGATTTGCCTGCGCCCGTGGTACCTGCGACCAGCACGTGCGGCATTTTGGCCAAATCAGCGATAACCGGATAACCTGCAATGTCTTTGCCCATGGCCAGTGTCAGTGGGCTGGCGGAATCCTGATACAGGCGAGAGGCAAGAATCTCTGACAGGCGAACGATTTCCCGTTTTGGATTCGGCAGTTCCAGTGCCATCGTGGTTTTTCCGGGAATGGTTTCCACTACGCGGATACTGGCCACGGACAGCGCCCGTGCCAGATCGCGGGACAGATTCATGATTTGGCTGCCTTTGACGCCAGAGGCCGGCTCGATTTCGTAGCGGGTGATGACAGGTCCGGGAAGCGCGGCGACGACATGGGCTTCGACGTTGAATTCGGCCAGTTTTTTTTCAATCAGGCGGGAAGTGAACTCCAGCGTTTCTTCCGCCAGGCTTTCTGTCGTCTTGTTCGCCGCATCGAGTAGATGCAAAGGGGGAAGCGGCGTGTCGGGAAGTTCGATAAACAGAGGGTTCTGTTTTTCTGCCTCTACCCGTTCTGATTGTTCGATAGCCGAATCCGGTATTTCAATCACCACGGGTTCCTGTTGCGCCATACGCTGTTTTTGAACTTGTACTTGCGTTTCGCGTTGACGGGCTGCCTGTACACCGGCCTGCCGGTTTCGCCATTGGTTCAGGCGTGCAAACAGCTTGAGCAGGCTGTTTTCAATGCCCGCACCAGTAATTTCTGCTATTTTCAGCCATGATAACCCGGAAAACAGGCTGAATCCCGCTGCCATGCACACCAGCAACAATAGTGTGCTGGTGTTAAAACCCAAGGGGGATAATGCATCGGCACCCAGCATGCCGACGATACCGCCGGATTGTTGCGGCAGGTAGTTGTCCAGACGATGCAGGCGCAAGGATTCCAGAATACTGCTGGATAGCAGTAACAAGGTAAAGCCGCTGCCATGGAGAAAGGCGTGGGAGGGAGGGGATGTCCGTTTGGTTTTGTTGAGATTGCGGGTGATAATGCGAAATGCCAATAATCCGCCCAGCACGATCCACCACCAGGCAGAATAGCCGAACAGGCTGAGCAGCGCATCGGACAGCCATGAACCGGGAGTGCCCCCCCAGTTTCTGGCATTGGCATGCTGGTTGTGCGACCAAGAGGGATCACTGATGTGATAACTGATGAGTGCCAGGGCGAACCAGAGTGTGATGCCAGCCAGCGTTGCTCCACCTGAAAGGTGCAGTAGTCTTTGCCTCGATTCGGCCTGATTGAGCGAATAGGCGCGGCGATGACTGGTCGGGCGGCGAAATGAAAATTTGATCATGAATCGGCAGCAGACATCGTGAGAAGACTAACGGGATAAATTATAGCCTGAATCCAGCCGGTGGTCTGGTATTGGTTTGTGACCGAGCGCATCTTTCGTTGATTTGTGGGTGCATCTGGCGGTTTCATGCTCGTTTTGGTGGGCAGGACGAAGCATTATTTGCGGCGAGGATAAAAGCTTTCGGCGTGTGTCATTCGGAAAAATTGTGCGCTATACTGCAAAACAAGGAAGGCATTCGAGCCGTCGCGTTGAACGGGGAGCGAGTGGTGCTCACGAAAGCGTGGGTGGCTTGTCTGGGGGGAGTTTTTTTGCATGTTTGATTGTTGTTCAGAGGCAAGGAGGCAAGACATGAAAGCACAGAAAATTTTCATCGTATCGACAGCGTTGTTGGGCGCTCTTTCTTTAGGCTATGCGTATGCAGGCAATCCGGCTTATGTCAACGGCGGCGTCGGGGCGGACGAAGAGGCGGTGATGCACCGCATTGCCAAAGAATTTCCCTTGCGCATGGAGTTTTCCAAAGGCAAGGATGGGGCGTTTGCCGTAGATGTCGCTGTGACCATCACAGATGCGAGCAACAAAGTGGTGTTTGACCTGCCCAATGCCGGCCCGATGCTGGATGTGCGGCTGCCGAAAGGGAAATACAGCATCAGGGCTGTTTCCGACCATGTGACACAATCATCGGATGTGGTCCTTGATGGTAAACATCAGGCCAAGACAGTGATTTTGCACTGGGGTGAAGCGATAAAAAAATAGCCCGGCTATCCGTCGGCACCGGAACACCTGTTGCGTTCCGGCCTGCCGTTGGAGAGAATGCTGATTTATTCTCGCGTGATCGCGACGGTGTGCCGGTCTGTGATCGCTCTGCCGGGGCATGTCCGGCCAGACAGTTCCTTACCGATGAGGTGGTGGTCAAATCGGACGTTTGCTGGTCGGTCCCCGGTTGGGCATCGTGGTTCCGGCCATGTCCTGCGCTGTGTGTCGCGATCTTCCCGGGTTGACTGGCTTTGTTCTTCATGGGGAATAAATCAGCGTTTCTTTAAATGAGTTGTTGCATAATCAGGTGATATGGAAAGATTGAGGATAGGATCATGACAAAACATGCAAAATTATTGATTCTTGGCTCCGGACCCGCGGGTTACACGGCTGCCATTTATGCGGCGCGCGCCAACCTGAAACCCATGCTCGTAACCGGCATGGCACAAGGTGGCCAATTGATGACGACCACCGAAGTGGATAATTGGCCGGGTGATGTCGCTGGCGTGCAAGGACCGGAACTCATGGCGCGACTGGAGCAGCATGCGCAGCGTTTCCATACTGAAATCGTGTTTGATCACATTCATACTGCAAAACTGACCGAAAAACCGTTCACACTTATCGGTGACCAGGCAACATATACCTGCGATGCACTGATTATTGCTACCGGTGCTTCCGCCATGTATCTGGGCTTGCCGTCCGAGCAGGCATTCCTGGGGCGGGGGGTTTCCGGTTGTGCCACCTGTGATGGGTTTTTTTATCGCAATCAGGCGGTAGCGGTCATCGGTGGGGGCAATTCGGCAGTGGAGGAAGCGTTGTATCTATCCAATATCGCCAGCCATGTCACGCTGGTGCATCGGCGGGATAAATTCAAGTCAGAACGCATTTTGATTGATCAGTTGATGGAAAAAGTGGACGGCGGGAAAATCACGCTGGCCATACATAACGAACTGGATGAAGTGCTGGGTGACAAATCCGGCGTGACCGGGATGCGATTGCGTTCAACGCTGGATGGCAGCACCCGTGATGTGACGGTGAATGGTATTTTCATTGCGATTGGTCATAAACCGAATACTGATCTGTTCATCGGGCAGTTGGAAATGGAGCGTGGCTACCTGATTACCCGTATGGGGCAGGGCGGCAATGCGACGGCAACCAGCATTCCGGGTGTGTTTGCGGCAGGGGATGTGCAGGATTACATTTACCGGCAGGCCATTACCAGTGCGGCGACTGGCTGTATGGCTGCACTGGATGCAGACAGGTATCTGGACGCGTTGGGTCTGAACTGATGGCAGAAAAACCCATTGTTGACGATGTTGCGTTGTTTGGTGCGGCGATGCAGGATGTGCGGCGCTTGCCGCCAACGGGGCGGGTTGTGACTGACCAACGCCAGACCATGATTCAGGGTTCGGGCAGAGCGTCGAGCAATGTTGGTTTGCCGGATGCTTCCGGGTTGACGCAATGGCAGCATATTGATGCTCAGAATGAAGCGTATGACGAGGAAAACGGTTCGTCGTTTGTTCGTGGTGGTTTGCAAAAAAACGCATTGCGCCGCCTGCGGCATGCCATGGTTGAAGCCGAGTTGGATCTGCATGGGTTGACGCGGGCAAGCGCGCAGGACGCCGTCGTACGATTTGTGGCAGCATGTCAGCAACGCGGATTGCGTTGTGTGTGTATGGTAACGGGTAAGGGATATGGCTCACCTGGTGGGCGGGGCGTCTTGCGCCAATTGTTGCCGGTGTGGCTACGGCAGTTGGCCGCTGTGCTGGCATTTTGTCCTGCACCGGTACGCAATGGTGGCGAAGGGGCATGGCTGGTGCGATTGGCCACAGATGGCGCGCAAATAAAGTGAATGTGTCAATTGACAGGGAGATTGGATGATGCAGGATTTTTCGTTACCAGCGACGAGTGGAAAAACATTTCACTGGCATGAGGCGCGTGGAAAGAAGTGGGTGATTTATTTTTATCCCAAGGATGATACGCCTGGTTGTACCACCGAAGGCATGGATTTTCGCGATTTGTATGCCGAGTTTCAGCGCTTGAATACCGAAATTGTAGGCGTGTCGCGTGATGATTTACCTTCGCACGAGAAATTTTGTACCAAACTTTCCTTGCCGTTTGCCTTGTTGTCGGATAGCGACGAAACGGTGTGCCGGTTGTTTGACGTACTCAAGCCGAAAAACATGTATGGCAAGATGGTGGTCGGCATCGAGCGCAGTACGTTTTTGTTTGATGAGCAAGGTAATTTGATGCAGGAATGGCGCGGTGTGCGTTCAACCGGACATGCCAGCGCTGTACTGGATACGTTGAAATCCCTCACGGAGCGTTGAACCCATGGCCAAGAAACCGGCGGCATTGACCAAATTGTTTGTGCTGGATACCAATGTGCTTATGCATGATCCAACCAGTCTGTTCCGTTTTGAGGAGCACGATGTTTTTTTGCCCATGGCGACACTGGAAGAGCTCGATCAACACAAAAAAGGCATGACTGAGGTGGCGCGTAACGCCCGGCAGGTAAGCCGTTTTCTGGATGAAATCGTATCGGGTTCGGAGTTGGACATCGAAGCCGGTATTACCTTGTATAGCAAAACGCGCAAATCGGCAACCGGACGGCTGTTCTTGCAGACGCATCTGTTGCGAGGCGATTTACCTGATAGCTTGCCTTCTGTCAAAGTGGACAACCAGATTCTGGCGGTAGTGCTCGGGTTGCGTGCCGAACAACCCGGAAGGGCGGTTATTTTGGTGTCCAAGGACATCAATATGCGCATCAAGGCGCGTGCGTTGGGATTGCCGGCCGAAGATTATTTTAACGACAAGGTGCTGGAAGACAGTGACTTGTTGTATTCCGGCATGCGAGAGCTGGCGACCAATTTCTGGGACAAGCATGGCAAGGACATGGCCTCCGGCCAGACCGACGGGCGAACCTGGTATCGTATCAATGGTCCGCTGGCAGGACAATTGCTGGTGAACGAGTTCGTCTATCTGGAAGGCGAATCGCCGTTTTACGCCATTGTGACTGCGACAGACGGCAAGACAGCCCAATTGCATACCATCAAAGATTACGGTCACCAGAAAAATAATGTGTGGGGAATCACGGCGCGTAATCGGGAACAGAATTTTGCCCTGAATGTGTTGATGGATCCGGAAATCGATTTTGTGACCTTGTTGGGACAGGCCGGTACCGGAAAAACTTTGCTGACACTGGCGGCGGGCTTGACGCAAACACTGGAACAAAAACGTTATTCCGAAATCATCATGACCCGGGTGACCGTGCCGGTTGGTGAAGATATCGGTTTCTTGCCGGGGACCGAGGAAGAAAAAATGAGTCCATGGATGGGTGCGCTGGAAGACAATCTGGACGTGTTGAACAAGACTGACGAGGCTGCAGGAGAATGGGGGCGCGCGGCAACGCAGGATCTCATTCGTACACGTATCAAGATTAAATCGCTCAATTTCATGCGCGGGCGCACATTTCTGAACAAATTTCTGATTATCGACGAAGCACAAAATCTGACGCCCAAGCAGATGAAGACCTTGATTACCCGGGCAGGACCTGGTACCAAAGTCGTGTGTCTGGGTAATATTTCGCAGATTGACACGCCATATCTGACAGAAGGTAGCTCCGGATTGACCTACGTGGTGGATCGCTTCAAGGGTTGGGCGCACGGTGGGCATGTTACGCTGGCGCGTGGCGAGCGCTCGCGTCTGGCCGATCATGCGGGCGAGGTGCTTTGATGAAGACTTGCCATTTGCAATGTCCGACAACGCTAGCCAGTTTTTACGAACAGGTTGCCATGGCGTTTGCTTTCCCGGAGGGGTTCATCCACGACATGGATGAATTGTGGGAACAGTTGTTACAGGTGGAAGGTCCGTTGGAGTTGGTGTGGGAACAACCCGGTGTGAGCCGTGACAACATGGGGGAAGAATACTGGATGCTGCTGGAGATTCTGGCCGACGCCGTGGCCGAGCGGGATGACTTTCGTTTTACTTTGTGTTGAGTGGATATTGTGTCGGGTAGTGTTGTTGAGTAGTGTTGTTGAGTAGTGTGCGGTTTGGCGCGTATGCAGGACATTGTCCCTGTTTTGAGTGTGTCTCGTGACCATGCGGTGACTAAGCGACGAATTGTCGTGTCTGTGTTAAAAATAAACCAATTCTGTTAATTGGTACGATATACTTCCAAGCGCATGGCAACATTTGAACTCATTCGCAAACTCATTCGCAAACTCATTCAATGGAGCAGATATGAATATATTTCATAAAGCCAGCATGTTATCCGGTCTGATCGCTTTGGTGTTCGTGACACCCGTTTATGCACAGTGGCAACTGGATTCTGCCCATTCCAACCTGAATTTTATCAGCATTAAAAAAACCAGTATTGCCGAGGTGCATCAATTCAAAACCGTGACAGGCGAAGTCAGCGATGCAGGTGACATCCATTTGGCGATTGATTTATCCAGTGTGGAAACACAGGTCAGCATCCGCAATGAACGTTTGAAAACCATGTTGTTCGATGTTGCTCAATTTCCTGCAGCGGATTTTGATGGCAGTATTGACATGAGTAAAGTCAAGGCGCTCAAAACGGGTGAGACATTGGACATGCCCGTGAAAGGCAAACTCAGCCTGCATGGCATCACGCAAGACGCCAGCGCCATGCTTCGCATGGTTAAATTGCGTGGCAATCAAATTCAGGTTGCCACCAAAATGCCTATTATCCTCAATGCTGATGCGTATGGTCTGGCTGCCGGCATAGAAAAATTGCGTGAAGCGGCCAATCTGCCTGTGATTTCAGCGGCCGTGCCCGTTACATTCAATCTGGTGTTTGTGTCATCTCCTCATTGATCCTGTTTCCTTGCTGGTTTAAAACCCCGGCCTTCAGGTTGGAAGGAGCGCCGAACCTCGCCCTGAACGGCGAGGTTTTAAAGGCGCGGTCGGGGAGGGGATGCATACCCCTCCCTGACCAAATATCCACCGGCCTAAAGGCCGGTGACCTAATTGCTTGCCATTGAACGGCTGCATCCAGGGCCCCTGATGCTGCGCTGCTCAGACCCAGCAAGCCCCCAGTGGGGGATCTTTGATCAGCAGATCGGTGATGTCCTGGCTGGCGAGCGGTTTGCAGAACAGGAAGCCTTGCGCTTCATTGCAATTCAGGGTGTGCAGCAACTGGTACTGATCTGCCTTTTCGACACCCTCCGCAATCAGTTTGATATGCAAACCCTGGGCAAGGGTACAGATTGCCGTCACGATGGATTCGTTGTCCGAATCGCCGGCAAACCGGGGCATGAACGATTGATCAATCTTGATGGTGTCGATGGGAAATTTCTTGAGATAACCCAGGGATGAATAGCCCGTGCCGAAATCGTCCAGGGCGATTTTGATTCCCATGCCGGAAAGTGTGCGCAGTTTCTCGATGATGTGGTCACCGTCATTGAGCAACGTATTTTCGGTAATCTCGATTTCGAATAGCGATCCTGATAAATCATATTCCTGCAACAGGCAGGTGATGAAATCCACGAACCCGTCCTGCTCCAGATGGCGGGAGGAAATGTTGACGGCGATGCGTTGCGGCAGCAAGCCGACCTGTTTCCAGAGTTTTGCCTGCTGGAATACCGATTTGAGTACGAATTCCCCGATGGGGATGATCAGACCGGTTTCTTCGGCGAGCGGGATGAACTCCATCGGCGCCATGTAACCGCGCAGCGGCGATGCCCAGCGCACCAATGCCTCCATGCCTGAGATTTTGCCTGTCAGCATATTGATCTGCGGTTGGTAGACCACCAGAAACTCTTCTTTTTCAAGCGCTTTGTGCATCTGTATTTCCAGCGAGAAGCGCTCATCAAAGCTGATGCTCATGCTGGACGCATACATCTGGTAGCGATTCCTGCCTTTTGCCTTGCTGTCGTACATGGCGATGTCGGCATTTTTGATCAGAGTATCCATGGAATCCCCATGATCCGGATACAGTGCGATGCCGATACTCATGGGAACGTAGAGTTCATGGCCGTCGATCTGGAACGGAACGCCAAATTCCTTGATGATTTTTTCTGCAGCGCAGATGGCGTTGTCCCGGTGATTGATCTGTGGCAGCAGCAGGGTGAATTCGTCGCCGCCCTGTCGTGCCAGAGTGTCGCCTTCCCGCAGACAGTTCCTGAGTCGCGCGGCCACTTCGATCAGCAACAGATCGCCGACGACGTGACCTAGCGTGTCGTTGACTACCTTGAACCTGTCCAGATCCAGAAACATCAACGCCAGCTTGTGCTGGTAGCGCCGTGCCTGGGCGATGCCCAGTTCCAGATGGTCTTTGAACAGCTTGCGGTTGCCCAGTCCGGTAAGCTGGTCGTGGTACGCCTGATACATGATGAGTTCGGTGGTTTTCTTTTTTTCGGTAACGTCTTTGGCTACGCCATACGTGCCGATGTATTTGGGCGGCGCATCGGTATCCGATTCCTCGTAAATCCCGAACGAATTGAACTCCAGGGTCAGGAGCGTCGAATTGGTGCCGTGCGGGATCCTGATTTCGACGTTGCTGGCGGCACGGTCGCCCGCCCTTCTTTCCCGGATGACATAGCGCGCGGCTTCCAGATCTTCGGTATGAATGAAAGACGAAAAATGCCGGCCGATGATGGCCTCCCGACTGTAACCCAGCAGCGATTGCGCGCGGTCATTGCAGAATGTGCATACCCCGTCAGCGTCCAGTGTATAAATAAAATCAGGTGAACTGTTCACCATGTAGCGGTACCAGCGTTCCGAGGCTTTCAGTTGAAGGTTGATGGCCCTGTGTTCTTTTTCGAGACGCCGCCGGGACAGAGCGTTTTCGATTTTCAGCAGCAGTTCTTCTGTTTCATAGGGTTTTTTCAGATAATCACAGGCGCCATGGCGCAGCGCGCTGATGGCCGAGTCGATGGAAACATCGCCGCTTACCACCACGATGCAGGTATCAAGCTGATGGTCAGCGATCCATCGCATGACTTGATGTCCGTCCACGCCGGGCATGCACAAATCCAGCAGAATCAATTCGAAATGCCTGCCCTGAAGGACTTCCAGAGCGGTTTCTCCGCTGTCTGCGGTCGATGACGTATAACCATGAATGTTCAGTATCGAAGACAGACTGTTGCGCAGATGTACTTCGTCGTCCACCACCAGTATCATGGGTTGTTCAAGTACGGCATTCATGTTTGAATATCCATCATGTGGTCGTGATGTCCCGGATTCTGAACTTGTTATCATGCTGATTGCATATGTTACGTCTCGCTTTTTTCTGCAATTTTTTTCAACGGCAGCAATACCTGGAAAGTGGTGCCGGAAGCTTCGTCGCTCTGGCAGAAAATCCAGCCGTTCATGGTGTCGACGATGTCTTTGACGATTGACAGTCCGAGGCCTGCATGTCCTTTACCCTTGCTGCTGGAAACCGGCTTGAACAGGTGTTCCATGACCTGCGGCGGGATTCCCGGCCCATTGTCCTTGAGGGTGATTTCGATGTATTCCTTGCCGTTGCGCAGAATGCCTGCGCGTGTGGAAATCTGCAGAATACCGCCGTCTGACATGGCTTCGCCTGCATTTTTTATCAGGTTTACCAGAATCTGGATCAGTTGATCCCGGTTGAGTGCGGTGGTCGGCAATTTCGGGTCAAACCGGGTTTCGATTTTGATTCCGTGTTGCGAAAACAGGGATTCGAAGGAGATCCGGTACACATCCCGGATAACATCGTTGACATCCAATGTTCGGGGTTGGCCGGGTTCGCTTGCCTGCGCAGCGGTCATCGCGCGCAGAATGCGTGATACGCGATCAATCTCTTCCTGAATGATTTTCAGGTCTGTCCGGGTACCGTCATCGCCGGATAATTTGATCTCCATCAGATGGATGTAGTTTTTGATGATGCCAAGTGGATTGTTGGCCTCGTGCACCACTTGCCGAGCCTGATTTCGTGCCGCTGTCGCCATTTCCGATTTGATGCGGTTTTCCTGCTCTTCGAAGGCGTTGAGCAGGGAAATGGCCTGAGCGGATTGTTGGGCGAACATCGATAGCAGTTTGTTCTGTTTTTTGATGTGGGCCAATTGGGTCTGGTAAATGCCGAATACCATGATGCCGATAACAGTGTTTCGTGTGTACAAGGGTTGACAATAAATGCCTTCCCTATCCATGAGACGAATGATCTGTCCGTCCGTCACGCTGACAGCGGAGTCGTTGGTCAACGTGAAGGACGTGCTGGGTGTTTTACTCAGGTACGCATCGGTAATCAGGGTGTTGCTTTGGTTCAGGGGGATGTTTATTTCATTGATGAGCATGCTTTCGCTGGACAGACACTTGCCTTTGAGCGCTTGCCCTTGTTGGTCGGGCAGAAAAAAGGCGACATTCTGGAAGCCGAACAGAATATGGGTCGCACGTTGTATCGATGCCAGCGTATCGTCCAGCGAAACGGGCGCGCCGGTTCCGAGCGGGTTACGGCCGACCAGCACATTGTCGCGCAGTTCAACGGCCAGTTGAATCTTCTGCTGGCGCATGGTGTCGTGCCCGGTTTTTTCAAGCCGGGGGTGAGCGCCAATTGCCGAAGTATCGATCTCTATACCGAGCGATTGCGCTACGTTGTTGACCAGCAAACCTGCATCTTCAAAAATCTTGCGTAGCGTTGCGGCAGGAATGTCCAGCAGGGATTCCACGTCAGTCAGGCGTTCGGCGTTATCGCAGTCGCTCATCGCTAACTCGTTGGCGGCGTGTGCGATCCGGATCAGCGGATGTGTGCCGACCATTTTGTCGTGTGGCAAATGGTGATACAGCACCGCATCCGTGATGAAAGAATTCAGATTCCAGGTGCCGACCAGCCATGCGCCGATGTCGCAGTGATTGTTGCCCAGTTTCTCCGATTCCAGCGCCATGAGCTGAATGTCGTCGACCGGGTCGGCCAGGTCGGCCAGCAGCAACGCATATTGCTTGGGGAAATTGCTCCAAAGCACCAGTTGGCCGATGTCGAGCATCAGTCCGGTAAAATAGGCCTCTTCCAGATGGGGGTAGCTCATTTCCCGTGCGATCAATCGAGCCAGAACGGCCGATGTCAGCGACCGGCCCCAGAATGATTTGAAATCGAATCCGGGGTTGGTGCTAAGATTGTTGAATACCTGATAGAACGAAGAGCTGATGGTGATGGTCTTGACCATGTCCAGACCCAGCAAGGCCAGATTTTGCTCGATTGAAACGAATTGGCTGTGCCGGATGAATTGGGGCGCATTGCTGGCGCCGATTACCTTGGAACTGAGCGCGGCATCCTTGCCGATCAATTCCGCGATGGATGTCAGCGAAGCATCGTCGCGATTGCACATATCCAGAACTTGCAACAGAATATGCGGCAATGTAGGCAGATTCGTGAACTCCATCATTCGAATCAACGGCGAGGCGGCGGGCGTCATGAGCTGTATTATTTAATGAGTAAAATAAAGTTACTTTTCAGATTCTATACTACAGATTTTTAATGTAAAGTATCCGCTTGGAAATTTTGAAAATTATTTGCCAATAAAATTATTTGCCAACAAAATTATTTGCCAACGAAGAAATCACCGATTGATTCTTCCATGACCCGCAAACTGCCAGGGTGGTGCTTGGCGGGCGAACTGCCGGGTTGCGCCGCTTGTCAAGGCTATCCCTTGGGTGCTGACCCAAGGGCAAGGCTATTCCTTGGTTACTGACCCAAGGGAGAAACCCTTGACTGCGCGTCGCGCCTTGCATTTTACTCTGTCAGGCTCCTGGATAAGCTGAATGGTTGGATTGGTGGGGAAGATGCAGGGCGTGCAAATTATAATCAGGATGTGAACATGTCATTATCGAAACGTCGTGTTGCAATCGTGCTGTTGTTGGCGGTCGTTTTGGCGACGGGTTTGACTTATGGTTGGCACGTACTGCATCGGCCGCCTTCTGGCGTGACGGTGTTGTATGGCGATGTGGATATTCGGGAAATCGATCTTGCGTTTCGTCAATCCGGGCGGTTGCAATCCATGTTGGTCGATGAAGGGGCGCGGGTCAAGAGCGGCGAACTGGTCGCGACGTTGGACGATGTGCCGTTTCGTGAGGCGCTGGCTGCTGCACATGCCGATGTGGGTATTGCGCGTGCGAATCTGACGAAATTGCTGCATGGCAATCGTCCACAGGAAATTGCCGAAGCGCGCGATGCTGTGGCGCAGGCAAAGGCGGATGATGTCAATGCGCGGTCGGATGCGGTCCGACAACAAAGCCTGCTGGCCAGCGGTTCGTCCAGCCAACGTATCGTCGATGCGGCAAATGCAGCCAGTCGGGCGGCCGACGCGAAGTTGGCGTCAGCGCAGCAAGCGCTGAATCTGGCTCTGGCAGGATTCCGGCAGGAAGATGTCGATGCCGGTCGGGCGCAACTTGCGGCGGCTAAGGCGGCGGAGGCTTCTGCGCAAACGGCGTTGTCGGACACGCGGTTGTTGGCGCCGGCAGATGCCATTGTGCTGTCGCGGGTACGCGAACCGGGCAGCATGGTGACGCCACAGGCCCCGGTGTACACATTGACTGTATTGTCGCCGGTGTATGTGCGGGCGTATGTCAAAGAGACCGATTTGGGCAAAATGGTGCCAGGTACAGCAGTTGAAGTCAGCAGCGATTCCATCCATCATGTTTATCATGGCACGATTGGCTTTGTGTCACCTCGTGCCGAGTTTACGCCGAAATCGGTGGAAACCACGGATTTGCGCACCGATTTGGTATACCGAATCCGCGTTACCATTCAGCAACCGGATGCCGAACTGCGGCAGGGCATGCCGGTTACCGTTCGGCTTGTCCATTGAACGTGGTTGTGGAACAAGGTGACGACAGACTGGCGGTGCAGATTTCCGGGCTGAGCAAGCAGTTTGGCGGCGCTGTGGCGCTTGCCGACATTTCTGCGACCTTGCCGTATGGTCGTTTGACTGGAATTGTGGGGCCGGATGGGGCAGGAAAAACCACATTGTTGCGGTTGCTGGCGGGTTTGCTTACCCCGAATGCCGGGCAGTTGGTTGTGGCAGGGGTGGATGTGGTGCGCGAACCGGAGGCGGTACATCTGCAGGCCGGATATATGCCACAGCGGTTTGGCTTGTATGAAGATTTGACGGTCATGGAAAATCTGTTGCTGTATGCCCGGCTGCGTGCCGTGTCGGTGGCAGAGCAGGGTGCCGTGTTCGGCCGCCTGCTGGAATTCACCCGGCTGGGACCATTTACCGACCGTTTGGCAGGAAAACTGTCCGGAGGCATGAAACAGAAATTGGGTCTGGCGTGTGCGTTGATGGGAAAGCCGCGCGTACTGCTGCTGGATGAGCCGGGTGTTGGCGTGGACCCGGTGAGCCGACAAGATTTGTGGCACATGGTGCAGGTGTTGACCGATGATGGCATGGCCGTGTTGTGGTCAACAGCGTATCTTGATGAAGCTGAACGTTGCGCGTCAGTCTTGCTGCTCGACAAGGGGCGCATTGTGTTCGATGGTGATCCGGCTACGTTGACCCGTCGTCTGGAAGGGCGCTGTGTGCGGGTGAGTGGCTTTGTCGAAGACAAGCGTGCTTTGTTGACCCGTGCGCTGGATTTGTCCTCGGTAAGCGACGGGGTGATACAGGGTGAAGGGTTGCGTTTGGTTGTCAGAGGAAAAGATTTTAGTGAAATCAAATCATTTTCAGATGGTTTGAATGCAAAATATGAACAAATTCCACCTCGATTCGAGGATGCGTTCATTGACTTGTTGGGCAGAACATCGGGTGGACATTCTGTATTGGCGGATCGGTTTGGCAAAGTAAGCGATCGCCAAGGGGGCACGGTATCCTGTGCAGACCTGACGTGCCGGTTTGGCGAATTTGTCGCCACGGACCATGTGTCATTCCAGATTCGGCAGGGCGAAATATTCGGCTTGTTGGGGCCGAATGGTGCGGGAAAATCGACCACATTTCGCATGTTGTGCGGTTTGCTCAAACCGACATCTGGTGAAGCGAGGGTCATGGGTATCGATTTGCGCCATGCCAGTGGTGCTGCCAAACGGCAACTCGGTTATATGGCACAGAAATTTTCACTGTATGGATTGTTGTCGGTGCAGCAAAATCTGGCGTTTTTTGCCGGGGCTTATGGCTTGGATGGTGCGGAAGCGCGTTCCCGTATTGAGGAAATGGTGGATATTTTCGAATTGCGGCCGTTTTTGTCTGCAGAGCCGGAACGTTTGCCCTTGGGAACCAGACAGCGTCTGGCGCTTGCCTGTTCGCTGATGCACCGTCCGCCGGTTTTGTTTTTGGACGAACCCACTTCGGGTGTTGACCCGCTTACCCGGCGAGAATTCTGGACCCACATCAATGGCTTGGCACGGCAGGGCGTTACCGTGCTGGTGACTACCCATTTCATGGAAGAAGCCGAATACTGCGATCGTGTGGCGCTTATCCTGCAAGGCAAGGTGATTGCTCTCGACCAACCGGATGTACTCAAACAGCAGGCAGTCAGCGCCGAACAGCCTGACCCGACGATGGAGGAAGCGTTTATTTATCTGATTGGTGCAGCACGAGAAAAAATGGAGGTTGGCGTATGAGCAACGGCAGCGATTTTTCCGGCGTGCGCTTGCTGGCGTTGATGCGCAAGGAATTTTTGCAAATTCTGCGCGATCCATCCACACTGTTGATTGCGGTGGTGCTGCCGATTATCATTCTGTTTTTGTTCGCTTATGCGGTATCGCTTGATCTGGAGCACGTCAAAATTGGCGTGGCGCTGGAAACGAACGACGCACAGGCGCAATCCCTGGCTGCCAGTTTTTCTGGCACGCGTTATTTTATGGTTACTCCAGCCCGCACTCGCCGCGCGCTTGAACCGCAACTGGAGGCGGGAATTTTGCGTGGGATTGTGGTGATTCCTGCTGATTTTGCACAGCGCATCACCCACCCGGCACAGGGAGTGATCCAGATTCTGACCGATGGTTCGCAGCCGAACACGGCAAATTTTGTTGCTGCGTATGCGCAAAATATTTTGTTGCAATGGTTGTCCGACCAACAGGCGATCAACGGCGTGGTGCTGGTGCCTCGATTCTGGTTCAACCCGGATGTGGAAAGCCGCCGGTTTTTGGTGCCGGGGGCATTGGCGGTAGTGATGACCATCATCGGCACCCTGTTAACGGCGCTGGTGGTGGCGCGTGAGTGGGAACGCGGTACGATGGAGGCATTGATGTCCACCCCGGTTTCGGTGCCGGAAATTCTGTTGGGCAAACTGGTGCCGTATTTCTTGCTGGGACTGGTGGCAATGTCGATTGCCAGCCTGCTGGCAGTGTTTTTGTTTCGGGTGCCGTTGCATGGCTCATGGTGGGCGTTGTTGCTCGCCACCAGTCTGTTTCTGATTCCTGCGTTGGGGCAAGGTTTGCTGATTTCGGTATTGAGCAAAAACCAGTTCATCGCGTCGCAATTCGCACTCATTTCCGGATATTTGCCTGCATTCATGTTGTCCGGGTTTCTGTTTGAGATCGGTTCCATGCCGTGGCCGGTGCGCTGGCTGACCCACATCGTGCCCGCGCGCTATTTTGTGTCCACGCTGCAAACGGTATTTCTGGTGGGTAACGTTTGGGCATTGTTCATCCCCGATATGCTGTCCATGCTGGGCATTGGCGCAGTTTTTTTCTTGCTGGCGCGGCGCAAGCTGCACAAATCGCTGGAGGCTTGAATGTTTCGTTGGCTTTCTCCCGCCATTCGAGCCTTGATTGTCAAAGAATTGTTGAGCATTCTGCGTGACCCGAAGAGCCGCATGTTGTTGATTGGGCCACCGATTGCCCAGTTGTTGGTGTTTTCGTTTGCGGCGACGCTGGATTTGAATCATGCCGATATTGCGGTCTACAACCGGGACAGCGGTGCCTGGTCGCGTGAGTGGATCGAACGGGTAGGCGCTGCCAGCTTTGTGCATCAATTGTATCCGGTGCACTCCGAAGCAGCCATGCGTGATCTGATTGCGCGCAAAAAAGTCATGGCCGGGCTGGAAATTGCCGAAACCGCCTCGCGTGACGTGGCGGCAGGCAAAACAGCCAGCGTGCAAGTCATTCTGGATGGGCGGCGCGCAAACGCCAACCAGATTTTGCTGGCGTATCTGAGCAGCATCAACGCGAATCTCAACGCCCAGCTTTATTCAGGTACGGTTTCCATTGACGACTTGGCGCCAGTGCGACATTGGTTCAATCCCAATCTGATCTATCAGTGGTTTGTGGTGCCGGGCATTGGCGGCATTCTGGTGACGTTCATTACCTTGTTGTTGACCGCGCTGTCGATTGCGCGCGAACGCGAATTGGGGACGTTTGATCAATTGCTGGTTTCACCCTGCACGCCGGGTGAAATCATCGTGGCAAAAATGGTCCCGGCATTGTTAGTGGGTATGGTGCTGGGCATCGCGATGAGCGTTATCGCCATGATTCTGTTTCGCGTGCCGTTCACCGGTTCGTTTGGCTGGTTGGTGTTCAGCATGTTTTTGTATGTCCTGTCGGTCAATGGCATTGGTTTGATGTTGTCCGCTGTGTGCAATACCCAGCAGCAAGCAATTCTGGGCACGTTTACGTTGGTGGTGCCCAGCGTGCTGATGTCGGGTTTTGCCACGCC
>JAJYHV010000004.1:0-12357 GCA_021790515.1 Pseudomonadota bacterium
TGCTTTATCATGATTGGGGTTGGACATCGGTAGCGCTGTGTGCGCATCATGCTGTTTGTGCATTATACGACGGTTTTGTGACAGTTTCTATGCAGGATTGAAGCCGGGTGCCGATTTAGCCTGAGGGTGTAAGGGGTGTCAGAAATTTTGTGTAAACGGTCATTGGGCAGGAAAATCTGCCTGGCTTTGAAAAGGAAGTGAATATGACCGGGCTAACAACATGTTGATCAATTGTTGCAGCAAGACTGAATAAAAACCATATTGAGTCTTTACCGGATCAAGGTGTCAGGTCATGCGCTACTCATCGCCTCGACGGAATATTTCCACCTGATTTGCAGAAAAGCGAAACTCTTTCGGCAAACGCACAGCCTGGCTGTTACCGGATTGAAATACGCGTGCATAAGCTATGATCGCCCCTTAATAAATATATATGTGAAGTAGATACGCAATAAATCCTGCAAATAAACGTAACCGCTCGCCAGACCACTCTTTTGTTTACTGGATTGTCGGGGCAGCAGCAGGTTGATCTATTCGGAGGCGCAGAGCTGCTCCGATTAACTCTTCGCGCTCGGTAGTCGCCTTAACTCGAATGGTCGCATCTTCTTCAATCTGAAATGGAGACAGAACGAATTGCATCTGCAGCAACATGCAAGTTGTATCACAGTCACGAGCGGGCGTATCTGTAAGTGAAGGCAGGGGCAGCGAGTCTGTGGATAACAGTTCTACCTCTTTGCCATTGTTAATCTTGACAACACGAACCGTGATTGATTCTAAAGGATCATCAATATCCGTAACCACTTTGACCGCAATGCACAACTTCGGCAGCAACGTAGGGTTCGGAATTGTCAGTTCTCGTGTGTAAATTCCCATAAAGGAAAATTTATTGCCGACTTCATTGCGAATGTCGTCACAGTAGATAACATCCAAATACCGGGATTTGTGGCTCATCATGTTTTCTCTTGAGTGTTATTGAGAGCATCAGCCAATTTGTCCCGCGAAACTTGAAAAATTACGATTAGTTTTTCAAAGGTTGAGTGAAGTATGTCGGCTCGCCGGCCAGATTCAATGAGAGAGTAGCTGGATTGAGAGTTACCAAGGAGTTCAGCAACTCTGGCCTGTGATAAACCAGCCTTCATCCGTAACGAAGCAACTGTAGGTTTTTGCGACATGTCTTCGACATGCGTTGCCAATCGTTGACGAGCACGAGCCAAAGCGGCAGCATGGCGAGGATTGCTTTCGTGTGCGCGGACTATGTCGTCAATCTCACGGTAACCGACTGGCAACGGTGCGTGCACAACACTCTCAACGATAGACAGAACATTGTTTGCCTTGCTGCCCGGATTGACTAACGCATAGGGCGAGCCGTAGCGCTTAATAACGGGGAATATTGAGGGCGTCGCAGGCTGCGAGGATTTGTTTTGAGCGCTCATGTTGAAGGTCATAGTTAAAATTCCGATTAACGATTCCAAGTATGTAGTAACGGTACTCGACGGTATGGAAGGCATAGATGATTCGATACTTCGAAGCAGCGCCATCTAACCACAACAACCTGACGCGCCATAAATTGTATCTGGAACGTTTTGCCTCCTCCCACTCATCTACGCTAAATGGCCATTCCCCATACTGGACGTAGCCTTTGCGCGTCAGGTTATCCAGAGTTTCCTGGTTGTTTTTGGCCTCTTCGAGAAAAACCGCGATATCTGAGCCAGCATCTTCATCTTCTTCATAAATATGATCGAGATCAGCCTCGGCGTCACTATGCAACGCCAGCGAGTAAATGCAATTCGGCGAATATCTCATATCTCGGAAGGTATGGCAAGAGGAATAAAGTGGTTATGGAAGCGTAAGTGGAAGCATAAATGAAAAGCCGGAGAAGGCCAAGTCTAACACGCTTATTGCTATTTGTATTTTGTTCATAATAATTGGTTTGGCAAAGCGTTTACGCGCTTGGTGGCGGGAGACTTCACTTCATGGAAGCCGGCGTTTTTCAGAATGGTTGTCACATATCCTGGAAAATACCGCTTCCGCTTTGCGCATTGGTATCCCCAACGTTCCCGAAAGGCTGCGCATCAAACGCGTGGCGCAGAAATGCCTTGAAACAAACCTTGAGACGAACCTTGAGACAAACCTTGAGACAAAAAAGTGGATGTCTGTTCACGGCAAAGTAAAATTGATTCGTGCGCTCGGATGGGGGGATATCACACAATCTGGTAAAATGCCGGCCATTGCCCCTGTCCCGAATTCCAACTTGCCATTTCCAGTCACTTTCCGTTCCTTGAACCAACGCAATTATCGAATCTGGGCGGGCGGGGCCATTGTGTCCAACGTGGGCACCTGGATGCAGCGCGTGGCGCAGGATTGGCTGGTGCTTACCCAGCTCACGCATCACAGTGCGGCTGCGGTTGGCATTATCATGTCGCTGCAGTTTGGGCCGCAGTTTTTGTTGTTGCCCGTCACGGGGTTTGCTGCAGATCATTTTAACCGGCGCTGGCTGCTGTTTGCCACGCAAGCTGCTTCTGGTGTGCTGGCGCTCATTCTGGGTCTGCTCAGTATCGGCGGGATGGTGCAGCTCTGGCATGTTTATCTGTTGGCTTTTTTGCTTGGTTGTGTCTCGGCGTTCGATACGCCGGCCCGGCAAACTTTTGTTTCCGATCTGGTTGGCGAAACCGATTTGCCCAATGCGGTCGCGCTCAATTCGACATCTTTCAACGCCGCGCGCATGATCGGCCCGGCCATTGCCGGTCTGGTGATTGAGTGGACCGGTTGCGGTTGGGCATTCATTCTGAACGGGCTGTCTTATCTGGCCGTGCTGGTTTCCTTGCTGATGCTGGATGCCAGCGGGTTGCATCCGATCGACAGGCCGGATGCTGTCAATAGCCGATTGCTGGAAGGTTTTCATTATGTCGCCCGGCATCCCAACCTGCAACTGGCTCTGTGGATGATGTTTTTCATCAGCACATTCGGCATCAATTTTCCGATCTTCATTTCCACGATGGATGTCGATGCCTTTCATGCCGATGCGCAAACTTATGGCATATTGAGTTCGATCATGGCGGTCGGTTCGGTAGCCGGTGCGCTGATGGCAGCACACCGTTCCACACCATCGATTCGTTTGCTTGCCATGGCGGCCGCAGGTTTTGCCATCAGCATGTGCCTGGCAGCGATTATGCCGGGTTTGTTCAGCTTCGGGATGGTGCTCATGGCGGTGGGAATCAGCACCCAAACTTTCATGACATCCACCAACAGCCTGGTTCAGCTTACTACTGAATCCGCCATGCGCGGGCGGGTGATTGCCATCCTGTTTGCCATCGCCATGGGCAGCACGCCGCTTGGCGCGCCGTTAATGGGTTGGATCGCCGACCAGTTCGGCCCGCGAATTGCCATGTTTGCCGGTGGAACCTCCGGCTTGTTCGCGTTGTTGAGTGTGTTCGTTTATCGCAAACATCTCAAGCAAGCCTGATCCGGCATTTCGTCTTGGGGAAGCCGCTGATTCATTCCCACATGGTCGCAACGCGGCTCATGGAGGAATAAATCAGTGTTTCCTTAGGAACGACCATGAAAAAGCCGGGCTGGTCGGTTGGCGGCGCGGTTCACAGAAAAGAAAAAAACTTGAGAAATGGGCCTGCCAGCAGGGGTTGGCGGATCATGCGGCGGTAATCGCCTGCCACAAATTGTAGTTGATGGCTGGCCACTGCCATGCCAAGGCCGGCAATGCCGGGGCCGTTGCCACGCCATTTTAGCCATTGTTCCGGATGTGCGCGTAAATCCCAGTCGGGTTTTTGGTCGGTCAGCGGGTCGTAGCGTTTTGCGTTTTTTACGCTGCCACGCTGGATATCGATGAGTACTTCCGGTTGCGCTGCTTCGGTATAGCCGAAACAGACCCGTGAATCAAAGTTGGCTGCTGCGAGTTGGCTGACGATTTCTGCGTCGTTGTTCCATTTGCGGGAAAAGCGGGTGAGCCATTCTTCTGTGAAGAGGTCGTTCATGTTGTCTCCGAATTGTTATTCTGGTGCTTGATGCCATCTCGATGGCATTGTGCTAACAGGGTGCTAATAACAGGGTGCTGACAGGGTACTATGTCGGGTATTCGGTCGTCAATCTGTCAGGTTTCCAGGGAGCCGCCGATTAACTCCCGCATGGACTTCTGGCGGAAGGAATCAGCGGTTGCCGGTTGTGCATGGTTTGTGCATGAATCGGGTTTTGTGTTGCGATATTACCCGATATGCTGTTCAATTTCGTCAATTTTGGTGTGGCGAATATCTTTGCCTTTGACCATGTAGACGACGTATTCGGAGATGTTGCGGGCATGGGCGCCCATGCGTTCGATGGATTTGGCGACGAACATGATGTCGATGAAGGTTTTGATGGTGCGGGGATCTTCCATCATGTAGGTGATGAGGTTGCGCAGCACCAGATTGTATTCTTCATCGACGTCCCGGCCCTTGCGTGCAATGAGCGTGGTGTCGTTGGTGTCAAGACGGGCAAAGCCGTCCAGTGAGCGTTGCAGCATGTCGGTAACGATTTCGACCATGAAACCTATCTGGTTGAGCCGGGCGGAAATGATGCGGCCATCTTCGTGGATTTCCCGTACCATGCGGGCGATTTTTGCGGCTTCGTCACCGATGCGTTCGAGGTCGGTGATGGTTTTGATGGCGGCGATGATCATGCGCAGGTCGGAAGCGGTTGGTTGGCGACGGGCAATGATTTGCGCGCAGGATTCGTCGATTTCCACTTCCAGTGCATTGACCAGATGGTCGCGGGCTACCGTGTCGTCAGCGAGTTCGAAGTCGGCCTTGATGAGCGCCTGCAAGGCGTTGTCAATTTGTTGCTCGACCATCCCACCCATTTGGAGTACGCGCGCGCGCACGTTTTCCAGGTCGGCATCAAACTGTTTATAGGTGTGTTCTTGTGGCATGAACTCGCTCCTCAATCAATAAGCAGAAATTATAATGGGCTTGTGCTTCGCTGTGTGTGACACTTTTGTGATAGTTGTCGGGTGACCATGAACAGGTGAGCATAACTCTTTGCGGGGAGTGGTGTTGATTGTTTTAATTATTTTTGAATGGTCAGTTGATGAACGGGATGCTGACATGTTGATTGTCAACGTTGAGTTGCAGCACCCAATTTCTTTTTCCACTAACGCATACGGGCAGGATAACACTGGTTTTCCAGTTAGACAATGTCTGTGTCGATAATGGGTAGTGTACGTCTCCCATGTCCATGCCGACCATGTTGAAGCGGGCGTCGACAGTGTGGGCGTTCGCGACATTTACCTGTAACAGAAAGGGGTGCAGGGCGGAAGGGCGTGCGCTGAAACTGAGACTGACCGGACGCTGGTCGGGAAGTTTGAAATGGCAGATGCCGGGCAGTTGCGGGCATTGAACCATGGTTGGCGCGTTGGGTTGCCGGTGCATGGTAACGTAGACTGAAGCGATGAGTCCACTGGCCAGCAGCACTGCCAGCAAGAGGCGCAGCATGGGTCGTTGCCACTTCATTGCCAGGCGCTCCGCAACAGGGCGATGCCGTGTGCGCCATGTTCTTTGGCAATGGGCAGCATTTCGGCCTGCATGCCACCCAGGGCATAAATTGGCATGCTGCGTCCTTGTATCTGCCGCGTAAATTCAGTCCAGCCCAGATGTGGTGCGCCCGGGTGTGTCGGGGTTGGCAGGACGGGCGACAGCAACGCATAATCGCATCCCAGTGATTCGGCTTTGTCCAGCTCCGCTGCGTTGTGGCAGGACGCGCCAACCAGTGGAAAGGGCGGACGGGTGTGTTGGGCGTGCAACTGTGCCGCTGTCAGGTGAATTCCGTTTGCACGTAGTGTGCTGGCATATGGCATGGCGCTGTTGATGACGATTTTGGCGCCTCGTGCCTGTGCGTGTTCGATGAGGGTTTGGGCAGCGGGTGGTGGCAAGGATGCGTCACGGAGTTGAATGAGGCGTAATCCTTGTGACAGGGCATGGTCGAATTGTGGCAGGAATGTGGCCGGGTCGTTGTTTTCCGGGGTGATGCCCATGATGGTGGGCAGGCGCAAGGCGCGCAGCAGGGTGAGATTGGCAGGCAACAGCGGGGTGACGGTTAGTGCAAAGGGCGATTGCCAGCATAATTTTTGGCCTTCGTGTGGATGTGGTTCGCCTTCCCAGTCGTCAACAAGAAAGCAATGCAGGTGCACTTGTGTGGCCGGGTAGTGGTGAAACAGGCTGATCCATGGTGTAGCGTGTTTGACCGTGATACCCAGCTCTTCTTTCAACTCACGCAGCAGTGCGGTGTGAGCGGATTCACCCGTTTCGATTTTACCGCCCGGAAACTCCCAATAGCCCGGCCAGGGTTTGTCGGGCGGGCGACTGGCGAGCAGAATTTCGCCAGCTGCGTTTTGCAGGATACCGACAGCAACATGAATGATTGGAGGGGGCATGGGGCGTTAATCCGGTTGTGTCGAGAGTTGGTTCGGGTGAAAAAATGGGGTATTCGTAATTGATCGTTGAAACGCGGTCAAAGCTCCCCAGCCTCGATCATGCGGACAAGGGTTGATATATCCGCGCCGTAGTTCTTCGGTGGCCCCGGCGGTTCGTGTTGACGCTCAGTTTTTGGCGCTTCTTTCTTTGGCGTCAAGACTGCCTTCCCAAAGCTGCCGGACGGCAGTCCGTAGCCAATAGCTTCATCCGGTACGCCGAAGCCCATTTCAGCAAACCCAGGTTCACGCTTGCGCTCGAACTTTGGTCGGGTCAACGTGCGCTTATGCGCGCCTTCGGTAAACAGAATCTTGGCTCGCAGCGCCTCAAAGCTGTAGCCGCGCCCCAACCGATTCATAACCCGAATCAGACTGTTCAAGCTCTCGGTGTAGGCATTCGTCACCGGATGGTCGAAGTAATTGAGAATCCACGGTTGCCAGTTCGTGAAGGCCCGAATCAGGTCAGAGTAAGCATCGCGCACTTCGGGCACCACGGTCTTGTTCCAAGCCTCGTAGGCGCTCAGTGCGGCCTGCGGGCTGGCCGACCCTTCGTAGATGCCATAGAAGTCTTCCTTGAGCTTGTACGCGGCTCCCAGCTCGGGATAGTTGGCTGTCCAGCCATCCAGCAGCAGGCGTTCCCGGTCGTTCAGGTCGCGTTCGCGCTTGAGCAGCACGAAGCGGTCGTGCATCAAGCCCCGGCGCTGCTTGGGCGTCAGTTGCTCGCGGAGCGATTTCCTGACCTTCTCCACGGCATCGTTGGCCATGCGGACAACGTGAAACTTGTCGATCACGATCCGGGCGTCTGGAATGACGGCCTGCACCGCGTCACGGTACGGCGTCCACATGTCCATCGCCACATATTGAACATCCTTCTTCCCTTGCAGGTTGTAGAGATAGTTCACAACCGTCTTCTTGTCCCGGTTCGGGAGCATATTGACAATGGTGTTATTCTGGATATTGCTGATGACGCAACGTGGCTTGATGAGGTGGATTTCGTCGATGCCCATCCATTTCGGTGTCTCGAAACGAACTGTTTTCTCCAAGTCGGCAACGAAGTCCTTGAAGATCAGCCGAACGGTTCCTTCGGTGATGCCGACTTCTTCCGCAATGCTGGTGAAAGTGCGTTTCAGGCTCTGTTGACCGATCCACTTCACCAGTCGGGTCGTCATGGCTCGACGCTCATCAACATCGGGCAAGCCCTCAAAGAACGTGCGATTGCATTCCCGACACTGGAAGCGCCGGGTATCGACGTAGATGCCGACGCGCTTGCCGTGAATCGGCAGGTCTTTAACAAGCTGCTCACGGCGACCGAACCCCACGGTGTTTGCGGATTGGCAATGCGGACAGGAACGCCGTGGCTCAACAGGTTCGGCGACGATGTGGTAGTCATGTTCGGTCGAATCGACCTTCAAGACGTTGTACGCCGGGAGTTGAAGAATCGTCAAAACTCCCCCTCCAGCCAGAGCTTGACGGCTTGCTCTGTCAACTGTCCCAAGCCCCACCGATCAAGGTCAAGCGTGGCCGTATTGTCCAGGGTGATTCGATCCTTCGTCGGGTCGGTAGGACTGGGTTGGACGCGAGCCGTCACGCCGCTCTTGTGAACGGCGGTACGACTCACAGGTTCAGACGTCCATTGGGCACGCCATGAGCGATTGCGATGGTTCATGGACATTACGACTTGACCACAGCAGTGAAGTCGGACCACTGTTCGATGCGGAAGGCGCGAATGTCACGCACCGACTTCGGGAACCACGTCCGGGTTCGCAGCGCTTGGATGGCAAGAAACAGACTCGCCATGTTTTCGTCGTCGGTAGCGTACAAGCTACCCTGCACGCGCCGGAAGCCATGTTCACCAAGCACCGCGCCAATTTCGGTATACGCCTGCGTCACGCCCTTCGGGTGATGTTTTTCGGTGTCGGCCACCACCAGGTCAAAAGCGACGGCATACATCAGTGCGCCTCCGGGTCATCGCTCAGGTGTGTCCAGCGGTATTCCGCCTTCTCGCCCGTTTCGATCATCGTGATCTCGATCATCCAATCGCCGTCATCCAACTGGCGAAGGGCCTGGCCCACCTCGTATTTCGGACCAAATGGCCCAAAGCTCTTGATCTTGCCTATCGGGATGGGCGGCGGTGCGATGGCAACTTGCATGGCGTTTCTCCTATGAAGAAGGCCCCAGCGCTCCGAGGTGCGAGTTGGTCAAAACGACCGTCAACTACTTACTACGATTTAAGTATGAGTGACGTGCGGGTGCTTGTCAATAACAAAATACGATTTATTTATAAAGTTCACGCCAATAGAAGTCACTGAATCAACGATCAATTACGAATACCAAAAAAATGTACCACGATTATGTACCACGATTATGTACCATGGTTATGTACTGTGCTTCCCTTTATTCCGTCATGAGCCGCGTTGCAACATGGCCGGCGGTTCAAAAGGCGCTGGCCGGGCTGAATTTTCCCGCCCAGTCGTTGACGAATTGGCGCGCGCTGCGGCCTGAGCGGTTGCCGCGCACCAGCGCCCATTGCAGGGCGGCGGCGCGCAGGGCTTGCGGGTCGTCCACTTTGACGTTCAATGCGTCAATCCAGGTGGCGACGCAAGCCAGATAAGCGTCCTGATCGAAAGGATAGAACGATAGCCAGAGGCCAAAACGGTCGGATAGCGAGATTTTTTCTTCTACGTTTTCGTTGGGGTGGATTTCTCCGTTTGCGGCGTTGTCAAGCTGACTTTCCGGCATGAGGTGCCGCCGGTTTGACGAGGCATAGATGAGGACGTTGTCCGGCGCGCTGGCGAGACTGCCGTCAAGGGCGACTTTTAGCGCCAGATAGTCGTTGTCTTCTGCGCCAAAACTGATGTCGTCGCAAAAAATGATGAAGCGCTCCGGCCGGTCGGCCAGTTGTGCGCTGATGTCGGGTAAATCGGCGAGCTGCGCTTTTTTGACTTCAATCATGCGTAGTCCCTGCGCGGAAAAATGGGTCAGCATGGCTTTGATGAGGGAAGATTTGCCCGTGCCGCGTGCGCCGGTGAGCAGCACGTTGTTGGCGGGTTTTCCGGCCACGAATTGTGCGGTGTTGGCAAAAATCTTTTGTTTTTGTGTGTCGATTCCGCTCAGACGTTCCAGCGGCATGGGTTGGAGGTGTGGAATGGGCAGGAAGCTGCCCACCCGGCCCTCCCGATGCCAGCGAAAGGCAAGGTGCGCTGACCAGTCCGGCGTTGCTGGTGCGGGAGGCAACCAGATTTCCAGACGGTCCAGCAATTGGTGCACGCGTTCAAATAATTGCTCAGCTGCGGTATTCGGCATTGATTTTGACATAATCGTAGGAAAAATCGCAGGTCCATATCGTGGCGTTGGCATTGCCCCGATGCAGCGCCACGCGAATGGTGATATCGCTTTGTCGCATCACCCGTTGACCGTCCTGTTCGCGGTAGCTCGTTGCCCGGCCACCGTTTTCGGCCACCAGAACGTCATCCAGCCATAGTTGCAGGCGGTTGACATTCAGATCGTCGATACCCGCGTAGCCGATGGCAGCGAGGATTCGTCCCAGGTTGGGGTCGGAGGCAAAAAATGCCGTTTTGACTAACGGGGAATGGGCGATGGCGTAGCCTGCCTGACGGCATTCGTCACGCGAGACGCCCCCTTCTACGTTGATGGTGATGAATTTGGTTGCCCCTTCGCCGTCACGCACGATGGCTTGCGCCAGTCGAACGGCAACTGTCGTGATGGCGGCCTGAAGTGCAGCGCACGCATGGCTGTTGCTGTCGTCGATGCGTGGTAGAGCCGTTGCGCCAGAGGCAATGAGCATGAGCGAATCGTTGGTTGAAGTGTCGCCATCGACGGTGATGCTGTTGAAGCTGGCATCGGCGACGGCTTTGACCATGCGTTGCAGGACGGCAGGAGCAATAGCGGCATCGGTGGCGATGAACCCCAGCATGGTGGCCATGTTTGGGTGAATCATGCCGGAGCCTTTGGCAATGCCGGTGACGGTAATGGTGTGGCCGTCAATGTCGAGGGTAAGCGAAGCGCCTTTGGCGACGATGTCGGTGGTCATGATGGCTTGCGCTGCGGCAAGCCATTGGTTTTCATGGCTGTTTGCCACTGCTTGCGGCAGTGCGGCGCATATTTTGTCAGCGGGCAAGGGCTCCATGATGACGCCGGTGGAAAACGGCAAAATGGCTGCCGGTGCGCAGCCGAGTTCTTGTGCCAGCGCTGTGCAGACTTCGCGCGCACGCGCTAATCCGTCTTCGCCGGTGCCTGCGTTGGCGTTGCCGGTATTGATGACGAGCGCGCGCGGAGAAGTCGTAGCCAGATGTTGCCGACACAAAATGACCGGGGCAGCACAAAAGCGGTTTTGTGTGAATACACCGGCAACCTGACTGCCGGCGGCCAGTTGCATGACAGTCAGATCTTTGCGGCCGGGGGTTTTTATCCCCGCGCTGGCGATACCAATCTGGATACCGGTTACAGGTAGCAGTTCGTCCGGTTGCGGAGGGGCAAGGTTGACTGGCATCGATTATCCTCAGGATTTTTGACGCAATGCTTCGTCGTTGTAGGCGCCATCAATGGCGTGAACGATGTCTTCTACCATGCGGAAACCTTCGACAGGTGCATCGTCTTTCATGTAAAACAGGCGGATAGGACCCAGGGCCTTCACTGCCTGTACACGTTCGAGCGAGTCTTCCGGGCTGGCAAGTCCGCTGTTGCGGTACAGGCTGGCGATGATGCCGCCTGCGGTCTGGTTGGGGTGTTGTTCGTCGAGCGCGCTTTGTAGCGTGTTGATGACATCGCCATTGGCGATGGGGTAACGGCTGTGTTGCATGATGCTGTGCAGTAGTTCGTGAAAGGTCATGGCGTCCTCGTATTAGAGCAGGTTGACGATAAATGCATATTCCCCTGCTTCGACAGGGGTGATGGACAGGCGGTTGCCGCGTTGCAGGATACGCAAGTGCTGCAGTTCCGGATGATGACGCAGTTCGGTCAGGGGCAGCAGGCGGGTTTTGCGCACCAGTTGCACGTCAACATGAAACCAGCGCGGTGTTTCCAGGCTGGCCTTGGGGTCAAAATATTTGTGTTGCGGGTCGAATTGGGTGTGGTCTGCATAGGCGGCGGAGCTGACGCGCGCCAATCCGGCAATGCCGGGTTCTTTGCAACTGGAATGGTAAAACAGCACGCCGTCACCTGTTTGCATGTCATCGCGCATGAAATTGCGTGCCTGATAATTGCGTACACCGTACCAGGCGACCGTCTGGTTGGGCAGTCGGGCTAGATCGTCTATACTGACATCGGAAGGTTCCGATTTCATGAGCCAATAACGCATGATGGGCAAAGAATTCCACGGGGAACATTCAAAGGATAAATTTTACTGGAAATTGATGCGGGAAAGGAAAGGTTTTGAAAAAAATTGATACAGCAGGTTTGGCGTATTTGACGCAACAGGCGCAGGCATCTGCCCGCGCGCGCATGAACCTGAATTTGCACGAGACCTTGCAGGACGATGTGCAACGATTGGCGATTGCGATGGAGCCGGATACGCTGATCTTGCCACACCGGCATCTGCATACCTGGGAATTGCTGTTGCCGTTACAGGGACGCTTCGTGGTGCTGCATTTTGATGAACAGGGTTTTGTGACTGAACGGGTAGTGCTCGGTGATGGTTGTATGGCGCAGGAAACACCGGCAGGGACATGGCATGCCGTGTTGTCGCTCGATAGTGGTGGCGTGATTTTTGAGGTGAAGCAAGGGCCTTATCGACCATTTTTACCGGCTGATTTTGCCTCGGGATTTGCCGGTGAACCCGCCGACGGAGGAAAAATGTTGAACCGCTGGTACGCCAGCGCACAGCCGGGTGATCGGCTGTGGGGCGGGTAGCGGAATTCTGGTCAAGCCAAAAGCGGGTTCAGGCGTAG